>DAOVKB010000074.1:0-5732 GCA_030631995.1 archaeon | reverse complement strand
GTATGTCTCCTTTAAAACATTCACGAAAGAAGGATTTGCTACCAGATATGCACAAGATGTAGCACCCAAGCCCCAAGCTTTAGAAAATGAACGAACTATTGTCAAATTAGTATAATTCTTAACTTGATTAACTAAAGAATATTTCCCAAATTCGACATAAGACTCATCAACTATGATTGGGACTTGTGTTTTTTTTACAAGTGATAAAATGTCATTTTCATTTAGTTGATTAGCAGTAGGGTAATGAGGGGAAGAAAAAATTACAGCCTTTGGTTTTGTTGAATCTATTTTTTTCAATATCTCATCTAAGTTCAACTCAAATCCTTCTGTTAGATTAATACCTTGAATTTTCAGTTTCTGGTTATTTGCTATTTTGTAATAGATTTCTTTATCCGGAATTAGTAATATTATCGAATCTTCAGGTTTAGTAATTGTAGATACAATTCTTTGAATAAGTTGATTATGTGTTAGTCCGGGGTAAATTGCAGTAGTTTCAACACCTAAGAATCGAGAAATTTCTTCAATAAACGAATAATAATCAATAGGATAGCTTTCCCTCGGGTCAATTGATTGAATTTCCTTAACAAGCATTTTCCGTATTAGCGAAGGGGGAATAAAGAGATTGTCTCCCAGACTAAGATCAAGAATCTGATCTAGAGATAAATTATATCTCTCCGCTATTTCTTGTCTCTTCTTCAATCGTTCAAGTGCATACTGTGTTAATGAAATCTTATATGACAGAAATTTCACCTGTTTGTTTGGATATTAACTATTCTTGAAGCTAGAATTAAAAAAATCTATTGGTAAAGTAAAGGTTAGTATGTTTTTTTTAATTACATGGTAGGAAATGTTATTAAGTATATGAAAAGAGCAAAATTAAAAAGGAATTATAGATATTTTGTATAATAGACTGGTGTAACTATATGGTTCACAAATTTACGGTTGAGTTTCCAGAAAGAATATGGAATGCAGTAAAAGAGAAGAAAGGTTCGGGATCAATCAAAGATTTTTTGATACATTTGATTGAAAAAGAATTCGAACTTCGAAAAATCAAAGCTTTTATTTTAGCAGGAGGTGAAGGAGCAAGATTGAAGCCAATAACAGAATCAATACCTAAAGCTATGATACCTGTAGGCTACAAACCATTACTTGAATATAACCTTGATTTGATAGCTGATAGTGGAATAACAGATGTTGTGCTACTTATTGGAAAGCTGGGAAACAGGATAATGAAACACTTTGGGCAAAATTGGAATGGATTGGAATTAAGTTATGTTAGCGAAGCCACAAATCTAGATACTGCAGGAGCAATATACAATGCAAAAAATTTGATTTCAGGAACGTTCATTGTAATGAACTCGGATATTTTAACTAACATTAATCTATCAAATGTAATTGATTATCACAAAAAGCAAAGAAACGAAAAAATTGCAACAATCTGTGGGATTGGAGTAAGTAGTTATTATCAATTAATGGGAAAAACTAGTGAAAAAGGACTGTTTTCAGATTATGGGGTATTTTATGTTAATGATACATCGGAATGTCAGGTAGTGAAATTTGAAGAGACACCAACAAAAACTCAGCTAGATGGCTACATCAATACAGGTATTTATGTTTTCGAACCACAAATTGTTGATTACTTGACTGAATCTGAAGGTAAATCGATTTCAAATGATATTATTCCAATGCTCATAAAAGATAATCAGCTTAAGGCATACATTTCACCAAAAAATGTTTTCTGGATTGATGTAGCACACCCAGAAAGATGGAGTAAAGCATGGGATGTTCTTTTTTCCGGAGCTGTAGAAATCTAATTAAAAGTTATCGGAATTCATAGTTTTCTTTCTTAGATTAATAAAATGTGAAATTAAGCTACAATATTAACTCAAAAGTGCAAAAATTTAAGAATTTAAGGATGAAATCAGCACAACTGTAATGAAGGTGTTATTTCATGGATATAAATCGAAGTATACGAATTGCTGTTGATACTGGAAAGGTTTCATTTGGAGCAGAATCATCAAAAACAGCTCTAATGAATAAACAAGCAAAATTAGTAATTGTTGCACAAAACTGCCCTACAGAAATAAAAGAAGATGTAAATCATTATGCTACTCTTTCAAAAATTCCAATATTGGATTTTAAGGGATCCTCTCTAGATTTAGGTGCAATTTGCGGAAGACCTCATTTTGTAGCAGTCTTAACTGTTTATGAGATGGGAGATAGTGATATCCTTAAAGCTATCAAGAAATGATAAAGGTGGGGAATTAAACCCAATGCTAACGAACCATGAATATCTTATAATTGAATTAGTACATTGGTCTCCATTTTATAATCAAAAGGAAAAAACAACAACATCTCCGAATATGTTTAAATATAATCTTCTGCTTCAGAAGGGCAAGATTTAATTATATATCTCTGGGAAATATAAGTGTAAAGTGCTCAAAAGCCAGTAATAGAAGAGTTAAAATAAAAAACCTTAATCATATGGATGAATAATATGCCAGCTGTAAAACTCTCACAAACAGAAATGCAGTATATAACAATCCTTCAAGGGATTGTAAATGTTACAATTATGGACTGCATTGTAGATGAAGAAGATAACAAAGTTGTTTTTGTTGTATCTGAAGGTCAGGCTGGTTTAGCAATAGGAAAAAGAGGAGTTAATATAAATCGTCTTAAAGAATTAATCTCTAAAGACGTAGAGATAATTGAACATTCTTCTGATCCAGCCAAGTTTATTCAAAATTGCTTTTTACCCATAGCGATAAGAAATATTAATCTCCAAGAAAGAAGAAATGGTAAAACAGCTACCGTGGAAGTAGATAACAAAGACAAAGGAAGAGCAATAGGTCGAAGTGGGAAAAACATAAACAAAATTAAGAACCTAGTTCTTAGACAATTTGATATTTCCGATGTAATGATAAAACAGTAGTTTCAATCATTTTTCCATTTGTTTTCATTCACTAGAAAGTATTTTATTTACAAACTGATAGTATGTTCATATTAAATTAAAAATACGTAATTAAGTAGGTTATGTTAAATGAATACAAACTCTCTTTCCGATAATGAAAAATTGACCAAATTATTCTCCCTAATAATAAAAGAGGAAGAACTATCTGAAATTGCGGAAAATGAGATTATATCACTATTTGATTCTAGAGGGGAAAAAGCAGCTAAAATACTAAAAGAGAAGAAATTGCACAAACTGGTTTTAGATGAACATATAGTATTATGGGAGGTTGAAGGGAAGAGTAAAAAATATATCATAATAGATGAAAATTTTTGTGAGTGTACTGATTTTCAGGTAAGAGTTTTGGGAAGAGAAGAGAAAACTCTTTGTTATCATCTCTTAGCAAAAATAATAGGAGAAAAATTTGAACTGCATGATTCAAAAGGATTAACAGACAAAGAGTATGATAAATTGCTTGAGAGTAGACTCTGAACAGTATGTTTTCCGATAATTCCACTTGCTAATATTGATGATATACTAGGCAATATCTTCTAATTCAATATGTGGAGCAATACCCAAACTCATCAATTCTTGCAACAGAAGCTTAAATGCATAACTTATGATTACTTTGGAAACGGGGGTTTCTTCTTTACAAACTGGACAATGATAACGATCGCGGTTACGATCATACATGGCTAAAAATCCACATTTTGAACAGATTAGGGCGTCAGTTTTATCTGATTCGTCAAGTAATCTTTCTTTGAGAAGAATAGATGTACCATGTCCTATAAGGCAATCTCTTTCCATCTCACCAAATCTCAAACCACCTTCTCTAGCTCTACCTTCAGTGGGTTGTCTAGTTAACATTTGTATGGGTCCTCTTGCACGAGCATGAATCTTGTCTTGAACTAAATGATGGAGTTTTTGATAAAACTGCGACCCTACAAAGATGCTTCCTTCTAGTCGTTTTCCTGTTTTACCATCATACATTACTTCCCTTCCAAGTGGATGTAACCCGCCTTTTTTTAGCTCCTGATGTAATTCAGATAATTTTGTATTGCTGAAAGCGGTACCATAAAACGCATTACCCCTTTGTGCTGCTCCTTTCCCTGCAATTAATTCCATTAACATACCAATTGTCATTCTAGAGGGAACCGCATGAGGGTTTATAATTATATCCGGAACAACACCTGATTCAGTAAAAGGCATATCTTCTTGAGGAACAATTAAACCAATAACTCCTTTCTGTCCATGACGCGATGCGAACTTATCCCCAATCTCAGGAACACGTTCAGATCTAACCCTAACTTTAACTAATCGATTACCTTCGTTAGTGTCTGTCAAAACAACTACATCTGATATTCCTCTTTCTCCGTGTCTTATTGCTTTACTTGTTTCTCTTCTATTTTGAGGTGGAACATCAAATTCAGTATATTCTTCTAAGAATCTAGGGGGACTTGTACGGCCGATAAGAACATCTCCTCTATTTCCATCAACTGATATTTCAGGTTCTATAATTCCATCCTCACCAAGATGTACATACTGGGATTCATCCTTGTATCCTCTCACGGTGTCATCTGGTATTTCAAAAGTGTCTTCTTGACCGTTTGGATATTTTCTCTCCTCTGCATCGTATGTTCTATAGAAAGTGCTTCTCCCTAATCCTCTTTCAATAGCTGCTTTGTTGATTAGTAAAGCATCTTCCATGTTATACCCCTCATAAGATAATATTGCTACAATAAAATTTTGGCCTGCTGGACGACTCTCAAAATGAATTGCATCCATCCCATGAGTCTTTACAAGGGGTTTTTGAGGATAATGAAGAATGTGGGCACGAGTATCCATCCTATACCTAAAATTAGCTGAAAAAATACCTAAAGCTTGTTTCGCCATTCCTGCTTCATAGACATTGCGATCTGATCTATTATGCTCTGGGTAAGGTATTAGAGAAGCACAGATACCTAAGATTGTACTTGGTGTGATTTCCATATGAGAATTATCGGTTTTAATGTTATTTTCATCAATTGCTATGAATAAGTTTTCTTCTTCTTCAGCATCAACATATTCTATTACTTGATTTCTTAGAAGGTCTGACCAAGACCATTTTCCGCTTTTGATCCAGTTATTCATTTCTTTAGTTAATTGAAGTGTTCCGTCTTTTATAATAATGAGAGGACGTCGTACTCGTCCTGCGTCACAATTTACCAAAAGTTCATTGGTGTCATCATAATGAGCAATATTAACTTCGTGGTGGATGTCTCCAGTTTTACGCTTATCAATAAGTTGTTTTCGAAAGGCATCACCATTTTCAACGACACCGAGAAAACTACCATTCAAGAAAACTTTACAAACACTGGGATCAGCTACCATTTTTGCTAAAGGTGAGCCAGGATCGGTCAAATCTTTATGTTTGATTTTATTTAATCCTAAATCATTTACTAGTTTTTTCTCAATATCTTTTTCGTCTAATCCTACACTAATATAAGCTTGCAATGCTAAATTTTTAACTAAACCACAATTAGGACCTTCTGGTGTTTCGTTAGGACAAATTTTACCAAAATGAGTGGGGTGAAGATCTCTTGCCTCAAAATGTGGTTGACTTCTGCTTAAAGGACTAACTACTCTTCGAAGATGGCTTAATGCTGACATATAATTTGTTCTATCAAGTAGTTGACTGACGCCTGATTTTCCACCTGTCCAATTTCCTGTAGCTAATGCATGTCGAAGCCTTTCTGTTATAAGATCAGCTCGTACAGCAGTCTTTAGATTTGGTCTTCGACCT
>DAOVKB010000043.1:0-9618 GCA_030631995.1 archaeon | reverse complement strand
TCCAATCCTTTTGTTAATTGAAGTATCATTGATAGAGTACAAAGAAGGTACCATCTCAGGATGATCCATTTGCATTTGTAAACCTTTTTCCACTATTTCATCGGGTGTTAAAGGATCGTCTGGACTTGTTTCCTCATGTCTAAGTCTTCTGTAATCGTGATACAATTGCCATTCTTCTCTTGAACATTCAATGGGATTAAATTCCACAATTTCGATTTCACTTATATCAAAATCTTTACTCATATCAATTCCTCTATTTTTTTACTAAAATCCAGTTACTTAATACGTGATACTAAATCCATGCTTTTCATACTTATATACCTAATTAAATACTCGAAAAAAAATCGGAAATGAACAACATATTTAATCAAGTTAGTAGAAATATTACAAGAATGTGGATTAATGCTAGTGAAACAAGTTTTTTAATTTCTGAAGCAATAGGGAAACTGAGAAATAAACAAACACCTCCTGCTTCATTCAGAATAACCCTCAAACGCATAGGTAATTTTCTTGCTTATGAAGCTTCCAAGTATTTAGACATAAAAACTTCATTAGTTGAGACCCCGTTAGGAAAAGCAAATTTTGATGAACACAAAGACGACATAGTAATTATATCCATTCTGAGAGCAGCTTTACCCATGTCAGATGGAGTATTGGAATTCCTTCCTGATGCAGCATTAGGAGTAATCTCAACTGCGAGAGGGAAAATGTTAGAAACAGATGGAACAGATTTCAGAATTGATTGTACATATACAAACATACCTTTTGTGGAAGATAAAATAGCAATTATTGTTGATCCAATGTTAGCAAGCGGGTCAACTATGCTCTTCTTACTTAAACAATTGGAAAATCAAAAACCAAAGAAAATTATTATTCTTTGTGCGATAGCAGCTAAATTTGGTATTGAAAGAATATTAGAGCATTATCCTGAAGTTTTAATTCTTGCCGGAGCTATCGATCCAATCTTGAACGAAAAAGGGTATATAGTACCAGGATTGGGGGATGCGGGAGACAGAGCTTTTAACACATAAATCTAGGCAGATTGTATGAGTGAAGATAATTTAAATATAGAAAATGAGCAAATTGAAAATAAAACTACGACAGAAGGAAAACTTATCTCAAGATTAAATATAGAAGTTCCTTGGAAAGAATTTCTAAGTCCAAATTTACTATTTCTAATAGTGTGGATTGGTTCTCTTCTATACATGTTTATATGGGCACCATCTAAACAAGAGGGGGATCCTGGTTTTGGCGATTTTGACATAGTATATGGAAAAACCAATCCTCTAGAATGGAGTATCTTCATGTTAGTAGGGGTTTGGGCCTTGCTTTACGCAGTAATACTTCTTATTGAAAATAGAGAGAGATTCGTCCCTTCTTGGCCTTTTGTATTAGCATCATTTGGACTTGGAATGTATGCAATGATGCCATATTTTGCATTAAGAGGAGTAAAGAAAAAGAAACCCAAGACTAAGAAAACGTTATTCATCAAAATTATTGATTCACGCATTTTAGGTATTATCTTGTCAGAACTAGGTAGAGCTATCGCGATGTATGGAATAATTGCAACTAGCATTTATGGAAAATGGGGAGTGTTTGTAAATAGCTTTCTAAATGTTAGACTTATACAGGTTATGACAATAGATTTTGCATTGCTAACCTTATTCTTTCCAATAATCATTTGGAGCGACATGAAGAGAAGAGAGTGGAAAAATCTGAAACTCTTTACTCTGTTTTGCGTTCCTTTGTTTGGTAGTTTTCTCTATTTGACTATGAGACCACGTTTACCAGCAGAATAAACTCTAGCATCAGCAAGAGCTCTTTTTTTATTTTCAAACGTTTTCAATTAAATTTATAAATTCTCATTGGTCGGATAACCAAGACCATGAAAATTCCACTTCAAAAATACTGGGAGGTACAAAAGAAGTACCTAGCACCTTTCAAGAGAAGAGTGTTATTGTTAGCTTTTCTATTGGCCAGTGGAACCGTTTTATTGGTTGTTACTCCCCTAATAATTGAAAACTACATAAATCTAGCAATCCAAGATTCGTCTTTAGAGGATTTAAGTGGTTTTTTCAGAGCCATTTTAAGGTTGTTTACTGATAACGAGACTATTTTTCCTGCGTTGATTTTTCTTGCTTCTGTATATATCATTCTAATGTTTATTCAGCAAACAGTTTCACTATTTTCTGTTTATGTTGGTCAAAATCTCTCATGGTCTTCAACAAACATGTTAAGATCTGACTTAACAGAACATTGTGTAAATCTGGATATGACATTTCATAATGAACACAAACCGGGAGAGATGATAGAAAAAATTGATGGAGATATAAACACTTTAGCACAATTTTTGTCACAGTTTTCAATACAATTGGTTACTTCGCTACTTCTCATTGTTGGAGTTTTAGTAACATTCTTTGTTAAACATTGGACCCTAGGATTGTCATTTACAGCTTTCACGCTCTTTGCAATAATTGTAATGTATAAAATGAGAAATTTTTCCATTAAATTCTGGGAGAAACAAAGAGAAGCTAGCGCAGATATGTTTGGAACGATTGAAGAGAATTTAAGTGCAGTTGAAGACATTAGAGCAAATGGAGGGGTAAGCAATGCAATGCGTAAATTCTTTCATCACTCAAGAATACACTATAAAACTTTTCACAGAGCATTAGTGAGAGATCAGCTATTTGTAATCACAATTTGGGGAATTATAGCACTGATAAGTACTCTAGTATTTGCACCAAGTATTCCACTCTTTGATAAAGGGATTATAACTTTGGGAACAATTTTTTTAGTCCAGATTTATGCAGGAATACTACTAAGACCCATTTTTGTTATCACAAGACAAATGCAAAATCTTCAGAAAGCTGGAGCATCCATCGATAGAATAAATAAATTGTTCCAGATTGAAACAAAGATTGAAGATAATGGGACAGAGAAGATTACTCCAGGTCCCATTGCAATAGAGTTTAATGATTTGAGTTTTGCTTATCTAGAAGACGAATATGTTCTAAACAACATATCTTTCAGATTAGAACCGGGAAAAATCTTAGGTATTGTAGGTCATACAGGAAGTGGAAAAACAACTATTTCTAGATTATTGTTTCGCTTATATAATATCAAACCAGATAATGGAAGTATCAGGTTAAATGATGTTGCTGTTGATGATATCGCTCTAGATGACTTAAGAGACAAAATTTCTTATGTTACTCAAAATGTTGAATTATTCCAAGCTTCTGTTAGAGAGAATGTTTCTTTATTTGATGAAAGAATACCTGATCAAAGAATTGAATCCATTCTACTAGATATAGGACTCGGGGATTGGTTTGATAAATTACCTAAGGGATTGGATACTATCATTTCTTCAAGTGAGCATGGAATTTCTGCAGGAGAAGCTCAGCTTCTAGCCCTTGCCCGTGTATTCATAAAAAGTCCAAATTTAGTGGTTTTAGATGAAGCATCATCAAGATTAGATCCAGTTACAGAAAATTTACTTGAAAGAGCAATTGAGAAATTACTCATTAATAGAACTGGCATAGTTATTGCACATAGATTATCTACTCTTCAGAAGGCAGATGAAATTTTAATTATTGATAAAGGAAACATACTAGAATATGGTAAAAGAGAAGATTTAGAAAAAGATACCGATTCTAAGTTTTATCATCTGCTTCAGACGGGAGAAATAGAGGAGTTGTTAAAATGAAGATTCTAGGATTAGCTTGGGAGTTAATACGCTACAAACCAGGATTAGTATTTGCAGGATTCCTTTCAGATGTCTTATTCTTCTTACAGCCACTTGTAGCTAGCTTTGTAGCAAGAGAGATTTTCAACCAGATTGAAGGAGCAACTGGTTGGGGGATAGGTATCAACATTTGGATACTAGTGCTTTTAATCCTCCCCTTAACTATGATATTAAGATTAGTAGGAGACCTTGTATTCGTTTTCACAATGTGGGTATTCTTTCTATCTGGTAGTGTTTTGCTTAGAAGAAATATGTTAAGAGGAATTTTCAAGAAACCTGGAGCTGCAGCATTGCCAGATTCCCCAGGAGAAGCAGTTTCAAGATTTAGAGGAGATATAGATGAAGTAATGTGGTTTGTTTATCATCTCACCTCAATATTTAGTCTTGGAGTATTCACTGGATTGTCTTTCTATATCATGCAGGGAATTGATTGGAGAATTACTGTTTATGTTAGTGTACCCTTCACTTTAATGATGGTTTTAGTGTATTTCACAAGACCTATTTTTACAAGATTGAGAAAACAGCGTAGAAAAGCAGCAGGTGCAGTGACCAGAACGATAGGAGAAATTTTCAGGTCAGTTCAGGCAATCAAAGTAGCAACAGCGGAGGAGAATGTATTAGATTACTTCAGAGGGATAAATGAAAAAAGACGTATAGCTGAAGTTAAGGATGAATTCTTCCACCGAGTAATTCATGGGATATATTATGTAACTATCTATCTATGCATAGGAATCATCCTCCTTTTAGTTGGAAACAACTTGAGCAACAATTTATTTTCCGTTGGTGATTTAGCGTTCTTTGTTGGAGTACTTGGGGCTTTAGGCGAGTTTGTGTGGGATCTTGGTGATATGATTCCAAGATATATACGAACTAAGGTATCCCTTGATAGAATGTTTAAGCTTATTACAGGATCGGATCCAGCTGTAACTGAATTTGATCTGGTTAGGCATGGTCCCATCTATATCAAGGATGATTTTCCACCAATACAACCTTTGAAACTAAATGAAGCAGACAAACTAGTAAGATTCGATGCTAGAAAATTATCTTACACACATCCAAATTCGGATAAAGGAATAAAGAACATCAATATTACAATTATGAGAGGAACATTTACAGTAATCACTGGAAGAATAGGGTCAGGAAAAACTACTCTTCTGAGAACGCTACTTGGTTTATTACCTAAAGATGACGGTTCCTTATATTGGAATAATCAGGCTATTGATAAACCTGAAGAATTCTTTGTTCCTCCTCGAACTGCATACACTTCTCAGGTACCACGTCTGTTCAGCGAAACAATCAAAGAAAATATCCTCATGGGATTACCTGAAGAATCAGTAGATGTAGAAGGATCAATCAAATTAGCTGTGATTGAGAAAGAAGTGAAGGATTTTGATAAAGGATTAGATACGCTAATAGGACCAAAAGGAGTTAAACTGTCAGGTGGTCAAAGACAACGTTTAGCTGCTGCTAGAATGTTTGCAAGAGAATCTGAAATTCTTATTTTTGATGATTTGTCTAGTGCTCTTGATGTTGAAACAGAGCAAATCTTATGGAAAAGGGTTTTTGCAAAAGAGGGGGCTACATGTCTTGCTGTTTCTCACAGACCTATTGCTCTAAAGAGAGCAGATAACGTAATTGTAATGAAAGATGGTAAGATAGAAGCTCAAGGTAAATTAGATGATCTTCTGAAAACAAGCGAAGAAATGCGAAGACTCTGGGAAGAAAAAATAATGCAACAACCTGATTCAGTTATTGCACAAACAGATTAAAAAACCACTTCTATTGGTCACAACTTGTGATTTTTCTTTTTAAATACTAACAAGATATTGTAGTATGAAAATAACTTGGTGATTAAAAATGGATAAAGTTGTAGTTAAAGAGGATGAAACTATTGAATTGAGCAATGTAGATGGCGATCTTGAGGCTTTTGATGGAGCAACAATTAATGTATCATCTAAAGTTGATAAGCTAGTAATAACTGGAAATCTTATCAGCAAAGGAGACGTACTTCTAAATGGTTCAATTGAAGTTCAAGAGATAATGCACAAAGACGGTTATCTTGAAATCGAAGGTGATGTCTTTGCTAAAAGAGTCAATGTTAGGAATGGTGGAAGAGGAGGAAGTTCCAAGCTTATAGTTGGAGGATCACTTAAAGCAGAAGAAACCTCAATTGATGGTGCATTGGAAGTCGCAAAAGACTTTGATTGCCCAAATGTGAAAATCATGGGAGCATGTGTTGTTTATGGTGACGCTAATCTTGAAAATTATGATGTGAGTGGATCCGCTAAACATGAAATGAACCTTAATGCAAAAGAGGTTGAGATAGGAGGTTCCCTGAAAATAGGAGGAGATGCTGTAATTTTAGAAGAATTAGAAGTATCAGGTTCTGCTAAAATAGATGGAACCCTAGATTGCCCTGAAATTGAAATCGGTGGTTCTTTTGTTTGTAATGATTTAATAACTAATAAAACTGATGTAAGTGGATCAGCAAAAACAAAATCTGCACAAATCAAAGAAAAATTATCAATTAGTGGTTCATACAAATGTGAAAATAGTTGTGAAGCGACAAAAATAGCAATCAGTGGTAGCTGCAAATTAGGGGATGAATCTAGTGTTGAAAAACTTAATGTGAGTGGATCAGTAGGAATAGGAGATAATTCAAAACTTCAAGAAGCAAAAGTTAGTGGTTCCCTTGTTCTTGGATCAGATGTTACTGGAAGTAATATCACAGTTAGTGGTTCATGCAGTTCAAGTGGATTCCTGCAATTAGACGGAAATTTAGTTGTGAGTGGTTCTCTCTCTGGAGATGAAATTGAAACTAAAGAACTGAAATTAAGCGGTGGATTGAACTGTGAAATAGCAAAAGGTGAGCTGATAAATATTGGTCAAAACTCTCGTGTCAGAGGTAAACTAATTGGAGGTACTGTAATAGTAGAAAGGGGAGCAAGAGTTGAAGATATAATAGCAGATGAAGTAGAATTAGGTTCCAAAGTACGAGCTGGTGTAGTTAAAGCAGGAAAAATAGAAGCAGACCCATCTGCCAAATATACTGAAAACTAAAAATCACCTTACTTTCTTCAAATGAAAAACGAGTCCCGGGTTTATGGGACTCAAACTTTTTATTATTTAACAAGAATAATGGCTCAAACAAGGTTGGTTTAATGTCAGTAATAAATAGAACCAGATACGATATTTATGCAGATATTTTGGAAGTTCTGCAATTTTATACTGAAGCAGGGATTTCACAGATAGCTAGAAGAGCAAATATACCCTTAGATCGAGCAAAGGGATTGATCCATTTCATGTTAGCACGCGGATTAATTGTAAAATACGAAAATACAGAAAAACGTCCAAAATTCATTTATAGAAATACCAACAAAGGTTCTGAATATTACGCAATATACAAACAGCTTTATCATTTAGTCGTAGAACTGGCTGAAGATGAAATGGGAATTCAATTTGAAGTTGGCTAAACCTTAACAAAACTTGTTTGAAAAAATTCTTATTAAGTTATTTTATAATATTAATCTAATGTTGGAATTCAGGAATATTACAGAAGGAGATTGGAGATCATATCATACCATTGATACTGAATCTTTTTTGGAAGACAAAATTGAGAAGAAAGATTTTCTGAGATGGTTGGAATCAGATGGGTTCATTGGATTATTTGCTCAGAAAAATTTAGTTGGATATCTTATGTTAAGAGCAATGGAGGATTATGGACATCTAGCTCGTATTGCAGTAAAAGGATCGGAAAGAGGGAAGGGTTACGGTTTCAAGCTAATGAAATATGCGGATCCATATTTCAAGGAGAGGGATGTAAGGAAAATAGGATTATACGTAGAGACAAAAAATGAAGTAGCTATTTCACTTTACAAGAAAAACGGTTATAACTTATCGTTTCAATCTTGGCACTATTTGATTGAAAAGAATTTAGTTAAGATAATAGAGAAAGAGATAATTCCAACTGATTCCTCTGATATGATAATTCTATCTACTGAGGATTATGAAACTATAATTACAGCTTTTCCTTCTATAAACAGAGATGAATTGAAAAATCATCTGAATGCAAAAATAACAGAGGAGTATGAGGGGTCAATTCCTTTGGGTTTATTCATCGATAAGGATCTGAAGGTTTACGGAAGGTTTAGTCCAGATTTCTCAGGGTGCAGACCGTTTCTTTGTACCGATGTAAATTACGTTAAAGAGTTTCTTATTAACCTTTATCCATATAGAAGGAAGGAATATTACAGAATAACTTTTGATAGAAATAAAAAACTATCAGAATTCTGTGAGAGGAAAGGATTCAAATTATGGCATCACTTGTGGGTCATGGAAAAGAATATCTAATAAAAAGAAAAGGATTAGTCTTTTAGCTTACTAGCTATTCCTGTAACCCATTCACCTTGGAATCGAGCACCTGCAAGTTCGTTTTCGCTAGCTGTTCTTGATCCATCATTACCTACAATAGTTGAAGCTCCATAAGGAGAACCACCTGTTATTTCATCTATTCTTGCTTGACCTTCAAAGATGTAAGGAAGTCCTACTATCACCATTCCTAAGTGCAAAAGTGTTGTATGAAAGCTTAAAATTGTAGATTCTTGCCCTCCATGTTGTGTATTTGTGCTAGTAAAAACACTTCCAACTTTTCCGACAAATGTTTTCTTAGCCCATAAACCACCTGTTTGATCTAAGAAATTCCTCATCTGTGAACACATATTGCCAAAACGTGCAGGGGTTCCAAAGATTATTGCATCATATTCAGGTAACTCCTCTATGGTTGCAATAGGAACATGTTCAAAAGCTTGTTGGGCTGCTTTTGCACCAGATTTTTCAAGTATATGCTCTGGAACTAGTTCCGGAACACGACGAAGAACTGGTTCTGCACCCGCTTGCTTGATACCTTCTGCTACAGCTTCAGCCAATCTATATACATGACCATACATTGAATAAAATAATACTAAGATTTTCAGCATCATCACCTAAAATAGTCTGTGTTAAATATTCGCACACACCCTATTAAGTGTTAGTCTGTAGCAAAAATAGGTCTTCTTTAAATTTTTGACTTTATAAAGCATTTTTTGAATAATATAGTGATGCAAACCGAAAAATTGCAAGGTTTAGTTGAATCTAAAATTCTAAAAGAGAAGTATCCAGGATACAATTATGCATTATATTTCCTTGAAGCAGAAGGAATTATTCATAGAAGAATCGGATATTCGCTTCTTGCACCTATTTTTAAGAATCTCCCAAGAGATCTGCAGGAGCATATATGCTTCATGTGGCAAATTGAAACGGAAAAGGGAAAACTAAACTTCAAATTTGTTAAATGTTGTAATGAGATTTTTTCATTAGAATAGAGTGGGGCATGAAATCACCCGCCCATTAGTTTACGTCTCATATAGACATATTGTTCCGTTGCTTCAGAATCATCAGCCATCCTTTCGTAAATTGATTTTTCCAAATCTATGGTTTTTATGGTAGAAGGAATATTAGTTTTTTCTTTTAGTAGAATAATAGCTTTAAACCAAAAAACAGTAAAAAAAACAATTCCAACTAATATAAGCGTAACAAAAACTACAAGCATTAGAATGTATGCAGCTGAAACCATTTTCACTTAATAATTCATTTTTAAGATAATAAAGCCTTCGATGAAAGGTGTGTGATTTCCTTCAGTTTTTCTTATGTGGAAACAAGCTCATTGCTCCAGAGTTGAATCATGTTGATTCATTAATCCAATTTCAATTCACTGCTTATTTATCACTTTTTAAGAACTGAAAGAGTTGTTCAGATAACAGATAAACACGAAAAATTAAAATTGTTATGGTGGGGACTGGGTGATTTGAACACCCGACCAATTGGTTTCTTCGGCTATT
>DAOVKB010000035.1:0-11143 GCA_030631995.1 archaeon | reverse complement strand
TATAGGAGCTGAAATGCATCTAATTCCTTCTCTTATGAAAGGATCTAAAATTATACCAAGCCAACATATTGGAACAGTAACACTGATTGAAACATTCGAATATATGCTAAATGCAATAGAGCATCTTCTAGAAATGTATAATACCAATGTAGATGCGATAGCTTATGATATGCACCCACAATATCTAACATCAACAAGCATTAATGAAATAACAGACTTATTTAATGCAAAAGAGTGGGTTCAATTTCAACATCATGAAGCACACATAGCTAGTGTAGCATTAGAAAACAAAATAGAACCAGATGAAGAAATAATTGGTATTGCATTAGATGGTACCGGTTATGGAAGAGATGGTAAAATTTGGGGTGGGGAGGTTTTTGTTGGTCCAATGCATAATTTAAGGAGAGTAGGTCACTTGGAGGAATTTGCTTTACCTGGAGGAGATGTAGCAGTTAAATATCCATTACGTTCCTTGTTATCTCTTCTCTCTCATACTTACTCTTCTGACGAAATTATTGGTATCACTTCTAATCTACAGAGATATCTCCCAAAAGGCATAGATGAAATCCACTTTATCTTAAACCAATTAGAAAGACAGAACTATTCTACATCACAAATTACAACTAGTACTGGAAGATTCCTTGATTCCATAAGTGTACTCTTAGATATTTGTGGTGAACAAACTTACGAAGGAGAACCTGCAATTAGACTAGAGGGTTGTGGAATGGGTTCGAACAATGATGAAAAAATCCCCAAAGCAACAATTCCTTATGAGAACACAGGAAAGAATTATGTCCTTAAGATATCAGAAATATTTCCACAAATTATTGATTTCAAAAAGAATTATTCTGTATCACAAATAAGTTATGCCGCTCAACAAGCGCTTGGACAAAGTTTGGGAAATATTGCTAATGAAATCAAAGAAGAAACAAGCATATCGAAAGTATTAGTCTCTGGTGGCGTTAGTCTAAACAGTATAATACTAGATGAAATTGCAAAAACAATCAATATAAAGAATAACAAGATTTATACTAATGAAAAGGTATCTCCTGGAGATGGAGGAATTTCTGTAGGTCAAGTATATTTACTAGCACTAAATAAACAAGAAAATTTTTAGTTTAAGCCTAAACTTACACATAATCAATTTTTAGAGAAAATTGACACTCAACTACTCACGATAAACCTTAAGAATTACTAGTTTTGATTATCAATGTCGCGACTGTTATTCCTTTCTAGGGATAGCAAGAAAGATTATAGAAGACAATCCTATATGGAGGATTTACGCGAAATGTCATGGATTGAAATACTATTAATGATAACTGTTCCAGGTATAATTTTCATTGTTGTCATGGCTTTATTCATTGATTGGCTTGACAGGAAAGTTTATGCCAGGGGACAAAATAGAAAAGGCCCACCATTTCTGCAACCTTTATACGACATAGTAAAACTTACAGCTAAGGAAACAATAATTCCAAAAGGTGTAAGTAAGTTTTGGATGACTGCGTTGCCAATAGCGTTTTTTGCAACTGCGTTAACAGGGGCTTTGATGATCCCAATAGCTGTTTTTCATGAAGGTGTTGTAGCCGGATTTACAAGTTTTCCATTCGATATTTTCTTTGTTCTTTTTATACTTCTTTCTTATGGATTATTGATTTATTTCATGGGAATTGTAACAAAGAATCCATTTGCACAAACCGGTTCTACAAGATCACTTCTACAAGTATTAAGCTTTGAAATACCATTAGGTTTCAGCTTACTTGTTCCTATACTTATTGTAGGTGGAGATAATGCTGCTGATTTTACCTTAAGTAATGTTAGCGCTAATCTCTTCAGTGCAATTGGTAATCAAAGCTTGTGGCTTATCATCGGACTCGTTATTGCTTTTGCAGTTTCGATAATAGTCATGATGGCAGAACTCGAAGAGTTTCCATTTGACTCTCCAACAGCTCATACAGAACTTGCCGATGGATGGTTAGTTGAATATGGTGGCTGGAGATATGCTCTTATTCACCTTGGTGAAAGAATTGGAGCATTCTTCATTGGCGGTTTAATAGTGACACTATTTCTAGGTGGTCCAAACGTAGGAATAGTGGTTGAAGGCGTTGCCTTGATGGGTTTCTTAAATTTGATATTCTTTACTTTGAAACTAATAGCTGTTATAGCTATAATGTCTTTCTTACGAACTCTAATCTCACGTATAAGAATCGATCAGACAGTTAGGTTAGCTTGGAAGATTATTCTCCCAATAACAATAATAGCGTTAATGCTAACCCTTGGAATAAAACTAGGAGTTGCTGTTTAAATGGAATGGTATTTTGCACTATTGATAGACGTAATCGCTAGTATTGTACTTGCGGTTGTCGTTTGGTTAATCAGTAAACGAGTAAGATATATCTTAGGAACACAACCTCCTACACAAAGTCAAATGAAACAAGACTTATTCTCAAGCGGAGAAGGTTCCATACTAGCTAAACCCAGAAAGATATTTATCGACACTTATGTTTTCATTGCATTCTTTGTATTGTTTGACATTGCAGTTTTCATATTAGCGACTGTATTCTTTGCAGGATCAGCTAATCTTGAAGCAGCTCTTATATACACAGCAATTGTTCTACTTACTGTCCTAGTGGCATTAAAGAAGAAATACCCAAGGGATGCAGTTGATCCAATAGTAGAAGGAGGTACTGAATAATGAGTTTAGCAGTAATATACGTTTTCATGATTTTAGCAATACTAGCAGCAATATTTGCAATTGAGTGTAGAAGATTAATGTTTTCAGTAATAGGTTTAATCGCAATGAATCTATTTGTCTGGATAATATTATTGACACTTAAAGCTCTTCTGCTAGCGTGGATACAATTGATAGTTTATGGTGGTGGATTTACAGCACTATTTATTGTTGTTGTAGCTTTAACAGAAAAACAGAGAGATGAAACATTTGATTGGAAAAGAAGCATAATCGCTTTAGCTCTAATAGCAGTTATTATGGCATTTTCAATTTGGGCAGTAGTTAGTTCTGAAGGACTATATACACCAAGTGGTACTAGCACAATAGCTGACTCTCTGGTATCGTTGTGGAGTGAAAGAACAATAGATCTTATACTTCAAGCAGTTGTTTTCTTTGCTACATCTATAGCAATTGGTACCCTGTTTATCAGCCATAAAAAGAAGAAACTCAAAGAGGAGGTAGAAGCATAATGATTGATCAATTACATCTACTGATTCTAGGAATTATCTTGTTCTGTGTAGGATTATACGCATTGCTTGGTAAAAGAAACGTGATAAAGATTCTAATGGGAATCGAAATAATGACAATAGCAGTAAATGTGGTTTTCATTGCACTCGGTGCAAATATTACAAATGGAACATTTACACGATTTGCTCAAATCTTCCCATTGCTATCTATAGCCATAGGAGCCGCTGTATTAGCAGTAGGTTTAGCAATAGTCATCAATAACTATCGCCATGCGAAGAGTGTGGATAGTGATGAAATGGCTACATTAAAGAGGTGAAAAAAATGGCAAATATATTAATACTATTAAGCATAGCAGTACTAGCCCCAATTGTAGGAGCTTTTCTATCATTGCTTTTGAAGAAGTGGCCATACATTAGAGACATCTTTAGTGTTCTACCCATCGCACTTTCTGCTATAATGTCAGTTATAGTTTTTGCTTCATTCGACGGTATTGCAACCGACTATACATTTGCATGGGCAGATTGGCTATCAGGTAGTTTACAATCAGGATTCCATCTTGATGCTTTATCAGGAATGATGATACTAATTGTTTCTATACTAAGTATGCTGATTGCATTCTTCTCTCTTGAGTATATGAAGGATGACAAAAACAAAGCACGATATTGGTTCTTCATGCAATTATTCGTAGGAGGAATGCTTCTACTTGTACTTGCAGCTGATATGATCCTTCTATTCGCTGGCTGGGAAATTGTTGGTCTATGTTCCTGTTTCCTCATAGGTCATTACTTCATGAAGAAAGGAGAGGAAGGCAGCAAACCAGCAAGAAGTGGAATAAAGGCTTTAATCATGACTGGTATTGGAGACGTTGGTTTCTTAGCTTTCTTATCATGGGCATACTACTTGAATACTCAAGCAGCTGTAGCTAATCCATTGCTTATAACAACTTCAGTTCTAGCACCATATCCAGTATTTATGGGTATCCTGCTTCTATTAGCTCCAGTATCTAAATCAGCTCAGTTTCCATTACAATCTTGGTTAAGCTCGGGTGATACTGTAGATATAGACGCAATGCAAGGTCCAACAACAGTTTCAGCACTAATACACGCTGCAACAATGGTTAAAGCAGGTGTTTATCTTGTTGCGAGGTTTGCACCATATTGGGGTGAAAATGTATTTTATATCATCCTGATGATATTAGCTGGTATCTCTTGTGTTGGAGCAGCATTTGGTGCGTTAGTAACAACTGATCTGAAGAGAGTTCTAGCGTATAGTACAATTTCACAACTGAGTTACATGTTCTTAGCCTTCACAATAAGAGGAATTGATGATGGTCTAATTGCAGGACAACTACATCTGTTATCTCATTCAATCTTCAAAGCTCTCCTGTTCTTGTCTGCTGGTGCAGTAATTCACTCAGTAGCTAGTGAACGAGATATAAAGAAGATGGGTGGATTGAGAAAAGAACTACCATGGACTTATGGATTCATGCTCGTAGGTGTTCTAGGTTTAATTGGAATTCCTATATTGACAAACGGTGGATATTCAAAAGAATCAATTATAAGAGCTGCTTTTATTGGTGCTCAAACACAACCAATGTATTGGTTTGTTCTTATAATTGCAATATTAACAGCTTTCTTGACAGCATTATATGCCTCAAGAATGTTCTTTATGATATTCCACGGTAAAAATAGAGGAGTCAAAGTACATAAACCAAAGTACATCATGAGAATAACCATAGGCATTCTAGCAGTTTTAGTATTTGCGACAGGTTTCATTCTTGAAGGCCCTGTTCATAATCTCATAACAGGTCATTATGGAGGATACGTGTTGATACTAACAGATACTGGCGGAATAGTTGCTTTAGTCAGTTCAATAATAGTTATAATACTAGGTATTGGATCGGCATACTTACTCTATGGTAAGGGACAAACAGAAGTTGCTTTTGTTGAGAACATCAAGATTTTCAAGTCTTTACGAACCTTTGTAGCAAATGGTTTCTATATGGATCGTCTGTATAACATTGTGTTTGTGAAACCAGTGTTCTGGATCGGAAAACAAATCTCGTACCTTAAGACTGGAAAGATAACTTGGAACATGATACTAGGTTCAATAGTAGCAATTGCTACTATTGTTGTTTTAGTGGTGGTGATTGTCTAATGGCACTCGATACTTATCTATCTCTGATCATGCTTGTACCAATCGTTGGTGCTGGTTTGATTGCTTTGATACAACAGCTGAAGAAACACTTAACGAAAATTAAGATATGTGCTGACTGTGTAAATCATGCTCTTGCCAATCTTGTAGCTTTAGGAGTTTTCTTACTCGGAATAATCTCTGTATTCTCTGATGATTGGAGAAATTATCTAGATCTAAACAGTGGATTGTTGCTGGAATACGGAATCATTCAAGCCGTAATGGTAACTATATTTAGCTTCCTTGTTTGGATGGCAGTATTATTCAGTGTTAGTTACATGAAAGGTAAAGAAGGCTTAGGTTATTACTATGCACTGATCCTAACATTACTTACAGGCTTAAGTGCAGTAACTATGGCAAATAATTTCATAACCTTATTCATAGGTTGGGAAATGTTTGCATTAAGTGCTTATGTACTTGTTGCCTTTGACAGAGTAAAGAGAGGTGCAGTAGAAGCTTCGTTGAAATACTTCATCATGTCAACAGCTGGAAGCATGTTAGTTTTACTTGCAACAGCGTTAACATATGGATACTTTGGGTCAGTGGATTATGCAGTTCTTGCAGCAGCTGTAGTAGTTAATAGTAAAGTAGTTGGATTAATTATTGCATTGTTCATAACTGGTTTTGCAGTAACAGCAGCAATGTTGTTCTTGAATGCATGGCTACCAGATGCCCACAGCTCAGCTCCATCAACAATTTCAGCTTTGCTTTCTGGGATTGTAGTTAAAGCTGGTGCCTTTGGTATGTACAGAACACTCTACTCAGCTTACCCAGACTTCGTACCTGCAGGAATAGTTCTCTCTTGGATTGGTATCTTAACCATGATTGAAGGAAACTTCTTAGTCTTCTCTCAATTCTTGAGAAAAGATATTGTAGATTTCAAGAGAATATTAGCTTACTCTACAACAGTACATCTTGGTTACATAATCCTAGGTATAGGATCAAACACCATGTTAGGTGTACAAGCATCAGTCTTCCATATACTAACACATTCCATAGGTAAAGGATCTCTGTTTTTGCTCAGCGGAACATTGATTGCAGCTGTTGGTTCAAGAGACATACGTGATATGACAGGAATAGGAAGAAGATCACCATTCATTGGTATCATTCTAACAATAGGACTTCTATCACTTGGTGGTATTCCAATAACCGCTGGTTTTATATCAAAAATGATGGTGATTTTAGCAACTTTCAACGGTGCTGGAGCAATAGGTAATAACATAGCTCTTGTTGTTCTTGCTATCATTAACTCCCTGCTAGCATTGGGTGGTTATCTATACATACTAAAGATAATGTTATTCGATGAACCAGTCGATAAAGCTGAAGAGAAAGTAAAGATACCTATCTTCCAAATGGTGTCCCTTACAATCTTAGCTGTTGTTATCTTGCTATTTGGATTCTGGCCTAATGGAATAATACAAGCAATAGTTGGTATAATATAAAACCCAACCTTTTCCTTTTTCTTTTTCTTTTTTTGATTAAAAAATCTATAAATTCAAGGCAATTAATGTAAGATCTTCTTACTTTAATTCATGGTTTTTGAGCCACTAACAAGAAACGAGTACCTTCTTCAGCTTCAAGATCAGTACCTGGATATAATCTTATATTTTCAAAACCTACTTTTTGAGTTATAAGAATAAGTTCAGTTGCTGATATATTTTTGAGAAGATGAATAGATTCGAAATGCTCTATTTTTCCTGTTTCTTTATCCTCAATGAATATATTTTCTATATGATTCCAAACACCCTTGAAAGCTTGAACTTCATAATGAATGAATCTGGATACTTTGTGCTTTTCAGTTTCCCAAAATGTGGGTTTTGGCCATTCCTCTCTTAAAAGCAGTGAAAAGAAATTTGAATTTTCCAAAATAATGATTCCTTTAGTTTTTAGTACTCTCTTGACATTTTCTAATGCTTTTATTTGTTCCTCTAAAGTAAGTAAATACTGAAAGGGATCATTAAATGCGATAGCAACATCCACTGTCTCATCATTCAGAGAAAGTTCAAGAAAACCTTCTTGTAAGAATGAAAAATTTTCATTTCTCATCGCTTTGAACTTGCTTTTAGCAATATCTAACATTGGTTTTGAGGGTTCAGCTAGAATGAGATTTTTAACTTGTTTAGATAAAGGAATAGCTAATCTTCCTGTCCCTCCTCCAATATCCAACAGAATAGAATCTTGTATTTCCAGTTTTCTTTTTTTCATAATCTGGGTAATAGCTACTATTTCTTCTTTAGTTCTATCTTCTCTTTTCTTTTTTGTTTCAAGATTCCTTTCCATAATTTCTTCATATATTAACGCCCATCGCTCATATGCTTTAATCCAATGAGGATCACTCATAAGAATAAAATATTGTTTTACTTTAAAACTCTAATTGCTCAGAGAGTGAAGTAAGTTTTCTTTGTGTTTTTCAAGAGATTTTTAAACTGTTCTATAATCTTCTGCGTATGATACTTGAAATAATTGATGGAGCTTTTGTAATTGGTGCTGGTACATTAGCTATGATTTTGTGGATTGTTGTTTTATCAACAAAAATGGGACATAAATTCAGAGAGAAGCCATTTGAAAGGTTGTTTCTTGTTATAGCAGAATTTGTTATGTCTATTATTGCAATAATAAGTGGAATAGCTTTATTGCTACAACAAACTTGGGGACTCCCCTTATTTTTCTTAGCTACTGGTTTAATTTTATATGCCTTAATAAATGCAATAGGAATCTATGGTGAGAAAAAATATGGACTTTTAGTAATCGTACTTGTAATCTCTACAATAATCACAATGATTCTAATAGCAATATCTCTTGTAATATTAGTTTTTTAGAATAGATAAAAAATAAAAAATAAAAGAAAGAAAAAGAATTATTCCGCTGGAATTTCTTTTTGTTCTATACCGAGTAGATCTCCTTTCAATTTTCCAAGTAAAGTAGCAATAGCTGCTACAATGTTCTCTGGTCTAGGAGGACACCCATACACCCAGGCATCAATTGGTAAAACGTAATCAATTCCACCTAAGATGAAAGGACATTCTTGGAAAACTCCTCCAGATGCACTACAATTACCTACAGCTACTACAAACTTTGGTAAAGGCATCTGTTCATAAACTCTTTTTACTCTCTCAGCAACTTGAAGAGTAACTGGACCTGTTATTACAAGAACATCTGCTTGTCGAGGAGTACCTCTTAAAGTAATCCCATATTGTTCTAAATCGTGTCTTGGTGTTAGTGCATCTACAATTTCGATATCACAGCCATTGCATCCACCAGCATTCATGTGAATGATCCAAGGAGATTTAAGCGCACAGTGTACTCCAAATTTCTTTAACCAACCCATTTTTTTCAACCCCTGAACTCCTCAAGATATTTGAGTTTCTTTCCGCCTTCTTCGATAAGTTCCTCTAGCTTCTTATCAGCTTTTTCTCCTTTGTAACTTCCTGATGCACAAATCATCTCATAGTCCTGTCTATTATTGAATGAGAAGAGCGAATTAGATAAAGCTGGTTCTCTATCTATATGGATTGCGTCTTTAGGACAATATGTTTGACAATGACCGCACCACATACACTGGGCTCTTTGTAGCCAAATCATTCCATTGTCTTTATCATCCTTCTCCATGCCTAAACAATGAGTAGGACAGACATTTACACAAGTTCCACACATGATACATCTGTCTTCTATTATTCTTGGTATAGTTCGAATGTCTTCAGGAGGTGGGTGATCTCCTATTCTCTTGAGAACATGTTTTGTTACTGGTCCTTTAGCTTGATTTTTTAGGGCTTCTCCGCCCATTACTAGTACTTTTTTCATCTTCTTTCACCTCAGAAAAACGGTCTATTATACTTCTTGGCTTTAATAGCCTTTCGAGCAAATTCGTCTTGTTCAAGTATCATCTTTTCGCCAGTTTTTTCATTGATAATCATAATCCTGTTAGTGCAAGAGAAGCATGGGTCGTAACTGCGAAGTATTACTGGCATATCTGCGATATATTCCTCATCCATTCTTTTAAGTGTAGCATCGATATTGCCTAAGGATGGTGCTCTAATCTTGTATCTCTCTGGTGTATCAGTACCATTAGCAATACCATAATGAAAATCTTCACCTCTTGGAGCTTCAGCTCTTGACATATAACTTCCTTCAGGAATTCTAGGTTTAACTCTAGCTAAAAGCTCACCTTGAGTAGATTCCAAGTTATCTAGTATCTGTTTACACATCTGAATGGATTCCAGAGTTTCATCTAATCTCACAAGAGTTGTAGCAAGAATATCACCTTCATTATAATAAACAAGGTTCCAATCTATTTTATCATATAATTCATATGGAAAAGCTTTTCTCACATCAAAAGGTAATCCTGAACCTCTTCCAGTAGGACCATTGGGTGTTGTTTTCTTTGCATCTTCTTTAGTTAATATTCCTACATCTTCTAAACGATTACGGATTGATGCTTCTTCTGTGAAAACTTTCTTGTGATATAATACTTTCTTTTCCAATTCATCAAGCAGAGGTTTTGCTCTGTCTGCTTTTTCTTTTGGGATGTCTCGTTTTACACCACCAGGTAACATCAAAGCTGGATTTACTCTGTTCCCGCTGAAATCTTCTACAATATCCATTATAATCTCACGATCTCTCCATGAAATGTGCAACATTGTATCGAAACCAGCATCGTGAGCAAGAATACCATACCATAGCATGTGAGAATGAATACGTTCTGCCTCACAGCTAAACATACGAATTAATTTTGCTCTTTCAGAAATCTGATCTTCAATTCCAGCAAGTCTTTCAACTACACGAACGTAGATGTTCTGATGAACCGCACTGCAAATTCCACAAGCTCTTGGGATTAACATAGTATTCTGTCGCCAGGTTTTATTTTCCATAGCTTTTTCAATACCACGAAGGTTGAATCCTATTCTGATATCAGCTT
Source organism: archaeon (assembly GCA_030631995.1). Classification (GTDB taxonomy): domain Archaea; phylum Asgardarchaeota; class Heimdallarchaeia; order Heimdallarchaeales; family Heimdallarchaeaceae; genus UBA460. The sequence goes on along the minus strand of DAOVKB010000035.1, from coordinate 839 downwards.
CTACTACTCTTTCTCCTTTTACATGGATAATAAAGTGCGCGGGTTCTTCACACCAAGGATGCTGTGGTCCAATAAAGATGTGATGATCAGCATTAGGAGGAGCATCACTTCCATCTACAAGAGTTCTAAATCTTGATCTAAATTCACCTGTCATATTAATCCTCCTCCAAAGTTTTCCTGGCGATATCCAATGTGATTTCTTTAATTTGCTCCCAGCCATATTCTTTACGTAAAGGTCTAACGTCATCCGGCCATTTCTCTGGTAAAATTATTCTTTGTAAGAACGGATGATTCTCAAAATAGATACCAAAGAAGTCGTAAATTTCTCTTTCGTAATAATCGGCAGAAACAAAGAAATCAACCATACTTGGAGTTTTTGGATTTCCTTTATCAACTTTTGTTACAAAGAAGTTGATAGGAACTTCTCTAAATTCCTCCTCAATTCTATGTTGTAAATGATAACAAACGTTGAATTCTTTCTCCTTTTCAATTCCAGAAATTGTTGTCAGGTGATAAATACCTGCATCCTCACGAAGTATTTTCATTAATTCATAAGCATTTTTTGCTGTAGAATGTACATCGAAATGCCCTTCTTCAACTTTTACAATATCTTCTATGAGTTTTTCTGGCAAAGTTACATTTAAAATTCCTTCTAATTCTTTGAGTTCAGCACCCATAAGAAATCCTCACTTTCGATTTAATAAATTCATTTTGTAGTTATTCAAAAATGTTATGCTGTGGAGATATCAAAATTTCTTTGTAAAAACATAATCACTTGTCTTGAATTTCTCTGGAATTTCTTGAAAGTACCACCCTCTTGCTTGAAGTATTAACAGATT
>DAOVKB010000011.1:0-23504 GCA_030631995.1 archaeon | reverse complement strand
ATCTTTATCTAATGTATATCTTCTGATTCTTAGAAATGGTTCTCTCATATTCACTATGGTTTCAATAGCTTCATAATATGCTGTATGTGCTAAATCTTCTAGTTCTTCCTGTTCTGAGTATTGAGCGAAGCACACATTGCTTCTGAAATCATATAAACCAAAGAAATCAGCTTTAAGTTGCTCAGCAGCCTGCTTTGATGCATCAATAACTCCATGTTGTATAAGTGATATGTCTCTAAATATGTGAGAAAAGGCACCTAAAATAGAAGATCTTATCTTAACGCTTGTTCTGAATAAATCTTTAGCTGGATTAAAGTAGGGACAATTGTTTGTCATATATTCAATAATTGAGCTAAAAATCTCTGTTGTTTTATTGTCAATTTCATATTCAGGATCAGATTTGTGGAAGAATATTTTCCAAGGTACCTTAAGCTTTAATGCATTAGTAACATTGATAATTTGCTTCAGATATTCAAAACTCTCTTCAAATCTGTCTTTAGCTTGTACATCAACAACATAAATAATAATATCTGTTCCAAGGAAATATTGTTGAGGATTATTTAAATAATCTTCACGATAAACATTTTGTCCTCCTAGTTCATGAATATGTACATCCATACCAAAAACTTCGATTTTGCTTCTCAACAGGCCTCTCGTCGGAGTGAGAGCATATAACTTTTGAAACAATAATGATAATGCACCTCGGTGCTTTAGAGCTATTGACAATGAGGTTTTACCCGCATTATCAATCCCAATCATTACAATTTTAGCTCCCGTCGTAATTTTATCAGTATCACCAACTAAAAGAAGTCGGCTAGCTGCAATCCAGCTGTTTACTCTCTCTTTTGGAATCTTCTTGATTATCTTATCGTATTGCTGATCCCACTTACTAGCTAAATCGTCAATAGTTTCTAAGCTCAATTCTTTCAATAACTTATATTCTTCTTCTGAAATGTCAAGCAAAGCAATTATTGGGAATTTCTTAACATCTTCTTTCTCTTTATATTCGTCTTTTAGGAGTTTGTTCCTCAGTTCAGTCATCTTCAATCTTCCCCAGAATAATGAAGGGATTAAACAAGTTTCTTTATTACACTTATTCATAAGTCAAATAAGTATTTTGTTGACAATCATATGTAAAGTATCTCTATCTTCTTTGCATAAATAAAGTTTAAAAAGGCAAAAGCTAGCGCTTTACTAAATTGAATGGAGTATACAAAATTGCGAAAACAAAAGATTAAATTTCTTGTTATCTTTTCTATGATAATTCTAGGACAATTCCTAGCAAGTAGTTTAGTAAATTCTTTTACGTCTACAGATGCTAAGAATAACGATTATTCTCCTAATTTACCAGACAAAATAGTCTATCTTAATAGTACTGAGCCTGTGATTGATGGAGATTTAGAAAGTTATGAAGGAGAATGGGAAAATGCTACTTCCTATTCTGCTAATTTTGGTAATAGTCATATACCAGTATCAATTCTTGTCCAAGCAAATTTAACCCACCTATTTATGGGTTTTAGTTATACAAGTTCAATTTATATACCTATTAATACTACTATCCCAACTGGAGATAGTTATAATAACGAAACTCACACTTGGTATACAATAATATTTGATAGAAACTACGACGGATTTTTTGGCTCTGATTTAGCCCCTGATGATGCTGTTGCAATAAACTATCGTGTAGAAGGAGCTCAAGATTCTTACGTTAATGGGACAGGTGAAGTAAATTCATTTGTAACAGATTTAAACGTAAGTGGAGAAGAGAATTCATCTTCTGCCTTATCTGAATATGAGGATGATTTTCATGATCATGTTGTTTCCATCGAGTTAGTCAAGGAATTAAAATCAGGAGACACTTTGGGAAATGATATTCAACTCAATCCTAGTGAAACAATGAAGCTTTCATTAATAGTTTTTCAAAATTATACTGCAATATTTAACAACACTTTCTTATATGATAATAATCCGACAAGTTGGTTGTCCTTTACATTAGAAAAACAACATACTTACTTCTCTCACGTTGAAGACTTTGCGGAAATTGATGTTCTTACTTATGTAACAGATTCATACAAAACAGCATGGAAGAATATGTCATCATTTTCAAATTTCCTCTCTCCGTATCAATTGAACGTAACACACATCACACCTAGTGATGACTTTGTATTTACAACTCAAAGATTAACAGATCTTGATCTTGTTATACTTGCAGGTTCATTGAGATCTTTAGAGGATGAAGAAATAGATGCATTAAGATTTTATGCTTCATCAGGTGGTAGCTTGATGATTTTAGGAGATGCAGGAAAAAGAGCTCAAAGAGTGAATGAATTACTGGCTTATTTCGGTCTCGAAATTTACAATGCAACTCTTTTTTCAAAAGAATTGGCCATTAACTCTTCAATTTCTGTTGATGATTCAGCGTTTTATGACCTAGATTATTTAACCAGTACTACAGCATTTACAGATCAAGCAGTAGATACAATTAGGTATGATGGATCAGCAATTAATTTCACATTGGAAATTGGAGAAGGAATAATAGAGCTACAAGATGGGGATTTATATCCAACTATTGAGATTCTTGGAGATTATTTCATTGATTTAGATAAAGATGGACTGTTTGATGCAGCTAATGATTTATCGATAAATAATTCAGCTACACTGCAAGCAGGCGTTGAATTACAAAGGGGTGGAAGACTAATTGTTACTGCTTCTTCTGATTTAATGAATAATAGCTATTTTGTTAGTGAGTCAAACAGGCACTTGCTATTAAGGCAGGTTCAATGGCTTCTTGGTTTTCAAAACACAATTTCATATGACAACTATGTTATTGCTCAAACTGAGATTCTCATAGGTGAAGAGATAAACGTGAATATTTCAATAACAGGAGATAACGGAACCATCTTGAACAATCTTAGAGTGTATATAGCTATACAGGAATTAAAAACTGATTTAAATACAACAGATCTTTCAACAAATCTTACAACAATCGACAATACTAATTACAATGGTTCTATTATCCCATTTACAACCAGGAATAAATCTAAATTTGTCGATATTACAATACGCATGCATCAAAGAGGTCATGGATATAATGAAACAGCTCTTTACCAAATTCATGTTGCCCCAATAATTTCCAAACCTCTAGAACCAGACATAATAGCATTATTACTATTCATTGTATCTATTGGTCTTGTAGGTGTAGGCGCATTTGCATTAAAGAAATACAAAGTTGTTGAGGAAGATATATAGTATCTCTCTTTTTTTCTTTATTATTTATATTTATTGAATAAATCTTAAAATAGTTGTTCTATAATAATTCTATAGTGTGTATAGTCAATGATTACATTAGCAATATTTTCTGATGTGCATGCCAATTTAGAAGCTTTATCTATTGTAGTTGACTATATCAATGATTTATCACCAGATATTATCATCTATTTGGGTGATACAATAGGGTATGGACCAAATCCAAAAGAATGTATAGAAATCGTAGAAAAAATTGCTCAAATTCATGTAGTAGGAAATCACGATTATGCTATATTCACAAATAATTTTACATACTTCAATCCCTTACCAAAGATTTCACTTTCATGGACTAAAAGTCAAATTTCGGAGTATGAAATACAACTGTTAGGTTCGCATCCTTTCTTCTCAATATTCCCTCTTTTTGTGACAGAGGGAAATGCTATGTTCGTTCATGGTTCCCCAAGAAAACCTTTACGCGATTATGTCTCTCCTAATTTACCATCTTGGTCATATAACATGTTTTTCGAAATAACTAGGGACTATACGGAAATTGATTTTCTTTTCTTAGGACATACACATAAGCCCTTACACATTGTTAATGAACAAAAGCATCTTCTCAATCCAGGTTCTGTCGGACAACCACGAGATAAAGATCCTAGATCTTCTTTCTTGATTTTCAAAATCAAAGAAAAAACCAAAGCATTCGAATATGAGCATATTAGACTTGAATATGATGTTGATACCACTTGTAAAAAAATGGAAGAATATAATTTTCATCCATTTCTCATCAACAGACTCAAACGTGGAATCTGACGAAGAGAAATGATTACTCGTTCTCAGTTTTACTTTCTTCTTGCTCTTCATCTTTTTCTGTCTTTTCAAATTCCTTTTCTTTAATAAAAATAGATGAGAGGGCTGCTGTTGAGAGAGTTAATCCTGTCCCTACTAAAGTTTGATATATCACGACAGCTGCAGCTATTGCTGATGTAATTGTTGCAGATAGGCCTTCAAGGAGAACCTGTGCAGTTATAGTTCCTGTTCCTAAGCCAGCTGGTGTGATTATGCCAGCTAACAAAGTAATTGATGATATGCTTGCAGCATCAATAAATGAAATAGATTCACTAAACGCGAGTAAGGTTAATTTTAGTGAATAAAATTCTAGTACCCATCTGATGACTGTAGTGATAACTACTCCTGTCGCCATGAGTTTTTGCTTATAAAGATGTTTCAGTGATTTATAATAATTTTCTAATGCAGGACTAATTACTCTTTCAAGCCATTTTTCTCCTTTTGCTGAAAATTTACCCGTTATCACCTTAAGGATTTTTAATGCAAAATGACCTATTGGAGGGAAAAATAAGATAAAAGATAATATAATTGTTACTCCTAAAGATGCATAAAATATTATTCTATATATTACAATATTTGCTGGATTAATTTTGGGAATTGTAACTGCTAGAGCAACAATAAAGAAAATTAAAACAAATAACATGTCAAGAATTCTGAAGAACACTATAGCGGCTATAGAAGAAGAACGGGGAACGGATACTGATCTCTTATTTATCTCAACGCTTACAATTTCCCCTGATTTAAGCGGACCAATGGTGCTAAATCCATAACCAACAAAAAAAGGAATAAGGAATCCTTTGAATGTTAAATGATCTGACGATGCTCTAAGTAGTATATAAAAACGAAATGCTTTGACAAAGAGACTAACTCCCATTAAGAGAAACGCTAATATCAACAAGTAAACTATAGTGTCTCTATATGCTAGAAAAGTATCCGCCAATTCACCCTTTAACCATAAACGAAGAAAAAAATATGTGAGTGTGCCAATCATGATAAGAATGACAATAATCCGAAAGAGATATTTTTTAAAAAAACTTGCTATGCTCATCGGAATAAACCTTCAAGAATATGAAATTAAATCTATGAAACAGAATCGACAAATGGGAGGAGAAAGGAAGAAAAATAAATTTATACATATTCTTCTATTAACCAGCTGAAGGTTCTTCTGGAAAATATTCATAAGTACAGTCTTTACAAACGAGTTTTTTCTTGTATATGGGTTGATGACCGAAGTAAGCAATTGGTTTCGATTTATCCTCCACTTCTTTGAGATTTTTACTGTGACATTTAGGGCATTCTTTCGCCATTTCTAATTTTCACCTTTAGAATTGTTTCTTGGGGTTTATTACTTATTCTTCCTTTAAAAAATTTGTGTAAGTTTCCATCTGTTGTATTAATCTATTTCCTAATAATATTAATCAACTTTAGCAGAAAACTTTTCTTAAAAGCATTGTGTCGGGAATTCTACTGATTTTTGGTTATGGTTTCAATTAAATATTGAAATTAAGTCTAGAATTTATTTTTCAGACCATAATCCAAGAATATTACCAAATGGATCTTCAAATGTAGCACAGAATCCATATTCATCTGAAATCTTTGTCTTAACCTGCAAAATTTTTCCGTTAAATTCTTCTATATTTGCTAATGATTCTTCTATATTCTCAGTGCTGATATATAGCATAAACTCCCCTTTCATTACTCTCTCTGATAGTTCAAATGCTCCACCAACTCCATCTTCTGTGTCTTTAAAAAATGCATAATTCTCTCCGGTAATTATCACTTTCCAACCAAAGATTTTCTCGTAAAATTTCTTCGCAACAGTTATATCCTTAACTGGAATTTCCAAATGAACAATCTTATGGTTTTTCTCCATATTTCCACCAAATGGAAAACTAAAACACTGTTATATAAGAATTGTTAAGAATAAATGGAACAAATTTCCTTTATGGATACTATAGGAGATTTATACGAAGCCTATGTCCAAAATAACGCAGTTTTTCCTGATTCAACCTATTTCTATGGAAACATTGCTAAAACTTACAATGATGCAGTTGATTTGGTGAGTAAATTACCAAAGATAGAAATCAATTCAGACCGAATAGAAAAACTGAAAGTTATTTTAAGAAATTATCATAAGAAACTTGGACTTCTTACACCGAAAGTTGATGAGAATATAGACAAGATAAACGAAGGAGTAGTCATTGCAGGACAACAAGCAACTATTTTTGGTGGATCCGGAATAATAGGAAACAAAATTGTAGCTTCAGTTAAAATATCTGAAATCGCTAAAGAAAAAGGGAAAACACTGGTTCCTGTTTTTCTCATAAATACACATGATGGTATCCAACCAGAAATAACTACTATTCATTTATTGAACAATCAATCTTCAAATAGTAAATCGATTCATTTCTCTAACTTGACTGAAGGAATAGCTGCACATAAGATACCAATAAACAATCACAAGTGGCTTAACGAGAATTTAACTGTTATCAAGAATATCTTTAGTGAATTTAAATCATCACTTGATAAAACAGAGTTCAAGCTCTTTATGGAGCGAGTAGAGCATATCTTAACTTATTTAAGAGAAACATATAGAGCCGCTTCAACATTTGGAGAATGGATGACGCTGATATGGGGGATTCAAGCAAATATATACAATGATTATGGAGTTGTGTTTTGCCCCTCATCCCCTCCCGAAATTAGAAAGTTAGCTTCAGAAGGCTATCTCCCTTTCCTTGAAAATCGTAAGGTGTATATTGATGAGTTTAACAAAGCAACAGAAAAGATAAAGGAAATGGGATTTCGTCCAACAACAAGTGCAAAAAAAGATGATTATTCACCATTCTTTTATGAATGTCCAAAAGATGGTTATAGAATAACTCTTTCTAGTACCGAACAAAATGATGAAATTCTTTTTCATGGAAAATGTCCATTAGATAAATCTGAATATTCATTTAGCCTGAATAAAAGCAAAATAGATTTATCTCCATTCGAGGGTAATCTTTCACCTCGTCTAGATTCAAATCATTCCCAATTGCAGACCTTATTACCTGTATATATCAGAGTTTCAGGACCTGGAGAAATTAATTACAATGCTCAAGTTGCCCCTGCTTTAAGAAAAATAGGTGTTCAAATTCCTTTGTATGTAAAATATACTAGAATACATTACAATACTCCTTGGATAGAAAAATTATCAAATGATCCAGCTTTGGAAGCACATTCATTGTTTTCTTCAGAATTTTTCAAAACATTGGGGGCTTTAGCTAAAGCTAGAAGGAAAGGACAAAAAGAAGAAATGCACAATGCATCTAAATTACTTACCGAAAGAATAATCTCAAAAATCTCCCAATTGAAATCTATATCCAAAGAACCCACTAATCCCATATCAAAATACAAATCCTGGCAATTTGGTATGTATGATGAATATCATCAATGGCAAGAAGTTAGCTGGCCTTGGTTTGTGATGTCATCAATTTCAGGAATAGAAGATTACCTTGCGTCATATTACAGATATTACTCCAAAGAAGCACTAGTTGGAGGAATTGGTTACATAAACACCAGATTATAATTCGTCTAATATTTTAGTATACCATTTTACATATTTGTCTGCTATTTTTGATGATTCAAATTTGTCAATAACTTTCTGTCTTCCTTTTTCTCCCATTTTTCTAACAAGACTTTCATCATCTAGTAATGCACTCATATATTCAATGAATTCTGATTTATTTCCTAATTCATAGATGAAACCATTTTTTTTATGATCCAAAACTTCGGGAATACCTCCAACTTTGGGAGCTATCACAGGTGATTCACATGACATAGCTTCAGCGATAGTCAAACCAAAACTTTCATTTGTGCTTGCTGATAAAAGAGCTGATCCACAGTTGTATATAGGGGTAATTGATGTTCTTACTCCTTGAAAACTGACATGTTCTTGAATTCCAAGTTTGTTAGCTATGTCCTCACATTTCTTTCTTTCTGGTCCTTCACCTACCATAATTAGTCCAACTTCAGGATAAGCTTTCACTATTTCAGCAAATGATTCAACAATGAAAGGAGCGTTTTTAATTGGTCTAAAGTTGGAAACATGAACGAAATTTTTCTCGTACTTAATACGAAAATCACAAAGTTGTACATCTATTTTCCTGTATTTTTCTGTATCTATTGGATTGTAAAGAACTTCAATATCCTGCTTAGCTGAAAATTTTGTTTCAATTTCCAGTTTCAGGTACTCAGAAACTGTTGATAAACCGTCTACATTTTCAAAAACATGTGATATTATAGGATTATAAGCGGGATCTACTCCTAATGTGTGAATATCTGATCCATGAGCTGTCAACGCTACTGGAATTTTAGTAATGTTTTTAGCTAGATAAGCAGATACTCCAACTGGGATTGCATAATGAATATGCAAGAGATCCAGATCCCATTTTTTAACTATATTAACAAGTTTTGAAGCTGCGAGAATTGTATAAGGTGCTCCGATGTCCCTAAATAGTGGATAGGATAGGATATCAACCAAATCTAAAGTGATATTGGGATGTCGAGAAGTACGCAATAGAAAGGGTGTATCATAACTAATCAAATGAATGTCATGTCCTTTTTTGGCTAGTTCAATTGCTAATTGTGTAGCAACTATTCCTGATCCACCTACTGTTGGATAACAATTTATTCCAATCTTCATAACGTATGTAGTTTTGCTGAACCATTAAAAAAAATTCTGTATGTCAACAAAAATGAAGTAAAATTACAAATTCTATCCTGCTTAGTTGTTTTCATACAGCTTAGCGATGATTTTTGTTTGGATTTTTACTACCTCTCTACTATCTTTAGCTTCCAAGTAAGCATCTAAATAATCTTTATTTACTTTGTAAAATTCGTCTCCCCATTTTACCAAAGATAGGATTTCCATCGCTTGCTTCTTTGCTCCTAAAATTAAAAGAGAAGCACTTATAGCTTCTAGAGTACTTAATTTTGAAGGTACACCATAGTTTGTAGGGTTTGCTGCAACTAGAAAAGGAAGCGCTCTTCCCTTTCCTTTGTTTAAGATTTTCTTGCCGCTCTCAATATCATTCCATGAGCAATCAACACCCACTATGCCAAATTTTGAAACAAGCTCTTTGTCAGCAGGAGATAGTGCTATGTCTGAAAAGGGAGTTAAAACTATACTATTAGTTCGAATTTTACTTGCATTGATTTCCTCAGCTTTATCAAATCGAAGAATACGAGCTGCAGTGCATATTTTGGGGTTGCATGTACGTAAATTACAGATAAAGACTCTCAGTTCTTTCTTAGTAGAGGAATTCATGATGACCAATCTATAATGTTTCCATCATAAAGAGAGATGGCAGTCCCGATGCGATTCGAACGCACGACCCTCTGCTTAGGAGGCAGATGCTCTATCCAGCTGAGCTACGGGACCTTAATCTTCTTCTTTTTTCTCTTCTTAAGAGTTTTACTTTTCATTCTTAATCATTCAAAAATGAAACGAAGATAGTTCTTATTTTCTATTTTTATTAAAATAATTATGTAGTTAAGTTGCAAATGGATCATATTCTGCAACTTTCTCCTTCAACTCATCAATCTTTTTAGACATAATTGTAATGTCTTCCTTAGATTTGAGTACTTTGAACATATCTAAAGCGTCTTCAAACGATCTTAAAGCTACTTGCATACTCTCTGGCGATTTCTTTTTTAGATTATTCTCAGCACTTTCTATATACAAATTGGCTATCCTGATCATCAAATCTTTCTCTTGTTTCTTGTTTTTCATCAATACTGTGGCTTCCAATGCATCCCTAAGATATTGTGCAGATTTTTGGGAATCTTTCTCAGATTCTGCTAATTGTTCAAAGTGCTTCATGCTTTTAACTAAAGCATTTTTAGCTTTTGTAGGGTCTACACACAACAAACATTGTCCAGCTACGAAAAGAGCCTTTGCTTTTTCTTCAGTACTTTTTGTGTTAGCTTCTATTGTTTCAGCTAATTGTGCTCCGAAACTAAAAGCTAAGTTTCCTATTTCAAGAAAGATTTGTGATCTGTTCATCAGACTTTTTTCTTTCTTCCAACAATCAGCAGTTCGATAAGCGAAATATATTGCTTCTTCTGGTTCATTGTTTTTAATAGCCAAAGAAATAAGATGTTCAAAAGTTCGAGCAGCATCTTTGAAACGATTGGCGTTATAATTTGCATTAGCTTCTTCAATTAATATGTTCATCTTCATCTCAATGTCTGACATTTGTCTCTAACTATATTCTCAGACCCTCTTCTTATTTCTTTTGGATATCCTAGTTACAATTATCTGAAGTAGGAATCTAATAGATAAATTGAAAGTGTTTCTTGCTAGATTTCTGGCCATTTGAAAGCATTTCTCAGGTGACAGAATCTATACCAATTACTCGGGTCTACCTCTTCCAAAGGAGCATACTGTACACCAAGAATATCCAACCTTTTAGACAAATGAGAAAGACGTTTTCTGAAGTCTTTGTAATTTTTCCTTTCTCTTAGAGACCAACCTGTCTCTGCTATTGCAAAGAGTCTTGGAAAAACTTGCCATTCCAACCTTTCAATTGTAGGTATCCATTCTGTCCAAATAGTTGCTTCAACACCAAGAATATTTGTATGGTATTTCTTGTCCAAACCTTTAGGAACTGGTTCAAATGCGTATGTTTTCCTCAAGGGAGTTACAATATAATTATAATCAAGATAATAGCGGAAAAATCTAGATACAACAACATTTCCACCTTCTTGAATATGTGTCATCACTTGTTTCTTATTCATCTTCCACCATTGGATAGTTACATTTCTATCAATTTTGTTATGCAAAATTTCATTCCAACCCATTGTAGTTTTTCCTTTGGATTTCAAAAAAGACGTTATTCTATCCGTAAAATAATGATGAAGTGATTGAATTTCATCAATATTCTCATTTCTCATTCTTTCCTGACATTGACTGCATTCTTTCCATCTCCTCTTTGGCACTTCATCCCCTCCAATATGAATGATTTCTGAAGGAAACAGAGCTATTACTTCTTCTAGTACATCCTCTAGCAAACGAAAAGTCTCTTCTTGACCTGCACAAAAAATATTAGAGAAAATTCCTGGTTTGGTTTCAACATCTAGAATCTGTTTTCTGCAACTTAACTCGGGATGTGAAGCAATTGCAGCAGTCGCATGCCCAGGCATTTCAATTTCAGGAATTACAGTAATAAATCTCTTTTGAGCATATCTCACTACTTCCTGTATATCTTCCCTTGTATAAAATCCTTGGTGGGATTTTCCTCTGTATTTTTTTCCAATATGACTCCCAATTTTGGTATCTTTTCTTTTGGATCCTATCTCAGTTAGATTCGGGTATTTCTCAATATCAATTCTCCAGCCTTGATCATCTGTTAAATGCCAATGAAATACATTCATTTTCACTAAAATCATGAGATCCATTAAATGCTTAATAGTTTCAATTTCCTGATAATGCCGACTAACATCTAACATTACTCCCCTCCATTTGAAGCGAGGTTTATCTTCTATTTCTATGCAAGGAATCTTCCATCCAGCATCTTTATCAAAAGAATTCTTTTCACTCTCTGGAGGAAGGAGTTGACGCAATGATTGTAATCCATTAAAAATCCCATGAGGATTAGGTGCTGTCAAACGCACGAAATCACTAGTTATATTAAGTAAATAACCTTCTGATTCTAACTGAGATAATGTTGGATCTAATTCAAAGATAATACATTCCTTGTATTTTTTTGATGATGCTCTCTCCAATATCTTTTCTGTTGAATTTAGGATAAATTCTGAGAAGAAATCAACTATCTCTTTTAATTCTTCATCAAAGTATATTTGTGTCTTTGAGTTAAAAACAAAAGAACCATCCTTGCAAAGAATCTTTTTTGGTATTGGAATCATGAACATTAGAATGGTAAGATTGTGGGTTATAATATATTTCGTACAAAACATTTCTTAGCTTGGAAGATAGCAAAAGGTAAAGGTTTTAAAGTACTCTTAACTCAAAGCCAATGATAATATGACCGCAGCAGATTATTTTCTAGATATATGGAATAAGCTCTTGGGGGGAGATGCTACTATAATTATTGGTATTTTAATTGCTTTGCTTGGATTGCTTTTCCTAGTAACTGAAATTAGGACAAAAATCAGGCATGGAACAACTTCTGAAAATATGATGTTAGCCCTAATTGGTTTGACTTTCGGATTAGTACTTATATTGATGAGTGCTTGGTTGCTAGCTATAGCTCTATCATTTTTTGTTCTAGCTATTTATCAAACCTATCAGCTGCGGGAATCTCCTGTTTGGAGAGAATTAATGATAACTTCAGTTGCGACTTATTTTGTTTTTCTCGTAGGAACAGTGGGTGATAAAATCTACTTTTTAATAAAGAACGAAGAGACAGAGATTTTCACCGGATGGGCATATAATCTTATGATTTATGTGTTTCTAATAATGGCTCTTATTTTCTTTGGAAGAAGATTCATCTTAGTGAGTAGAATGATGTCTCCTCAACTCTTATATCTAGTTCTCTTTGCATTAATCTACGTAGTGTTATATACAGTTACGAATATACTAGAAAATACTGGAACTATAACAGCTGAGAATCTCTCAGTATTTTATCTATCTGCTGTGATAAATGACAATATAGCTGAAAGAATTATTTTCCTTACAATTGCGCCTTATGAGATCATTATTCTTCTTGCATTCGGAATGTATTTCATTTCTGGTCCTTTATTAACAAAGCTCCTAGGTATAAAAAAGATAGATGATGAAAGAGTTTTAGGTATAGTAGAAGAGATTAGATTAAAGTTAGGTATAAAAAGGAAAATTAAAGTCGGTTTTGTTGAAGCTCCTATCTTAAATGCAATGGCTTATGGTCCATTCTTTGACCAAAGAGTTGCTCTAATAGCTAGGGATCTATCAGAATTCAGTGATGAAGACATCAAAGGAATAGTTGCTCATGAACTTGCTCATAATTCCCGACTTCATGTTGTGTGGCTTCAGTTTATTGCTGCAACTGAAATGGTGATAAAGAAAGCTTTCTTATTACCTGCAACAACTTTGGATTATGCAGCTTATCCTCAGGAAGTCCCATTTGCTGTTTACTTCTTGATAAATTATGTTATTCTTGCTCTCTTACTAATACTCGTAAGAGTTTTGGAAGGAGATGCTGACCTTCAAACGAAGAAAATAGGGTATGGTTCTGAACTAGCTCAAGTCTTGTACAAACTTGAAGGTTTTTACCAGGGAATCGCAGGTGATTTTGGTCTTAATGTACAACTGTTAACAGGTAAGGAGTTTACAGAAGAGGAAAACCAAAGATTTCTAGGGGAAGCTGGAATGCGGTTATATAGACATCTACACAGACCTGGTAGATGGGATATGTTTGCTAATATCTTCATGTCACATCCAAGATCAGCATATCGAATAATAGCAATGCTTGACGAAGAAATTTCTCCAATTAAAGGAGCATTACTACCATACTGGCTTCTTTTGCCAAATTTCATAAGAAGAAAATCTTTGAAGAAACTCAATAAGAAGAGAGATGAATTTGTTGATTTAATATCAGATAAATACACTTCATACTATGGTACTGACGGAGTTAAATCCTTTCTTGAAATAACAAAAATGGATAAATTACTATCAATGCTTCAAGACAGATCGATTGTGGCATATGATCATATTGATGATATTGTTATAGAAGGAAACGTTACAGGTATACATATCAGTGATAAAATAAGCAGACCCATTTCTTTAAAAGTTCAAAGTAAATCAGAAGAGAAGCAAATTCAAGTTACAGATTTTGTTATTCATGATGCCCAGTTGAATGAAGTATATATTCTTAGAAATGGAAGAATGGGAAAACTAACCTCATGGAAGAAATACCCAAAGAAAAATCAACCATTTTTTGTATTTCAATCAATGGATGATGAATCCAAAATATTCGAAACAAAGTATACAGGTAAACCTGTTAAATTCTTGGAAGAACTTACAGGTAAGGAAATTTTCTTTTACAAAGAAGGAACCGACAGAATCGCTCATGTGACTAAAGTAGATTTAGACTCTAGTTTTCAATCATCCGAATTCGAATTTGAAGTTGATGAGAAAGGGGAATTTAAGGAACTTAAAATCAAGGGGGATGACTTAATTGTTGACCTACCACCTGTTCTATTAAGATTTTCAAAAGAAAAAATGGAACATCAAACCAATTTACTAAAGTACTTAATTGGAAATTCAGTGATTCTATATACAAAAGAGGAACTTGAAATAGGTATTGCTTGTGAGATATCGGAAATAACTGTGGATGAGATAAAATATAAGATAAGAGAAAAAGAATTCAGTGTTGACAGAAAGAAAGTCGATTACATCTATGTCTATGCTAATGTTCCTAAGATAATGATAAAGAAACATGTTTCTTTTCTTGATAGATTAATATCAAGAATTTCAAACTGGAAAGATATGAGATACATAATGGGTTAAACAGAAGCTTTCACTCAGAAAGGGTGTAATACATCTTTACACCGAATTCTCTTATTACAAGTTTTTTGTCAATAAAATGAGTTTTTTCATGTTTTCAGCATAATACACTGATATTAAGGTTTGTTTTTAATAGAGACACAGATTTTAGACTGATGAATGAACAACAATCTGTCATCAATTATGTACTCAGGAAAGAATTTTCTTTAAGAAATGAATCTGTAGAAGAGAATGCCACCTTTAAATTAGGAAGGCAGAAATTTGTTATAGACTTCTACCTGCAAGGAAAGCAAATTGGTATTATAACTATGAATTGGAAACGAACCATTCCAACAAACAAATTGCTGCAATTAGAGCAACTGATTAAAACTCTAAATCTGAAGAAATTGGTTCTAATCTGTAATTCAATTAGTGGGAATGCTCGAGAATTTCTAGCACGACGAGATATACCAATTCAAGTAGTTCATCTAAATGAGGTCATACACAAAGAGAAAGGAATTGATGATTTTATTTCCTGTTCTTAATTAACCAAAATATGAATCTAATATGGTCTGTTTTGATAAAGGATATGCTGTAAAGCCTCTTCTTCGCAACTCAGCAGCAAACCTTGTAGTGTGTCCATACACTGTGAATATCTGCCCTGGATCACATTTCTCACATATTTCAATTAACTCTGAAAAATCTGCATGATCACTTATAGGAACACTATGGTCAACTCCCATTCTGTATCTATAATTCTGTGATATCCCCCATCCAGAAAAAGCAAACAGTTTGACACCATACTTTTCCTTTAAGTAAGAGTAAAACTGATCCCTTCCCGATTTCAAAGGAGCAAAAAGTATCCAACTAGCTCTCTCATCAAGAATATTCTTTTCCTTTGCTTCTTGATAAGATATGGCTTTTATGTATCCTTCTATTTCTTCCGTCTCAAGAAAAGAATTAATCTTAAAATTCGCTCCATGCAATATAATAGTCTCTGAAAGATCACCAAACGCATGATAAAGCATTTGAGCTTTACCCAATGGGTATCCCATCAACACAACTGGAATATTTTTGTCTAGATATGTTTTAATCTCATCTCTTGTCTGTTCAATTACATCATTGTAATGTGGGAATTCATATTCAGGAGAACCAAACGTACTCTCTACGATAAGTGTATCACATTTTGTTGGTTCAAATGGTTGCAAGAAACCTTTATCTCTTATGGAAACGTCTCCGGTATAAACTAATTTACCTTCACTTGAATTTGCAATAAGAGCAGTTGATCCAATTATATGACCACTCGGGATTTGATGGAATGAAACATCTTCCTGCTTGTAGTTCTCATGATATTCTGCGTCTTCATAATTTGAAACGTAATTATTTAGAAGCAGTTTTGTAATATTTGAAGTGATAATATTCGTCTTAGGAAGCTTCTTAGGTATATGATCTGAATGTGCATGGCTTATAAACGATAACGGGTAATAATTCGAATTCGTACTATCACAAGTGATTTTCCAATTTCTTCCTTCAATATGAATAGCTTTGGACAAATATACTTTCATTTATTGCTCTATCTATAATATATAATTCAGTATTTATACATTTATTATTTCTTCGAAATACTAAGTAAATGTAATAAAAAAAGAAAGAAAATGCTTATTATTTATAAGACATCATTTCTATAGCTATATTTTCATCAGTAAGTTCTACATCTCTAGCTGCTCTTTTGATAGCTTCTTTTGCAATCTCAACCATTTCCTCAGTTGTAAGATCTTCTTTGTATTTTTCTTTCAAATAAGCAATTGCTTCCGAATCTCCTTCTCCCATAGCTTTTGCTTTGCATGAAGCTACACTGCCTCCAGGATCAACAAATTGTAGATTTGGTCCTGTGTGATCAATTCCTCCAAAGAGCATACCCACACCAAAAGGTCTTAAACCTCCTTGCTGTGTGAAAAGCTGCACGTAGTCACCAGTTTTTATGGCTAAACCTTTGACATCAATTGGTTCTCTGTAGGTCAACCTGAAGACTTCAGCTTCAAGACGAGCTCGACTTATTAATATTCGGCCATCTGCTGCTACTCCTGCAAAAATAGCTTGTATAGTTTCTGAAATTTTATGAATTTTCAAATCAGGTTCATTTAAGTCAACTACTCTAAGTAAACCTGCTAAAACTACACCGTTCTTGCTTTTGATTCCTATTGCAATACTTCCTCTTCGAACTGATTCTCGAGCATATTCTGTTTGAATAATTCTCCCTTCAGGAGAATACATTACTGTGCTTCTGTCATATCCCATAGATTGTGGTCCCAACATCTTATCCTTCCTCCAAAACCTTACTTATATCTTCAGAAGTCAATCTTCTAACTCCTTTTTTGTTCACGACCGCTACGTCCATTCCATCACCGGTTGCTGTATCTCTACTAATTGCTGTAGTTAAAGCTTTGATAGCTATTTTGAGACCTTCTACTTCAGTAAGATTAGCTTTCCAACTTGATTCCAGAACACCAATAGCGATTGGGGATCCCGAACCTGTAGAAGCAAAATCTTCATCACTGATTCCACCTGCCATATCAAGTGTAAATACATGTGGTCCTTCATCATCAAGTCCACAAACCATCATATTTACCCAGTATGGAAAGTACGATCTATATTGTTCATACATTATAGATGCTAACAGATTCCCTGCCATCTTTGTAGATGGTGCATAACCTCTTCCTAATTCATAGAGGTTAATGTTTGCTATAGTTAGGTTAACTAGATATTGGGCATCAGAAACCATGCCAGCAATAGTTGCAACTGTGAATTTGTTTAATTTATGAAGTTTCTCAGCTTTCTTTGAAGCTACAAATGAGCCCATTGATGCTCTTCTGTCTGCAGCTGCAATTATTCCATCTTTTATTCTTAGTGCTACAGTTGTAGTACCATGCTTTGGTTCCATATATTGATTATTGGGCATTCTATTGAAATTTGGATTATTCATGATATTACCTCACTTTTTCCTTTTATATTGAGTTTAAATATTTAATGTTTTTCTACTTAAAATATTAGTTATATGAATTTTGATTAATCTCTTCATCGATCTCTTCTATTTCTGTTAGAACATCGTTTTGATTCACGATTTCGTTTTTTATCCAATTTGAAATATAGGTCATTTCAGAGTAACTTGGATGTTTGGTTCGATATTCTAAATCAACATCACCAAAAGCTCCTATAAAGAGGTGGACTTGGTTTTTTCTACCGTCTTCCCAGCAAAGTTCTATACTGTTTTCCAGATTTTTTCTGTAAAGATATCTAAATTTACCAAACCATCTTCTTTCCAGATAAGATACAATTATATCTTGATCAATAGGTGGAATGATTTTCATTCTTTTCCAGTTTGAATAAGATAAATTTTCTTGTGTATTGATTGCTCTATTCTTGATTAGATCTCTGAGAAGTTCTCTAGTTCGTTTACTCCCCAAATCAGTTATTTCATAAGTACCATTGTCTTTTTTTAGAAGTAATTCTCTATCCTGTAATCGTTTGAGTGCTTTGGTTAACTGATGTTGATGAAGGGAAGTTGTTTTTCTTAAACCAGAGAATGTGTAAGAAACTTGTGAATCTGATAAAATCAGAAGCAATTGAACCTCAGGTATTGTTAGATAGTTGTAATCTGTATTATAGAAATAATCATACGGCAATTCATCTAGCTTAGGTATCGTACTCTGACTCTTGTCATAGAAAGGTATATCTTGATACCCTTGGTCCATATTCATTTCTCTTCACGCTATTTATGGCTATTAACTATATAATGACTCAGTTACGACAGATTCTTAAAAAATCCTCGATTATATTTATGAATTAATATGGGGGTTTTTTAAATTTAATTTTCGTTCTCTTCCTCCATCCTCAACTCTTTCGTTGTGATTGCAGAAGTGGGATGTAAGTAAACCTCTCCATCAAGAATCGTGTAAGGAATCCTTCTTTGATCAATCCAAGAAGTTGTTTCTCTGAATTCTTTAAACATATCATTGCTTACAATCATTGCGTTCTCCTCTTCTGCAAGTCTTAGTATGAATTTATCTCCATCAACTCTTGCAGGAAGCATTTTCATAGCACCATCTTTCACTAGTTTATCTAACCTTCTCTGATTGTCTATTTGATACCTTAAAGCTGCATCTGCAACAGTTACAATCTTCTTAAAATTAGCTCGACTTAATCTATTTATCATAGCTTCAACATTACTTATTTTTGGCTTATCGTTATTACCTTTCTCTTCCCAAGCAATATTACTACCATCTAGAATAACTGTATCTAGGGGATACACAATGTCAGGAAAATGTCTTTCTGAATCTAATCTGCCTTTTATCGCTAATCGCTTTATAACATCTCTAGAGAAATATATTATTCCAATAAACATTGAAGCAAAAATGATACCGTAAGCATAATACAGATTCATCCCATCTGAAATCTCCACTATAGGATATATGACAATAGTTCTTATGATAGATGATAATAACGTTGAGTACCATTTAGTTCCTGTTATCGTCTCCCACTCAATCTCTATCCAAAATCTTAAGTTAGCAACGCCTTCAGTTATTGGGCTTGCACTTACTGTGAAAAAATGCTCCCCTGAACTAACTTTGATGGAATTTGTAGCTTCATCATTATCATAATCCAATTCATTACAATCTATTTTTGGTACGATAAATAGTGGATTATCTTCATCATTATCGATAATAAATGAGATAGTATAAGTTTCTCCCATGGTAACATTGGCTGGTATTTCATAATTACCCACATCTAAATAGGGGGTAACAATAATGTCTAACGGATCACTAGAACCAATTATCTGAACTGCGGGTTCATCAATCGTTCTGTATGAATAAGAGAATGAATATTTCTTATAGAGATATGTATCAGGATCAAAACGTATATTGGCTAGATATGTTTCTCCATCTGCTAGTTCTAGTTCAAAAACATCTATGTAGATTTCAACAGAACCTAATGTACCTGAACTTTCAATATTTGTTAGAGTTACATTTGTAACTGTTGAACCACCAATGTTAGAAATAGCGTAATTCACCGTGTTACTCACATTTCTGTACAGAAAAGAAGGATTCTCAGGGAAAAACATTCTTACTTTCCCTGTTGGTAGAATTGTTAATTCAAATGACCTTTGTAATTGGTATACTTCTGTTGTAGTGCTATTTGCCAAAGCATTTACAGAGTAAGTACCTGCATTTAAACTATTGAAAGATGACCAGATAACTGTCTCATTAACATAATCCGAAATTAGTACAGGTACGGTTTTTTCGTAAATTAATGCATCAGATGCAGATGTAATGTTAAAATAAATGTAAGAATCTGGAATAAGTGAAGAATCATTTGCATAAACAAATCTAAAATGAAGTATTAAATCGTCCTCTCCTCTAGTTATTAAACTTGAATTAAGTAGAAAATCAAAAGTTGCATTTCTGGATTGATCAAAATAGTAACTATCGTTTATTTTTCCAAGATTCCTTTGGTCACCTAGGGTGGTAATTGTAGGATTCATGAAGCCAAACAGCAGAATGAAACCAAAGATAACTAACCTTACTTTATAGGACCATAACCTCCTATACATTAATTGACACTTCTATTCTTTTCTATTCAAAAATAGTTTGTTTTGTCAGTCTAATAAGTTTATCTAGTAACTTTGTTTTTCTCTTAAATTAGCTTCTCAAAAAAAGTAATGTAATTGGACGATGCGAAAATACCCCTGATTCTGTTTGGAAGCCGTCAAGGACCTTCCTGGCAACATTCATCTAAGCACTTTACCCGGCTCAAAGAGCCCTATTTAAGCTTGCTCCAAGATGCTTGGCCGTTTCATCGTTCCCTATATTCTCATCAGCAAATTATCTCAATAATGTCACCATTATCTTCATCGCATCATTGTCTCTGAATATAGGACGTGTCGTTTCTGTTCCATGAGCCACGCTCTCGCATGGTGGAAAATTACCACATCTGATAGTGGAGTCAGGAGGTTCCTCAGTATTAAACCGATGGTTGCCCTCTCGCTTCGTCCGATCTTCCTTATCTCAATTGTAAAAATAAAGATAACTGTTGTTGTGAGTTTAGTTTTGCATGTAAATTTAACCACTAATTTTGTGGGGTTTAAATAGGTTTTTTTAACTCAGAACAGCGAAAGTAAATGTCGTTTTTATGGGGTGATACAGAAGAAGCTAGTGAAGCTAAGAAAGACTCATTTGAAAGAAGACTAGCATTAATTCTGAATGAACAAGGTAAAATTCACATAAATGAGCTTATGAAAACTATGTGGGGAGGACATCATCTTCTAATTAATTACCAAGGTATTTTAGAGATGGTTAAGCATTTAGTAAAAGAAGGTAAGATAATTTTAGAAGATAACTTTATCTCTTTAGCTTTAATGACAGTTTTTGAAGATGATAGGTTCAGAGAAAAATCTGTTTGGGACATTATTCAAAAAGAGGAAGATGTGGAAGAAAAGAAGGAAATTATGAGAAGATATAAACAGATTAACTCATTTACGTGAGACCTATTTTAGACACCAACTGGATTCTAACATCGAAAAATATAAAGAGGGTAGTTTTAAGAACAAATTAATTCCTTTAAACATAAGGTATTAGGACCAGTAGTTCAGTGGATAGAATGGCTGCCTGCGGAGCAGTTGGTCGTGTGTTCGAATCACACCTGGTCCGCCAAATTTCTTTTCTTCTTTTCATAACTCAGAGTGCTTTGACCTATAGAAAGGGCTATTTTTCTTCAGAGGAATTTGCATGAAAGCTTCAGCATGTTTAACTGATGCTTGAGTACCTCTCATCAATGTTCTATAATGATGAAAATTAACATAGAAATCATTTCCACCTTTGTAAAGCTGAGATTTGTAACACCTAATTGCTTCCTCTTTCTTCTGATAAAAATCAGTTATATCAACAAAGATATGTGGATTAGGAAGTAAAATCGTAGTTTCTGATGTATATAGTTTTGATACAAGATGTGGATTCTCATACTGTGTTTCATGAGCTGCCCATTCAATAGCTTCTCTAACTATCCTAAATGTTGATCTATGATCTACATGGTAATCCTCTTCGAGGTGAGTAATGACAACATCTGGTCTAAAATCTAAGAGAAATTTTATGAGCTTTTGAGTTATGATTTCTTCATTATTATGTACATCCGGATAATCTAAAATTAGATTCTTCTCAACTCCCAATGTCTTAATTGCCTCAAGATATTCAGATTTCCTAACACTATCTGAAGATAAACAAGCAGTAATTACTTGGTTACTCTTTGCTGCGTACTTAGCAATAGTTCCACCTGTGCTAAGAGATTCATCATCAGGATGAGCAAAAATAAATGCAAGTTTCACACTACTATAGCTTTAATTTGCATATAAAAACAATTCCAATGAATTTAGAATCTAATCACTTTTCTTGAGTAAATTCGCTGCATGGACCCCAGTTTTATATCCATCACCCATCAAAATTGGCGCGTAATCCAGTTCTCCTTTTACTGTTCCTGCAGCAAAAACACCTTCAACATTAGTTGAGTTGTTCACATCTGTTTGGATGAATCCGGCTGTTGTCTTCTCCAAATTTAGATTTGCAAATATTGAGAAATCGGGTTTATCTTTTAATTCAATAAAAACTCCACCAACAGATATGTCTTTCATTTCCTCATCTTCTTGATATCTCAATCCCTGTACTACTTGTGTCCCAGAGATATCTATGCTACTCAGATCTATTCCTGTTTTTATTAGAATATTCTGAGCGGATTTCATTTTTCTCAAGAATCTTTTATCACATTTGAGCTCATCAGTTGGGCAAAGAAGTGTAACTCTTTTACAATATTTCCTTAGAAATAGTGCACCTCGTGCAACAAAATTACCTTTACCGATGATAGCTACTTTCTTTCCACGATAAAGAGCACCATCACATACTGCACAATGCGATACTCCTTTATGTACAAATTCATCCTCACCTTTAATCGTATGTTTAAGTTCTGGTAGTCCTGTAGATATTATAACTGCATTAGCTTTAATGGTTTCTTGTTCAGTTCTAATTTCGAATCCTGACTCACTTTTTGAAACAGACGATATCATCTCATTTGTAACAACTATTTTTATGGAACTTTGTTTTATTTCTTCAGATACTTGTACTTGAGAATCAGATGATCCTTCTGTGTGTTCTTCTTTTAGCTTATCCTGTACAAATTCAAGATTGAAACTTTCAACTTGTTGAACAAGTTGTTGAATAAAATCTACTCCAACTATTTTGTTTATACCAGGAATATTCTCAATCTCACCTTTTTTAGCAGTATTTGAATCAAATGGAATTCCAAACAATTTAATGGAAATATCTGGATTTCTTGAATAAGCTGCAATTGCTGCTGATAATCCAGTTAAACCAGAACCAATGATGGCTAAGTCGCAATTATTATTTCCCATATTTATAAAACTAGGTTAGTTTAAAATAAATTTATCTATGATGAAAAATACAAACACAAAATGAAAAAAAGAAAAAAGGGCTTAGTTGTCGTTGTTTACGATGAAATAAAAGACACTTCTCATATCTGAAAGATTACTTCGTTTAACGATTAAACCCAGTTCTATAAGTCTCCTTAGAGCATACCTAGCTGTTCTAGCTGGTATTGCGGAAGCTTTTATCAATTGTTTCTGGGTTAAAGGACCCTTCTTCTCTAGAATAGATAAAAGCTTCTTCCCTGATACTGGTATTTCTTCATCTGCCATGCATTATCCCCTTGCTTAGGTTTGTAATACCACTGTAGTACTTCACGTACTTCTTTTATAAAAGCAATCTCAGATTTTCATCCGCGATTACTTCGTTTTTTTTGCGGGGGGCATTTATCCGCGTTTATATATAATCTTGAACTGCTTTTAATAGTGGATATTTTTCTCGTATTATTATGCTATATAGGT
>DAOVKB010000110.1:0-2411 GCA_030631995.1 archaeon | reverse complement strand
TAGTGAAGTCTTTATCTTAGCATTTAATATAGACTCAGCAATCGAAGACGATACCTTATCCTTGAAACCATCAAATATTCCTGCTATCCTTATTATAGGAATAAATTGCCAAGGTTGTATCAAATTATCTTTCGGTTTCTTGATCAATTTTACAATTTTCTTTACTAGTTTCTCAACATTATATCCTTTGAAATCTGATTTACCAATATTTGCTACTTGGTTAAACTCAGTATTATAAGGCCCTGGTAAAACTGTTGAAACCTTTATCCCGTATTTACTTACCTCTGCTCGAATACAATCACTAAATGTTTTTACTGCTGATTTTGTTGCACAATAAACAGCAAAGGGATATGCGGGTAATAGAGCTAGTGTTGATGAAAGATTAATGATGTGCCCTCCACCTTGATCTTTCATTATTGGTAAAACACTTTGTGTCAATTTTATTAGCGATAGAATGTTAGTCTCAATTAACTCATCTATTTCATTTTCCGGTTGTTCCATAAACAAATTTGCTTTACCGAGTCCCGCATTGTTGACTAAAATATCTATTCTACCAAATGTCCTCACTGTCATATCGATTATCCTTTCTCGATCTTCTTTGTTTCTTACATCTCCGACAATTGAAATAAATTTTATTTTCTGTTTTTTAAGCTGATAAGCTGTTTGTTGTAGTTTCTTTTCTCGTCTTGCTACTATGACTAGATTGGGTTTAAGAGGAGCTAGTGCTAAAGAAAGATATTTACCTATCCCAGACGATGCACCAGTAATCACTATTGTCGAGTTGTTGAGTAAACCTTTTCCCTTTTGTGCAATAGTCTTGCTCATAAAATCATAAATTCAACCGAAATATGGTATAAAAACCACAATAATTATTATTTACTTACGAACTTTATAGCATATGGTTGAGAATATCTTTACTGAAGAAGATGGAGATTTAGTTCATCTAAAGGGTTTAACTATTGGTATCATTGGCTATGGAAATCAAGGGAAAGCTCAAGCTCTTAATTTGAGAGATTCAGGGTTAAATATTATTATTGGAAACAGAAAAGATGAATATGCAAAAAGAGCTAAGGAAGATGGGTTCAAGGTTTTCCCAATAGCTGAAGCTGTTAAATTATCCGATATTATTTTCTTATTAATTCCAGATGAGATTATGAAAGACACTTATGAAAATCTTATTTTTTCCAATCTCAAAGACAATGGTGCGATTGTTTTTGCAAGTGGATATAATATAGGATTTGATCTAATTAATCCCGCTAGTAATCACGATATACTTCTACTAGCACCCAGAATGATAGGTGCAGGAGTAAGGGAACGTTTTCTTAGCAAGGAAGGTTTTTTCAGCTTTATACATGTAGAAAATAATGCGTCCGGCAACGCTAATGAAATCCTTTTAGCTCTTTGTAAAGGAATAGGTACCCTAAAGAAAGGTGTTATTGACATTACTTTCAAACAAGAAGCAGTTCTTGATCTCTTTAATGAACAAGGTTTTGGTCCTGCTTTTGGTCGTGTTTTATTGAGCAGTGTTTATACTCTTGTAGACGCTGGTTATCCCCTCGAAGCAGTTCTAGTTGAGATGTTCATGTCTGAGGAAATGAGTTACACTTACAAGAAAATGGCACAGATTGGTTTGGTAAAACAAGTTGAATTTCATTCTCAAACAAGCCAGTATGGTGCTATGAGTAGAGGGATTAAGTATACCAAACTCCCTTTAAAGAAAATAATGAGGGGTATTTTAGAAAATATTGAAAGTGGTGATTTTGCTAAAGAATGGGAAAAGAAATCCTCTAGGACCATATTTAAATTCCTGAAATTCTTTGCTACAAAAACAAGAATAAATAGATTAGAGCAGAAAGCGAGAAAGAACCTTGGTCTTAAAACACTTGATTTTCATGATGTTATTGAACCCAAATTTGATCAAGAAATTACAGAAGAAATGAGAAAAGAGTTAGTAAAGTTTGAAGAATATTTTCAGGAGTTCTGAGATTTTTCCAAACTCTATTCTATCTATTTGATTATACTAGAACATATTCTTTGTCTATGCTTTCCAATAAACTAATAGCCTGTTTTCTTTGCTCAGATCTTGCACCCTTTTTATCTATTAATGCAGCTTTAGCACTTTCAATAGTTTTTTCAAAAGCTTGTAGAAGCATTTCCTTTGTCAAATCATCAAGAGTATGTTTTGCTGCCATATGGCTTATGAATGCATTTTCATTTTCCTTAACATGTTTATGAAATCTATATGCATAATGATTCCCGCCTAAACCTACAAAGTACTCTCCTGAGAAAGATGCTTCTTCTGTAAATGATTTTGCTGTTTCCATAATAGCTTCTCCCACAGCTGAAGCAGCTTTTTCATTCTTCCAAAATTCTTCACTACTTCCTAATTCCATGAAAATTAAGGGAGTGTT
>DAOVKB010000066.1:0-6708 GCA_030631995.1 archaeon | reverse complement strand
GAAAAGGGAGTCAAGATAGTTGAAGCTTACGCATCTGCTTTATGTGGTAGTCAAGTTGAGCTAGCCAATAAATATGATTTCAATTATGTTAAGGATGTAGAAAATATCGTTTATTCCCTTAAGGTATCTAATATTGATGATACTGTTGATACTTCTAAAGTAAGAAAATTCGATATGGAGAAAGATGTTGAGAAGTGGCTAGAGATTATTAAATCACTTGACAATTTAGATGATGAAAGAGTTGAAAAAATAAAGAATGAACTAGTAAGTGAAGCAGAAAATATAGTTGCTCATTTGATTATAGAGGAAGAGAACGAAATAGTGGGGACATTTCTAATCTTCAGAAATCCCATCAAGAAAAACGCAGCAAATTTGGCTTTGCCATATGTAACCGATGCCAAATATCTGAAAATGCTAGTTGCTAAAGCAGCAAAAATAGCAGCAAAAAGTGGTATCGATTATTATCTCATATGGTTATTTGCCAATAGATTTCATCTGAAAAAACATGTACAGCAACTTAACGTAAATTACGCTCAACCTAGCGCCTCATTATTCCACAAGGACATATGAGCGATAGCGTTGTTTTGTTCGTTTAGATCACCTAACGAGACGAGCAAGTCAAGCTTGGTAAAGCAAGTTTCAAGGCTATGGACGTACTCATTCTTGGAACTCACTTTCCAATAGACCACAGACTTTCCAAAACGGGAGGGAGTTTCTTCTTCTTCTAATGCCTAATGGAACCAAGGTTTATCTTGAAATAGCTTTGAAAATTACAAAAATAATACGGAAAGAATCTGTGTATGAAGATCAAACTACTATGTTTTCACTTCACTTATTTTCTCAACTTCTTCTTCCCCTTCTTTCTTTTTAGGATTAATTAAATTTTGATAATCCTTTACTTTACCTTCTTCACTTGTTTCTTCTAAAACTAAAACATATTCAAGGCAACCTCTAGCTCTTTCTCTTCGTTGGATCATATCATCAACATTCGTGGTTATGTCTAAATGAATTACAACATCAGCAGCTTCTAAGTTTAATCCCCTTCCTCCAAGAGGGGTAAATACTAAAACATTAACATTCCCATTCTCAAATTCCGTCAAAGTTCTTCTGCGAGTATCTTCTAAGGTCTTACCTGAGATGTAGCTTACATCAGGAAATTTCAGGGCTTTTAACAATGCATTAATCTGACTACCAAGTGCTAAATATCTGGTGAATAGAAGGACCTGTGCTCCTCTAATAACGTGATCGTGAATAATATCTATTGCAGCACTAACTTTAGGTTGTACTAAAGCTCTAGTAGTTTTTTCTTCAGGTTGATCATACCTCGGTAGATCAACTCGATAGGAGATGATTTCTTTACTTACCTCGATAATTGATTTGAAGATCTCTTTGTTTTCGTCATTTTCTATATATTTTAGAAATTCACCTGGAGTAGATTCTAATAAGAGCAATCTAGAATGTGTCATTTTGAAAAGAAGTAGAAAAGCAGTAACTAATTCTTCCCTCGATTCATTATCCTTAATGGAATATTTACTAACCTTGAAGGGATATTCTTTGGGTTCAGATTGTAGACGATCTAATATTCCTCCGTAGGAAAGTTTAATGATTTCCAATCTTGAAAGCTTTGAACCCAGATGCTTCTGGATAGTTTCGATTGGTTTTGTAATATGAGTAGAGATTAATTTATCTATCTTAATATAATCCTCACGTCTGATTTTCTGAATTTTGGTTATTGTTTCATAAGGAGATAAGTCTAATCTCTGCATTAAATGAGTGTCTTGTCCTAGAAGTTTCAGTATTGCTTTTGCTCTCTGACTATCTCGAGTACCCGTTAAACCTAGTATGGGAAAGTTGTTTCCTTTAGTTCTTGCTCGGAATAAAACCTCAAAGTACTTACTTAATCTAAAACCAGTCATCTCCCTAGCTAATAGATCTGTAGCTTCATCTACGACACAGACGCTGATGTTCTGAAAGATGTCAATTTTTAACTTGCTTCTAATTTCAAAATGGTCATTCATCAGAGTTGTAATTGGAGAAAAAATCACTGAAGATGCTTCATACATTTTACTTCTCTGTCGTAAGCTTAGTCCTTTACCTGTTGGATCATAAAGATATCCAAGTTTTTCTATAAAACCGAATTTCTTGGCCATCTCTAAAGCCTGACGACAACGTAATCCTGCTGCTTCTCGAGCGGATGTAAAGATAAACTGGGCTTTAGGATTTTCTTGTTTTATAACCAGAAATGTAAGTAGAGCGATTATGGTTTTTCCTGTACCGTAGGGATAATTCAATAAAACTGATTTCTCATCGTGATTCTCAATTATCTCTTTAACAGCTGATAATTGATAATCTCTATTTTCAATATCCAACCCATTTAGCAAATCTTCAAAATCAGTTTGTAAGTTCATTCTGGTCAATCTGGAGTTTTTTGAGATTTAAAACCTATTTTTTTTGTTTTTAAGTTTTGTTAAAAAAGAAGAAATGAAGAAATAGACTATTTTTCTTTATCCATCTCTTTTTTAGCCATTTCCATGAATTTCTTACCTATCTCTCTGAATGGAGCTGGTATCTTTTCTAAATCGAAATCGTCTACTCCTTTGAACTCCATTTTGTCTCCATCTTTGGTTGTAAATGAAAACTTCTTCTCTTCTTCTTTCTTCTTCTTCCTTTTACCAATTGCCCCAAGTGCAGAAGCAATAACAAAGAGTATGAACATTCCTATAAAGGTGAGAAGACTAAGCAATATTATAGTTGTTTTTTCACTCACAAATGAATCTGGTGTTCCCCAGGTTTTGAGTCCCCAGATGACAAAAGTAAACCAAGCACCAAAGATAGCTAAAGTAAATAAACGAGATATTGATTTTCCAATTTTACTCAAATAAAATCACCTAGGTTCGGAAATTCCGTCTTCATATATAAGAATATATCTAGAACGAAACTAGATTATTCCTGATACGCTTTTAAACCATTCAACCGTTTTATCAAAAGCTTCTTCTTTTGAAACAATCGGTTTATATCCAAAGTCCTTTTCAGCTTTTTCACTAACAAAAGTGTGATCTATACATGTTTGTATAACTGCGAATCTGTTAAAGTTTGATTTAGGTGCAAGTTTCTCAGCAAACCAAGCCAAAAAGTAGGCTATTTTATAAGGAATGGATTTCTCTGGAACAGGCAGATTCAACGCTTCAAGAAAGGGTTTCATGAAAACAAATAGATTATCAGCTGGTTGATGATCCGCAACGAAGTAGCATTCTCCAGAAACTTTTGATCCAGGATAAAGATGTTTAGCTGCTAGTAAATGTGCATGTGCCGCATTTTCGGAATAAACATGCGAAAATTCTGCAGTTCCATCCCCTAGTTTAATGTTATTCTTGCTTTGAGCTACTTGAATTATATTTGTTATATGGTATTTGTCTCTTGGTCCATACATTCCCACAGGACGCAAAGAAACAGTCATTAACCCGTTTATATTGTTCGCTTCGATCGATGCTTTTTCTGCCAAAATCTTTGTGCGTGAATAGTTGTCTTTCGGTAATTTCCTCGGGTAGGGAAGAGATTCGTCTGCATATACTATTGGTTTTTTTCCATCAACAACTACATCTAGAGTTGAGGTATAAACAAATCTTGGAACTCCAAATTTGATGCAAGTATCAATAACATTCTGGTTACCCACAACATTTACTTCATCATAAACACTTCTGGGTGTTCCAGGATCCCAAACAGTTGCAGCAGTTTGAAAAACTGTATCTATTCCTTCACAAGCTGCTTCAACATCATCAAGGTTTCTAATATCACCTACTAGCGTCTCTACTCCCTCAATGTCTACTGGTACAAGATCCAGAACTCGAATGAAATGTCCTTCTTTCATTAGTTGAGAGACAATCTCATACCCTAACATCCCTGCTCCACCAATCACAAGACATCTACCAAGATTGGTTAAAGGTTGGTGTGTTGTTTCAGTACTTTTTTCAGTCATTAGAATCACCTCAATTACGTATTCTTATTGCATTTTCAGGACATTGTTCCACACACTTCATGCAAAGAGTGCAAAGTGAGGGATAAACTGGTGTTACTCTCCAAATCTTCGGATCGTAGGAGTCATCTTCTTTTTCAAATTTCAACGATTGATGTAAGAGAAAAATAGCGGGGTCACAAACTTTCAAACAAATTGTACAATCTCGAGGATCAATTTTGTTTCCATCACCACAGATTGAATAGTCAATCTTAATCTTTATTTTTCCCATATTGAAACCACACTTAATATTCTCCAGCTAAAGTTGGAATCTCTTTTCGAGCAACTAGATTTAAAGCTTCAAATCTACACGCATGTAAACAAACTCCACATCCATAGCATTTAGACTGATCAATAACTGCTCGTCTAGCTTTTTCATCAAAATCTATCGCACCAAACTGGCACATTGTGATACATCTTTTGCATCCTTGGCAATTATTAGGATTGTTTTCTACTACATATTCAGCTTTAAAAATTGATTTTATACCAAATTCTGTACGAGGTCTAAAACCAGCACACATAGGAGTTTGACACGCGCAAAGGTTGTTTATGTAAGGGTAAGCTCCATACCATATTGTACCTATGTATCCCTTTTTGTTAAATTCAGTGAATTTTTCTATAGCTTCTTCTTTTGTAAGTCTATACTTACTGTCCTCTGGTTCGGGAATGAAACGCGGAAGCTTATCAATGATTTCTGACATTATCCCGAAATTTATGCAACAAGCTTCCTTCTCTCCCTTATGCATATACCTGCACATACAGTATTTCATGATTAGACTGTTTTCAGGAATACATGTTTCCAAAATCGCAATCGCATCATCCAGAGGAATAACTTGCCCAATGTGACCTTCTGCTTTAAATGGATTTCTTGAAGGTTTTTCTGTATGAAGCATCTTTTCTGCTGTATATTTAACTATTCTACCAATAATGGGCATCTGCATTTTATACCCCATACCTACTGCACTAAAACCACCAAATTTTCTAACTTGCATAGCTTCGAAAGTTTTGTATTGCTCCAGCAGAAAATCCTTGAGATCAAGTTCTTTTGCTAATTCATCAGAATAGAGCTTTGCGTTCAAATACCATTTGCCAGACGCTCCATGTTTGAGGCAATAATCACACATTAAATTACACCGAACCAATAAGACTAGATAATCTGATTTGATTTCAAAAAACATTTTTATTTAAAATTTAAGCCACGCAATTATGTTATAATTAAGAATTGTGTTTACATATTCTTGTAAATGCCAAAATAAGTGGGACAAAAAATAGGAAAAGAGAAAAAAAAGATGAATCCCTACACCCTATGGTTCTAATTTTTCATAACCATATTGTTCCATATAATCTTTCCAGCTTTCATTAACTCTACGAATAGTATCCGAATCAATTTTATGTTTATTTGGTGTGTATTCACGTTTCTGTGATTCTGCATATTTTAACATATCACCTTTGTATTCTTCCCATCCACTAATGTTTAAATCCTTGTATACTCTTTCCATAGTTTCAGCTGGTGTCTGGATGAATTCTTCATATTTAATATGAACAATTCTGTCTTCTGGAATTAAATGTAAATCTTTGTTTTGATATTCGTACAATAGTTTGTAATTATCCAAAATATCCTGTTTCATCTTTTCTTTATCCCATGTTTGAAGTGTATAAATAGCGAATACTTCATCAAAGAATTTTACTGTACTTAGATA
Organism: archaeon; assembly: GCA_030631995.1. GTDB lineage: Archaea > Asgardarchaeota > Heimdallarchaeia > Heimdallarchaeales > Heimdallarchaeaceae > UBA460. Next base: position 996 of record DAOVKB010000066.1, on the reverse strand, counting down.
TACTTCGTAAGGATTTCTGTAAGTATGAATGAATTTAGCATTAGGAAACATTTCTAATATATCTGGAATCCTATAACTGTGAGTTGGGTTCTTCAAGAACAGCTGCTTACCTTTATGCCCATATGTCAGCATTTGAACTAAATAATAGTAAGCTTTTTTCCATTTCGCTTTATCTTTTGGCATTCCTTCAAATGTTAGAAATCTTGTATATAAATCAAAATTGCGTGGAAAGATGAATCCTGTATAATATCCATATCTAGTAAATGTACCTATACAATACTCTTCTTCAGTTGGTTCTTCAACTCCCATGACAACATTATCCATTGGTCTTACATCTGGTAAAGATGCTTCCATTATCCAATTCGCAAATTTGGGAACACCTAAGTAGAACAAAGTTGCATATCCTTCTATATTGGAAACATACCCCTTGGATTTATCAAAAGCCATTAAGGTCATTAAATAGGTAGTTCCTGTTCTATAATGACCAATTATGAATATAGGATCCTCTTTGATTACTGTATTCTTTATTTTTCGATGATGTCGGATTTTTTGCCAAACCTTTAATGGAATAGTGATGAAGCTTATACCTATACCATAACCAAACCTTAACCAATATTTTGGGTGTATTCTAAATTTATTATCCCATAAAACCCTGAAAAGGTTCCGCATTGAGTAACCTGCAAGTGGCTCTTCGTGTACAATTAACCAATCTCTTTTTTTTCCCATTTGACCACAATCTTAAAACTTATTTTTCTCTTTTGAAGAAGAAAAAACTCGTTGCTTATTAAATATTACTCGAAACAATAACTCAAAGTCCTCTTTTATGACAACTTTTTCGACATTTTGAGACATTTTCAGTATAATTTACAAATGTTAGAAATTGAATCAAAAATAGTAATTTTAATGCATCATTTTTTTCGAGTGCATAAACCAAATTCATATAGTATTTCTTTTACTAAAACCAGATCAACTTTGTACTTCATCGATATCTTGGAT
>DAOVKB010000090.1:0-4446 GCA_030631995.1 archaeon | reverse complement strand
ATCAAATCTTCTATCATCTTCTAAAGGAGAAATTTTCTTCCGAATAAAATCATACACTTCTTTTAAAGCAACAGAGATTTTTCTATTTTTTCTGAATTCAAGAGCTTGACATGCTGTATAAATTTCAATCCCTAGGATGTCTACTATGTGCTTTGTAATTTGATATGCCTTTTTGCTCGCCGTTAACCCCATAGAAACGTGATCTTCTTGATTAGCAGAAACAGATATATTATCAATTGAAGCTGGGGCAGACAATACTTTGTTTTCTGCTGCTATAGCAGCAGCAGCATATTGAATCATCATTAAGCCTGAATTTAATCCTGGTTTCTTTGTTAAAAATGCAGGTAGTCCAGATTGTGATGTATCCAATAATAAATTAACTCTTCTCTCTGAAATGTTACCCAATTCTGTCAAAGCAATGCTCAGATAATCCATAGCTAGACTAATTGGTTCACCATGAAAATTTCCACCAGAGATGACTTCAGATGTTTGAAGATTGATTAAGGGATTATCCGTAACTGAGTTGATCTCAATTTCAACTAATTTCTTACAATGAACAATTGCATCTAAAATTGCTCCATGAACTTGTGGTGAACATCTTATGGAATAGGGATCTTGAATTCGTTTTGGTTTTTTGCTTAGCAAGTTGCTTTCCTTAAGAATGGCAAGGATAGCTTTTGCAACTTTCATCTGTCCTTTGTGAGGACGCAAATTCATAATAAATGGTGAGAAAGCATTTGGGTTCCCTTCAAATGCTTCTAGAGTTAGTCCAACGGTGATAACTGAATTTTTCAAAGCATTTAGCGAGTCAAAGACTGTATGTGCTGCAAAAGAAGTAAGCACATGAGTTCCATTAATTAAAGAGATACCTTCCTTCGCACTTAGTTCAATTGAAGATAATTCAAGTTTCGAAAGAATTTCCTTACTATCTAGTATTTCATCCTCAAATTTTGCTTTTCCTTCTCCTAAGAGTATTCTTGCTATATACGCAAGAGGAGAGAGATCTCCGCTAGCTCCTAAAGAGCCAATACTGGGTACAAGTGGTATTACTTTCTCATTAATTAGCTTCTTTAGCATCTCTGCTGTCTCAATTCGAATTCCACTCCCCCCTCTGCAGAATGAGTTGAGTTCTATAACCATTGCACCTAAAACGATTTCATCAGGAAGGCAAGGACCAAAACCAATACTATGCGATTTAATAAGATTCTTCTGAAGTATTTCTCTTTCAGATGGAGATATTATTGTATTAGCAAGTTTTCCAAATCCTGTAGAAACTCCATAAATTATATCGTTTTTCTCAAGTTTATCTTCAATAACTCCTCTTGCTAATTTGATTTTCTTTTCTCCCTCTTCACTGATTTTGACTTTTTTTTCAAAACGAGACACTTCAAGTAAATCACTTATTGTTAAAGAATCACCATCTAAAGCAATAACCTCTTGGTCCATGATTATTTACTTTTGTTGATTCTTTAATATCTTTCGTTTAACTTCCCATATTAAGGAAAAATCTTTTCTTGATATTTTTAGTTACATTAGGCAAAAATTTTAAACAGACCGTTTAAAGATTTCTCAAAACTAGATTGTGGGATTAGAAAATGACATATGTTATTACTGGTAAAGGACTTACAATTGAAGATGTTGTCAATGTTGCACGACATAATGAAAAAGTGGAAATCCATGCAGATGCAATGGACCGAATGATAAAATGCAGGGAAATGCTAGAAGAGAAAATTGAAGCAAAAGAAATCATGTATGGAATTACTACTGGAATAGGAGAATTTTCAGAGGTTGTCTTAAATGATGAAGAAGTTTTACTATTTCAAAAATACTTAATATATAATCATGCAGCAGGAATTGGAGAAGCTGCTCCATTAGAGCATATTCGTGCTGCGATGTTAGGTAGAATAAATGTTTTAGCAAATGGTTATTCAGGGAATAGACCTATTATTGCAGAAACTTATGTTGAAATGCTCAATAAGGGAGTTACTCCTGAAGTTTGCCGAAAAGGTTCTGTTGGTGCTTCTGGCGATTTGGCTCCTATGTCACAGATTGCTCTTTTATTAATGGGTGAAGGTAGAGCCTTTTACAAAGGAGAATTGCTACCAGGAAAAGAAGCTATGGATAGAGCTGGCATTGAAGTACCTGGTCTACAAGCAAGAGACGGTTTGGCTGCGATTAATGGATCCAACCTTCTTACTGCAATGAGTGCTATTTTTCTATATGATGCTTTACGATTTATGAAACAAGCAGAAATTGCTTGTGCTATGTCAATAGAAGCATTAATGGGTAACCTGAAACCTTATACACCTAAACTTCATGAAATTCGAGGTTTTCCAGGTGCTGTTAGATGTGCAAAAGCTCTAACCAAGCTTTTCAAAGGTGGAGATCTTTATGAAGGAAAACTGAAAGTTAAGGTACAAGATGCATATTCAATGCGTTCTGCACCACAAGTTTTAGGTTCTGTACATGATACATTAGCTTGGGGTCGTACTCAAGTTGAGATTGAATTAAATGGTGTTGGTGATAATCCTGTTTTCTTTACAGAAGAAAAACTTACACTAACTGGTGCTAATTTCCAAGGCACTCCTGTAAGCTTACCCATGGATTTAGCTGGTGCTGCTATAACAATGGTTTGTGTTATGTCTGAACGAAGAATGAACAGATTAAATCATCCTGCTTTAAGTGTAGGATTACCTCCATTTCTGACAAAAGGTGCTGGGTTAATGTCAGGTTTAATGCTAAGTCAATATACAGCTGGTATGCAAATTGTGGAAATGAGAATTCTATCAATGCCTGCTAGTATACAGTCTATACCCGCAGCCGCTGATCAAGAAGATTTTGTTTCGATGGGTATGAATACCGCACTCAAGAATTTCCAAATAATGGACAATGCTTACGGAGTTTTAGGGATTGAACTCATGGCTGCTGCTCAAGCTTTAGATTTCAGAGAATTCGAGTTTGGCAAAGGTGTCACGAAAGCTAAAGAAGTTATTCGAAGACATGTTGAATTCCTCGATGAAGATAGACCACTATTTGATGATCATAATGCTATGAAAGCCCTTGTCAAATCATGTGAGATTCTTGAAGAAGTTGAAAAAGAAATAGGAAGTCTAGATTGATTTTAGATTATTTTTGATAGGGAAATTTTGATATTCCCTTTCTTTTATTGTTTTTTTAGTTAAGAATAAAATATAAGTAAAACTTAAAAATACTCTAAAAGGCCAAATATTGAGGTTAATGTACTCTGAAGAGAAAGAAGGAATAATCATTTCCGATGCAGCTGAATTATTTTTAGGACCTGTTACAAAATATGAACCAGTATTTTCTAATGAAAAAGCAGATTGTGTTGTTATAAAGGATGGTAAAATAGAAACTATTGGGGAGACTACTAGAATTTTAGGTGATTATCCTAGACGTGATTATGAAATAATAAACTGTAGTAACAAGGTTGTATGCCCTGGTTTCGTAGATTCTCATACACATCTTGTATTTGCTGGAGATAGATCACATGAGTTAAATCTCAAAATACAAGGAAAATCCTATTTGGAAATAGCAAAGGGAGGTGGAGGAATTATGTTTTCTGTAAAAAATACGCGCAGTTCATCAAAAGAAGAATTAACAAAACTAGCTCTCCAACGTCTCGATGAAATGCTTCTACATGGCACAACAACAATAGAAGCAAAATCTGGATATGGTCTTAATTCTAGTGATGAGATTAAGCTACTAGAAGTGATTGATGAAGTAAATGAGTTGCATCCTATTGATATAATCCCTACTTTTCTAGGTTGTCATATCAAGCCCGATGATTACATTGGAAATCAATGGGAATATGTAGAAAGTATGATGCAATTATTACCTGAAATAAAAAGAAGAAACCTCGCAGAATTTGTAGATATATGGACTGATCTTGGAGCCTTTACCATTGAAGAATCCAAATTATTTTTGACAGAAGCTTCAAGTCAAGGTTTTAAGCTCAGAGTTCATGCTGATGAATTGGATAATGTAGGTGCTGCTTTAATGGCATCAGAAGTTGGTGCATTATCTGCAGATCATCTGCTTCATGCAGAAGCAGTCTCAGCAAGTGCAATGGCTGAATCAGGGGTTGTTGCAAACTTACTTCCCGCAACACCGTTTGTTTTAATGTCAAAGAAATATGCAAATTATCATATGTTCAAAGATGCAGGAGTAACTGTAGCTTTATCCTCAGATTTCAATCCTAATTGTTATATCCTCAATATGCAGAATGTTATTGGATTAGCCTGCTTTATGATGAAAATGTTACCAGAAGAAGCTATAGAAGCTTCAACTTATGGTGGGGCTAAATCACTGAATAGAGAAGAAGATTTAGGTTCTTTGGATATCGAGAAAAATGCCGATATCTTAATTCTTGACATTCCAAATATCGATTCTATCCCTTATAGATATGGTGTAAACTATACTGACACT
>DAOVKB010000106.1:0-3087 GCA_030631995.1 archaeon | reverse complement strand
GCAGCAGTAATTACAAAACCAGTATTTCTGATATCTCCACCCATTCTTCTTCCTCCTAATCCGGTGAGAATATCTCTTAAGGCTCTATCATTCATGTCCATTGTTCTTGGCCAAGTAACTTTGGTTGGGTCAATGTTACACTTATTTCCTTTAGTCAAATGGTTGTCAAGCAAAGCTGCTAGTAAATTATGAGCAGATGTAATTGCATGTATATCTCCTGTAAAGTGTAGATTTATGTCCCACATTGGGAAAACTTGTGATAAATGACCACCAGTTGCTCCTCCTTTTATTCCAAAGGTTGGTCCCATACTTGGTTCTCTTAAGGCAAACATAACCTTCTTGCCTAATCTGTTAAACGCTTGCGATAGACCTATTGTTGTAACAGTTTTACCTTCACCTGCTCTAGAAGCAGTCATTGCAGTTACAGCAATTAGTTTACCATTAGGTTTATCGGAATTTAGTATTTTTAGCATTGTTTGATAATTTATTTTTGCTACATACTTTCCGAATTGCTCGAGGTCATCTTCTTCTAGACCTACTTTTGCAGCAATCTCCCTAATATTTTTCATGTCTTTTTGTTTTTCTTGTGCAATTTCTATATCAGTTTTCATAGTAATCATCACTTAAACTTATTAATTGAACTCTTTTTTAGGTAGGGATTAAAAAATATTTAGATAGAAATAGAAAATGAATATTACTTTCAAGTTTTTATGAAGTTTCACTATTTTTCCCTGCTTGTTATTGGTCAAATAGATACGTTCTAAAATAACCGCGGACAGTTATTTGCAGAAGATAATGAAATGTGAACATCCTGATTGTGGCACTGAAGCTGATATTCTCTTCTATTGTCGCTATTGTGGTGGATCTTTCTGTGTAAACCACAGAGATTCCAATATGCATACTTGCTCACCACAACAAAGAAAAGAGCAAGCAACTACTGGTGTTTCTCCTGAGGAAGCAGTAAAACAGTTCGTTTACAGAGCAGCTCAAGCAGCACAACAAGCACAAGCTCAACAACAACCTACACCAGTAACTTTCGCTAGTGAAGAAGAACAAAAAAAGTATATTGAACAGCGATTAGTAAAATCTAGTGGACTCTTTTCTCTTGGAAGTGAGTTACTGGATATTATCTTTGGATTTGCTCTAATTGTACTAGTTTTTGGTTTCTTTCAATACTTCTATAGAGAAGATAATAAATGGTGGGGTTTCCTTCTTTCAGCTGTTCTCGTAGGCACAGCATTTCTTCCTCACGAACTAGCCCATAAAATTGTAGCAATGATGAGAGGACAGTTTGCACGATATATCCTCTGGGTAAGAGGGATGATGTTTACATTACTTACATTGATAATAGGAATAGGTTTGATAGTACCAGGTTTTGTAGCAATTGTGCCAATGCGTAAACAAATGGATAAGAGAGATATAGGTTTAGTTTCACTAGCTGGACCTGCTACGAATGTTGTGATTGGATTAATTAGCCTAATCTTTGGATTTTTAACATATTATGGCGTTATTCCTCTAACAGGATTGGCAGCATCACCAAATATCTTCATTTTAATCGCACAATTTAATGCTTTAATAGCGCTCTTCAATTGTCTTCCAGTTTGGCAACTTGATGGAGCTAAAATTCTAAAATGGAACAAAATCATCTATTTCGTTCTTGTAGCAATAAACATAGCTATTGCAATACCTACATTCATCCTTAATCCAGGATTTTTGACAGCCACTTAGTATCCAATTAAGATTCAAACAAAAAAGATAATTACCTAAAGAATAATTATCTGTTGAGGATGAACAAGGCATTACTGAGAGCTTTTGCTCTATGACGAGTCATAGTTAGTCTGAAACTTTAAGATTAAATTACTTAATTTGAATACTTTTTTTGTGAAAATAACCTATCATATTATATGAGATCATAATCTCTTGAACGCTTTATTGTCAACCCAGAAGCCATTATTGCGCTTTTCTCTCAATGTTTCTAGATTATCATATCCTAATATTGACATTATAGCTTTCATTTCAAAGATGTAAGAATTCAAAAGTGAGATTAGTTCTTCTTTGCCACCTTTGGCAATTGCTCTTAAAGCTGGAAGAGCAAAAGCAACATAATTTCCACCCAACAATAGAGCTTTGATAGCATCAGTCCCACTCCACATACCACCAGAAACTATAAGTTTCTTTATATCAGAAGGGGAACTTCTTGCAAGTTTGATGAAATTTCTGATAGAGGGGATTCCTAAATTTCTATAACTTAGAACATTTGTCAAACTCTTAATTGTTGGAATTCCTAGATTTAGGAAGGAATTAGAAATATACTTAAGTTTAGGATTTCGGAGCACTTCTACCTTCTTCCAGTTAGTACCTCCAGCTCCAGCAATATCGAGTGCATACAATTCTAATTTCTGGAGCAAAATCGCATCCTGCTGAGAAAATCCAGTTCCTACTCCTTTAATGATTAGAGGAAAAGATAAGGAGTCTGATAAACTTTTAAGTGATTCAAAAGCTGCAGAGAATTTGAAATCTCCTTCTTTTTGGATAAATTCTTGCATTGGATTTACATGAACTGCTAAAGCATCTGCTTTTATCATTTCAATTACTTGTTCTGCTTCTTCCACTTTATAACCATCAATGAATTGAGCTACTCCCAGATTAGCAACTAGGGGTATATCTGGTGCTTTATCACGTACTTGAAAAGTCTTAGCTAACTCAGGATTTTCAATAGCTGCTCTTTGTGAACCAACACCCATAGCAATATTTTTTTCTTGACACACCTCAGCTATTATCTTATTATATTTCTGACCTAGCTTAGATCCACCTGTCATCCCTGATATTATTAAAGGATAGTCTATTATTTTTCCTAAAAACTCTGTAGATAAATCTATATCATCGAAATTTACAATCTTAGAGACGGAGTTTATATGCAGCTTTATACATTCAAATCCTGTTGTAATGTTCTCATAGATTATATCTTCTTCTATACATAGTTTCAAGTGTTCATCTTTTCGTGATGAAATCGTAGATTTATCTTCGGAATTCATATGTCTAAGTATACTTTGGTAAATAAAAAGTTTGTAGATGTGAGATAGAGAT
>DAOVKB010000078.1:0-5553 GCA_030631995.1 archaeon | reverse complement strand
TATAGGATACTAACTCAATCAACGTTCATACAGCTTTACAAAGATGGTCTTATTTATGAAGACAATAGACCTAACAACTATTGTACTAGGTGTAAAACGACAATAGCAGACAATGAAATTGATCATAAATCAGGTTCTCATATTCTTTATGATATAAAATTCAAGGTTAAGGAGACAGGTGAAGAATTAATCATTTCTACTTCTCGTCCTGAGTTGATTCCTGCCATTGGAGTTGTAATTTTTAATCCTAAGGATGAAAGATACGCTTATTTAGATGGTAAAACAGTTATATCTCCAATGTTTCAAGATGAAGTTCCAATAATGACTCATCACTATGCAAAAATGGACTATGGAACCGGAATAATGATGGTTTGTGCGTATGGTGATTCAGGTGATGTTCAGATACTAAGGGAATTACAATTGAATCCCAAAACAATAATCGATATAGATGGAAAAATTACTGATGCCGTTCCACAATATGCGGGATTGAAAGTAAAGGAAGCTAAAAAGCAAATTGTAAAGGATTTAGAAGGTCAAGGTTTTATCAAAGAAAAAAAGGACGTCCCTCACAACTTTCCTATTTGTTCTCGTTGTTCTAATGAAGTGGAATTTCTTGCAATGCCAGAATATTACTTGAAACAAGTAGAATTTATACCAAAATTGAAAGAGTATTCAGACACTATGACTTTTTTCCCAACTTACATGAAGCAAGTATGGGTAGACTGGTTAAATTCCATAACCATTGATTGGCCAATTAGCAGACGACGTTATTATGGTACTGAAGTTCCAATATGGTACTGCAAAAAGTGTAATCATCCATGTTTACCAGAGTCTGGATCATATTATCAACCTTGGAAGGATGATCCTCCATTTGAAAGCTGTGAGAAGTGTGGTGCTTCAGAAGGATTTGAAGGAGATACTAAAACCTTTGATACTTGGATGGATTCATCCATTAGTGAAATTTACATTTCATTGCATCCACATAATAAGAGAGATGATGATTTATTTGAACATTTGAATAACAGGTCATACATTTGCGATATGAGGCCACAAGGCAAAGATATAGTACGAACTTGGTTACACTATACTATGCTGAGAGGATTTCAGCTTTACGACAAACCAGCGTTTAATCATGCGTGGATTTCAGGTCATGTTGTAGATAGTAAAGGGGAAAAATTTTCTAAAAGCAAGGGAACAGCTGTTATGCCTGAAAAAATGATTGATAAGTACGGTGGGGATGCAGTGAGGTTTTATGGCGCTTCAGAAGCAAGTCATGGATCTGATATTCGCTTTAATGAACAAAGGTTACAAGGTGTTTCAAAATTTATAAATAAGATATTCAACATTGCGAAGTTTGTTAGCAGATTTCCAATAATCGAAGATGAATCAGAGATTGATTTACAACCTGCTGATGAATGGATTCTATCAGAACTTGCATATGTGGTTCAAGAATCGATAAAAGGTTATGATATATACGATTTCCAGATACCTAGTAAGATTTTGCGAAACTTTGCTTGGGAGACCTTCGCATCTCACTATGTTGAGCTGGTTAAGGGAAGGGCATATAATAGGGATAACGCTTTTACAGACAAACAACAGAAAGCTGCTTGGTTCTCTCTGCATAAAGTAATAAGAGAATTGACAAAAGCTTATGCTCCAATTATCCCATTTGTTACAGATTTAATTTATAGAGATCTATATGGACGAACTGTTCATTTGGAATCTTTTCCAAAACCTAAGGAAATAATCGTTCATGAAAAGTACAGGGAGTTAACATCACAAATTCTGGAAGTTAATTCCGCAATTTGGAAATTTAAGAAGAGTAAGAAACTAGCTCTTTCCGCATCAATAAAGCGAGTAATAATCCCGACAAGTCTAACACCTCTTTCGAAGGATTTAATCTCCATGCATAAAATAGAACAAATCGTGGACAAGAAGGACGAGATGGAAACAATTGAAAGTATAGCTTTAACCGATGGTGTGGAGCTTATCCTAGACTTGTAACACTTATCCAATCGATTCTTCTATTTTATTTAGCCATGATTTTCTTTTTTTCTCTTTCACACATTAGCTCAATAAAGAAAACCATTTTAAATGAAGGATTTGACGAAGAGCTTACTGGGCGTATTAAGATAACAAATTGTAAGCGTTAATAAACCTTAAAAATAGTACTCTTACTCGCTAATGTAGTTAATAAAACAAAGAATATAGGAGAATTAAGATTGCCAACCTATAGATATTCAATCCAAACCGATCCAGATAGAACAGCGAAAGCTTCTGCTAGAGACATAGGAATTAGTAGAAAAGCTTCAAGAGAAATATGTAGAGCGATAAAAGGCATGACTATCAATCAATCCGTAGAATTCCTTGAAGCAGTAATTGAAAAAAAGGCTGCTGTACCATACAGACGTTTTAAAAGAAACGTGGGTCACAAAAGTGATGTGGTTGGGTGGACTGGAGGACGATATCCAGAGAAAGCAGCTAAAGAAATTTTGAAGGTTATAAGGAATCTTGAGAACAATGCGGAAACTAATCAACTGCAACTTGATAGGTGTAGAATTATTCATGCATCAACTCTTCAAGGAACAAAACAGAAAGCAATTTTTTACAGAGCACAAGGAAGATCTTCTCCTAAAGTTAGAGAATTTGTACATATTGAATTAATTGCTGAAGTAGCAGAAAGCTAAGGTGTAATGAATGCCAACAACTAAAGATTATCTATTAAAAAAATATCAAAGAAATGCTATCGATGAATATTTAGCGAATGAATTAAAAAACGCTGAATATGGTGGAGTTGAGTTAAGAAGAACTCCTCTTGGGGATAGAGTTATTTTAAAAGTAGGGAGAGTGGGATTAGCAATTGGAGGAAGAGGAAGAAATATACATAGAATAACCGAAAGACTTAGAGAAGACTTTGATCTTGATAATCCACAAATTGAAGTTACTGAAGTTGATAACCCAGAGTTAGATCCCAGAATTATGGCATTCCGTTTAGCTTCCTCACTAGAAAGAGGAAGGCATTTCAGAAGAAGTGCCCATGGTATAATCAGAAGAATTCTTTCATCTGGAGCTAAGGGAGTAGAAGTTAAAATTAGTGGTAAAATAACAAGCCAAAGGGCAAGAGTAGAAACATTCAGAGCTGGGTTTGTTGCTAAAGCTGGTGATCCCGCTGATCGATATGTTGGTGTTGGAAAAGCCCAAGCACTAATTAGACGAGGATTAATTGGAGTTCAAGTTCACATAATGAAAGGAGACGTAATACTTCCTGACGATATAGAAATAACTGCTGAGCCTACTTCAACATCAATGATTGTAGTTACTGAAGGGGAAGAGCCAGAAATAATCGAAGAAATTAGTGAAGAAGCTATAGAAGATGTTTTTGAAGAACTTGAAGAGTACCCAGAGATTCAAGAAGAAATTAAAACAACCAAAAAAGAAAAAAAACCTAAAGATGAATTTGCAGAACTCGACGAAGTAGATAAAGTAACTAAACCAAAGAAAGTAACCAAGAAAGAAGAAGAAGCTAAACCAAAGAAAGTAACCAAGAAAGAAGAAGAAGCTAAACCAAAGAAAGCAGCCAAGAAAGAAGAAGAAGCTAAACCAAAGAAAGCAGCCAAGAAAGAAGAAGAAGCTAAACCAAAGAAAGCAGCCAAGAAAAAAGAAAAAGAAGAATAAAGGTGATATGAGTGGTACTTATTCGAACAAGCGAAATCAGAAAAATGAATAAAGATCAAAGAATAAGAAAATTAGATGAATATAAAAAGAAATTATTCACAGTTAGTTCGGAATTGTCTTCTGGAGGATCAATTGAAAATCCAGGTCAAATTAGCACTTATAAAAAGGCAATAGCTCGCATTTTAACTATTATGACTGAATTAGATGAAATATAGATGAATCTTAGGACTAGAAAAAAAGATAGGATATCAGAAGTTTGGTCTCATCTAGCTGCCACATTATGTGGTTTGAAGCTAACTATAAAAGAAAGTTCATCTAAAGAACTAGAGGGAATTGGGGGATTGATTTTAGAGGAAACAGCTCAAATGATAAAATTGGAAACAGAGGAAAAAATAATCTGGATTCCAAAGAAAAATCAGTTTTTTGAAATAGAACTGAAAAACGGCTTAAAATATCTAGTAGATGGTAAGATTTTGTTAGGAAAACCAGAAGCAAGAATTAAAAGAAAAATCCCAAATTGGTAATAGGGAGCAAGATTACGAATTTTATTTCACAAAAGAGATTTTTCTTAACAATGAAAAGGATTAAAAAGATAGGAGAGGGGAAATGATTGTCAAAAAATAAATCCTATTAGAATAAAAATGGGATTTGAGGTATTTGACGTCTTACTCCAAGAAACATGGAGCCGAAATTGTTAGCTCTTTACTTTTGAAAAATAAAGAGCGAACATGGGTATAAGACGCTGTACCGAGGTGGAAAAAAGAATGTCTAAGGTAAAGAATATAGGACTTCCAGGTGTAGAACCACCTGCAACAGAATGCGAAGATCCTCGTTGTCCTTTTCATGGTAAACTTCCTGTAAGAGGAAGGGTTTTCCAAGGTAAAGTGATTTCAGATAAAATGAGGAGAACTGTGGTTATTCGACGAGATTTCTTGAAATACATAAAGAAATATAGAAGATATGAAAGAGCTCACGGGAAAATCTCTGCTCATAATCCCCCATGTCTCAATGTAAAAGAAGGAGATATGGTTTTAGCAGCAGAATGTCGTCCATTAGCAAAAACAGTCAGTTTCGTAGTCGTTCAAAAGTTGAATTAAGGTGGTATTATGGCGAAAAGAAAAACAGTTGGACGAACTCAAGTTCATATAACAAAAGGATTAATGGTGGGCTCCAGAATTCGATGTGCAGATAACTCAGGAGCAAGAATAGTGCAAATTATTGCAGTAAAGCATTATAGAGGAAGACTCAATCGTATCCCCCGTGCTTCTGTATCAAATATGGTTATTGTATCTGTAAAACAAGGAACTCCACAAAGAAGAAAGCAGATTTTTTCGGCCGTTGTTGTAAGACAAAAGTTAGCATATCGTCGTCGTTCTGGAGATTGGATTCAATTTGAAGAGAATGCTGTTGTGTTAACAAATGAAGTAGGGGATCCTATTGGAAGTGAAATTAGGGGTCCCATTGCAAAAGAAGCAGCTGAAAAGTGGCCAAGGATTGCTCATCAAGCATCCATTATAGTTTAGGAGTGATGAAAATGACAACAATAAAAACAAAACAACCACGAAAACAACGTAAAAGATACTTCAAAGCTCCTTATCACATTCGAAACAGAATGATGACAGCACCACTCTCAGCTGCACTTAAAGAGAAATATGGTATTCATCGTCTTCCAGTTCATAAGGATGACAAAGTTATAGTTTTCAAAAACAAATCAGGTGATGAGGAAATCAAGGGAAAAATAATTAGAGTTTTACCTCAACAATATGCAATTCATATTGAAGGGCACAGTAAAGAGAAAGCTGATGGTACCATCGTTAGTTTTCCCGTTCATCCAAGCAATGTTGTAATTACTTCTTTACATCTAAGAGATAAAAAACG
>DAOVKB010000022.1:0-16395 GCA_030631995.1 archaeon | reverse complement strand
TTTCGAGTCTCTTCTATAGGAAGCAATTGCTGTATACCCTAATCCTGTACAAATATCCAAAACATCTTCATTAGCATTGATTCTAATTGCTTCAACCTTTTTTTGAGCATCTTCTAAAGGTGTCATGTGCTTGGTCCTATGCATTCTTATACCATCGATTTCTATAGTTGGTGCTGTATTTTCTATTGGTTCAAGTTTATAGTATCGCTCATCGAAGAAAGCAATTATTTTTGGTTTCTTATCAAGAAGGAAAACTGCAGGTTTTTTTGCTAATTTTTCTATTACCTTAATGTCATATTCGAAATCGCTTATGATTATCTTATCTTGCCTAAACTTTACTTCTTCTTCAGTAAATCCAAGATCTAAGTATGCTTTTACAGATCCCTTTCGTTGATCATGTGCTATTAAAATTCTCTCAGCTTCAAAGGAATCTATTAACATTTCAACCATCTTTAAAGAGAATAGAATCTACTGATTTAAAACTTTGATTTTGAAAGAGAAAAAGAAGAAAACTTGAAGTAAAGTACCGTGTTATTCTTTCAGTTCATAGGGTTTGTCTCTCAACTTATCTTTTACACCTAATTTTTCTGCTGCATCTATCCAGTTTTTATTCCCACCATCAACATATGCTTGAAGAGGCATGGGGATAAATTCTAGTTTCTTGAGTTCACTCTCAGGAACTTTCTCACCTTTTGAGAGATGAACTACAGCTGATTTTATCACAGAATCAATGATTTTTGTAGGTTTTTCATATATTTCTTTTCTTGGATCTTCTTCAGGTAAAGGTTCCAACATCTTCAAGAACTCAGGAATTGGATACATTGCGTAAGTTCCTGCAGCACCTATTGGTAATCCACCTGCCCAAGTGAACTCATTTTCTTCAGCAAACTGCTTATAGATTTTCAAAACAATATTATTGTGAAAGTATTCTAAATATCCTGCATTCGAGATAGCAAGAAGAAGTCTTTCTTTCTTACTTATTTTTCCTTCTCTGTTTTTCTCTGTTATAATATCCATCAATTCTATAGTCATATATGGTGCTTGATCTATATAGAGGGGTGAAGAAAGTACTATTATATCACTTTCATTTATAGATTCAATCATTTCATCTATTTTCTTTACATCTTTTAGTGTTTGATAAATTCTAAAACTCTGTTGAGATATGCCTTTCTCTTCAAGTAAGTTTGTTACATAGGATCCCAAGGAATGAGATGCGCTTTTATCTCCTCTTGGACTACACATTAGAAAAGTGACTTGTTTATTCATTGTCATCACCTACAATTCTCACTCCTTCTTCTATTTTCTTCTTGATTGTTGAAATCTCATCTGTAAAATAGATAATCTGCGTTGCGTGTTTAGGGGCGAAATTATTTAGTACATTTCTTTTCACAAGTTCTGAGAAAATTTCTTCTTGCTTGGGATTCGGTTCTTTTAAAGTTCCAATAACAAATAAATTTGGATACTTGTCATATCTTGTTTCATGATGAATCTCATCTTTGTATACTCTGAAAAATGGTGAAAGAAGACCTAATGATCTATCAACTGCTTTTTTCAATTCAGATGAATACCCACCAAAATGCACTGGGGTTAGATAAATCAGATTATCAGCTTGTATAATCTTTTTTGCAACTTCTCTACCATAATCATCTATAATACAAATTCCAGGGGTTTGAATCCAGCATTTAAAACAACCCAAACATGGCTTAATGTCCTTCTCTTGTAGAACAATTGTTTCTCCCTTAATCCCCCTTTTGTTAAATTCCTCAGAAACTAATTCATCAATCTTAGGAATTATAGAATCATTCTGATACATTCCATTAAGAATTAGATAACTCATGAAGTGTTGTGATATAATACCTTATTTATATCTATGCAAAACCTTCGAGTTTATTGCAAAATCTTGCAATCATCAGAGACAGAAAATTTTTGATATAAGTTTGCTGTTTAGTGGTCCTTATTAGAAGGGAATGCTTGCCTTACATACTCAAACATCTTCTCTTACTTTATCTATAGAAGTAGAACTTTTTGAACACTGGTTGCTATCTTTAAATATCTCTCTAGATCATTTTCTTTTGGTGGACAAATGCCTGAAAAGTTATCAAAAGAGGATTTCAAGTTTTTTTTGCTTAATTCAAAAAAAGAAATTTCCTATATTTTCGATATTCTGGATGACAAGGAAGCTTTAGATATCATATCATTCCTGTTCTATGAACCTTCCAACTTCAAAACTTTGAAAGTTGAATTTGGTCACATTGATAAGAACAAGTTATCAAGTTACATAACAAATTTCTGGGATTTTGGGATTATAGAAGTAAACAGACATAACAAATATCAAATAACAAAGACTGGCAAGGAGTTTTTTCAACTTACAATTCAGTTAGTGGTTGAAGCTCTTATGAGTCAAGAGGTTACAGATGAAAAGATGAGAAAGATACTGGTTCAAAAGGTTGGAGAAAAAGAACTTAAACAATTCAAAAAAGAAAGACAAGAAAATAAGGCTAAAGGAATGCAATTATCACAGATGAGATATTAAACTAGTTTTATAATGAAAAAACAAGATAATATTTCAATAAAGAAAAGCATAGTGAAATTGCAAAATTGCTTCTTGATTATTTAATTCAATTTTTGTGATGCTTTTCTAGGAATGACCTTTCCTGTTCCTACTTTTGCTGTTATCTTACCATCTTCGTAGACAACTTGCTCACGTCTTGTAGTTAATTTAGGCCATCCAGTGCATGATTGTCCATTATAAATTGAAAATGAAATGTTTATTATAGTTAATACTCTCAGAGAAAATAGGTTTTAGAAAATGAATGTAGTAGCAATTAATAGCAGTCCACTTGGTGATAAAGGACATACAGCAATGATCTTAACCCCATTTTTGGAGGGTATGAAGGATTCAGGAGCAAAGGTAAGTCTTTATTTCACAAAGGATCTAAAAATCAATCCTTGTTGTGGACAATTTACTTGTTCAATCAATAATATTGATTGTTTTCAGAAGGATGATATGAAAGCTATACACCCAAAATTACTTGAAGCAAATATCTGGATTTTTGCAACGCCTCTTTACCTATCAACAATAAATGGACCAATGAAGACATTTATGGATCGAATGTTAATTCCATGGGGAGAACCATTTGTTACTCTTCAAGATGGACGATCTCATCACCCCATGCGAAGAAAACATGAAAATGGAAAAATACTTCTTGTTTCCAGTTGTGCGTATTGGGAATTGGAGAATTTTAATTATCTTTTGGATTATATGAAAGAATTTTGCTTTCATGCTGAACGTGAATTTCTAGGTTCAATCCTCAGACCACATGCGCCAATAATAAAGCATATGCAAGGACAAGAAGAAAAACTAGAAAAAATCAAGAAAGCAGCATATGAATCTGGAAAACAGGTAATTAATGAAGGAAAATTGGATACAAAGTTATTAGAAGCAATTAGTCAACCATTAATACTAATAGAAAATTACGTCCGAACTTGAGATTTCTTATCTATGATGTTTTTAAACCACAATCTCAAAGAAAATAATTATATGTGGAAGTTGGGACCGAACAGAATAGTTGCTCAAACATATTCTTTTTTAATCATTTCAACTTCTGTGTTGCTTTTCTTGGAATGACTTGTCCTGTTCCTGCTTTTGCTGTTATCTTTCCATCTTTGTAGACAATCTGTCCACGTCTAATAGTTACTTTAGGCCATCCTGTGTAAGATTGTCCATTATAAACAGAAAATCTTGCTTGGGAGAACATATCTTCATCTCTAATAACACGTTCTTCTTCTAAATCCCAAAGAACAAGATCAGCATCAGAACCAATTTGTATGGTTCCTTTTCTTGGATATAGACCAAATAATTTTGCCACATTCGTTGATGTTAATTCAATAAATCTTTCCAATGTAATTTTTCCAGAAGCAACTCCTATTGAATACAACATTGGCAACATTACTTGAAGTTCATTTATCCCTGGAACCAGTTTACTGATATTAAGTTCAGGATTCAGTTTTTGTTCTCGAGTGTGAGGTGCATGATCTGTTGCAACTGTACTTATTGAACCCTTTTTCACTCCTCCCCAGAGTGCATCTACATCTGATTTTTCTCTTAGTGGTGGTTGAACAACATAGAATGCTCCTTCCGGTTCAAGATATTTTTCTCGAGTTAGATAGAGGAAAATTGGTCGTCCTTCAACAAATACTGGAATATTCTTAGCTTGAGCTTTTTCACAAATCTTGAGAGCCTGTTCTGAAGAAAGATGAACAACATAAATGGGTGCTCCAGTTGAATTGGATATATCAACTGCTTTTTTTGTAGCAACCGATTCTGCTTCTACAGGTCTACTATCAGCATAATACTTCAGTGACCCCTTCCCATCCTCAGTCATCTTTTCACAAGTTGTTTTAATGATTTTATTATCTTCACAATGTATCATAGAAAGCATTTCATTATCCTTCGCAGCTTGAATTGCTTTTATATACATTTCCTCATTGGCATCATAATCATCCGTAACCATGAAGATCTTAATGGTGTTACATCCCTTCTCCATCAATTTGGGTATTTCTCGAATTGTTTCATCTGTTGGGGTGAATATTACTGGATGGATAATGAAGTCAGCTATTGCATGCTCTGTAATTGATTTCATTTCCCTTTCAATAGTTCCTAATGGAGTTTCTTCTTTATCTGGAACTGAAATACAACCAAGAGTGGTTATTCCTCCAGCAATTGCTGCTTTTGATCCACTCTCAAAATCATCAGACCATCGGAATTCCTCTGAAACATAATCAGGTAATGAGAGATGAACATGTGGATCTATTCCTCCTGGCATAATCACTAAATTTCCAGCATCAATCTCCCTTGCAGATTCAGAAGTAGCTTTCAATTCTTGACCGATTTCATTGATTTTTTCATCAATGATTCGAATATCTGCTTTGATACGTCCAGTTTCAGTATATATCAAACCATTATGGATTACTATTTCGCTCATAAGAAAATAATCTTTTTTACAAATTTAATGTTATCGTGAAAAAACTCTTGTTGGTTAAATAAAAATTTGAAACGCATCTAAAACTTTAAAATTAATCCAGTTTTCCCGATATTGTTAATCATGAGCTCTAAATTTGCTACTAGATTCAGCGAATATATCCCTTCAGCAAATTTAATGCCCCTCTTGGTTGCATATATGTTTGATGCTCTAGCAATCTCAAGTTACTGGATTTTCTTTTCAATATGGTTAAATGAAGAAGTAATCACACCTGAAGCTGGTTTTAATTATCCCTATCTTATGTTAGCTATCGTACTTTCAATTCCAGCATTTATTTCTATAATTGGCAGTTCTTTATTGAGCAGTTACTCTGATAAAATTGGACGAAGAAAAGAAATTATGTTTTTTGTTCGAATCCTATTGATGGCACAATGCATATTTCTTATTTTCTTTAATAATTCTGCCCTTCAAATAATACTCATTCTAGCTACCTTCAGTTTCCATAATGTGTTTTACATCTTACACAATGCATTGAGTACAACAATCTGTCATCCAGACAAAAGAGGTCAGGTTTCTAGTTTTCAATTGTTCTTTGCTAGTCTTGGGTGGATGATAGGTAGTAGTGTTTCAGGTGTAGTCTATACAAATCTTGGAATGGTTGGTAGTTTAAGTTTTGGAGCAGGTTTTGCATTATTAACTGGTATTACTGTTCTATTTTCTCCTACAAAACCAGGTGGTAGTGATGATGAAGGCATAGAAGTTGACACATTCATGAACAAAAATCTGAATGAATCAAAGAATCAGAAAAATCGATCTTCAACAAATCTTGAAATGAAACGAACAACTAATAATTCGAGAAATTATTGGCAGATACTAACCAGCAGCAGTGTAATCTTATTATTACTTACTCTCGCTGTCTTAGATTTTGGAATCGGGCCTTTTAACACTATGTCTTCTGTCTATCTAAAAGGAGTAGGCCTTCCAAACAACTTTATTGCCTTAGCAAACACACTAGCAACATTCATCGGAATGATTTTTCAAATCTTTTTGGGAATACTTCTTGATAGGAAAGGAAGAAGACCTGTGCTTATATTTGCAGTATTAGTTTACCCAGTGTTGTTTACGTTGATTTATGTTTTATCAAATTTTTGGATAGCAGTATTTATCCTATACTGTTATCCACTTTATGCATTAAGAAATCCAACATCAAATGCTATTATATCAGATTTAACTAATATAAAGGAGAGAGCGAGAGGAATGAGTCTTCTTTCCTTCCAAAATATAATTTTCCTCTATCTAGGTTCTTATCTTGGAGCATTTATCGCGGACATTTCTGCACAGGGATTATATGTTCTCCCTATTTTTCCAATAGCTTTTGGTGCAATCGCTCTGATTCTTGTTATATTTCTAATAAAAGAATCCAATGCTAAACTCCTTAAAACATACGAAAACACAGCTAAATTACTTACGGAGTAAAAACAGTAATTATTCTTAATCTATTTCTCTAATTTTAATGTAATCTATAGTAATAGAATTGATTGTCTCGATAACCTCTCCAATTATCTCAACTTTTTTATCAATAAATTTGTGAAGTTCTGGATCCTTTTGCCACATATTGGTTTTTTTTCTTACCAAGATCTCCTCCCATCTAGTTTTATATTCGTCTAGAGGTTGAAGATAATATTCAGGACCATCAGACAAAGTATCTTCCCCTACAAGTTTTTCCACTAATATTCCTACAATCTTCCCTTTCATCTGATTCACAGTTATGCGTTAACTTTACAGTTCTTAGATTTTAAATATTCTACCCAATCTTTTAGCTTATCAGACAAACCTATAGGATTTCGTGTGTTTTTTTTGTTTATTCCTAATTTTTCTAAATTTCTAAGCTTCGTAAGGCTTTCTGGTAGTTCTTTTAACGGATTGTTAAAAATCTGCAACTCAACAAGATTAGTCAAATTCCCTATAGTTTCTGGTAATGATATAAGTTTATTATCTTGTAACCACATTTTCTGAAGTTTGGTCAATTTCCCAATAGATTCAGGAATGCTTTCCAAATCATTCTTCCAAACTCCAAAAGTTTGTAAACTAGTCAGATTACCAATGCTCACTGGTAGTTCTTTAAGTTGAATATTATAGAGACCAAATTTATGCATTTTTTTCAGATTTCCTACACTTGGAGGAAGATAGTGAATTTGATTAACTGACAAGTCGACACTTTGAAGGTTAACCATGTCTCCAAAATTATCGGGTAGAGTTTCGATTTGATTGTTAAAAACATCTAAATACTCTAGTTTAGTCAGTTTTCCAATAGACATAGGTAGAGTTTTCAGTTTATTATCACGAAGGAATAGTCTTTGTAAATTTCTAAAATTCCCTATACAATCAGGAAGTGATTCTAATCCCTTCTTCAACAAACTTAATCTAGTAACTTTCTTGTTTTCAAAAGAAAAACCATGATTATACATTGCAGCACTTTTTACAAAAGGAATTCTCTCTCCTATAAAATCCTCTAATTCTTGAAGAATTTGTACTTCCTCATCTTCTAGTTCTATATCATTGTAAAAAGAAAACTTCTGCATAAAGAAGGGCAGGTTCTTACATTTATAATCTATTTGGAAATTTTCCTCTTCTGAAAAAAGTTATTACTGAGTAAAACTATAGTATTCTGATTCACAAAGGTGGACACATTGAATACATCAATCGAACAAGAGCTAGAAGAGCTAGAAAACTTAATACTTGCAGGGCAATGTTATGAAGTAATAGATAGAGTAGATGCTTTATTTAAAAAGAAAGAAATTTCAAAAGAAGAGGAATTAAGAGCTAAGCTTTTGAAAGGAGAAGCTATATACTGGTTGGGAGTTGCCGAATATAATCTTGATAGACACCAAGCTTCTTTTGATTTGTTAAATCAGATTAGTAAAGAATGCAAAAAATTAGATCTTCAAAAATTGAATCTTAATAGTTTATTCCTTAGAACTTGGAATTCCGTTCTATCAGATGATCAGCAATTAGTAGTAGAAACAATAACCGAGATGAGGGAAATATTTGAGAATATCAAATTAACTAATACTGAAGAACAGTTGAAGATGAAAATACATATGCTTATTTGTGAGTCATGGATTTCCTTTTCAAAAATTAGAGTAGGTATTGATGTTTCAGATGATGATCTAGATATTAATCTTGAAATGCTCAAACAAAGTTTGGAAGTGAGTAAGGAAATAGATTATAAGAAAGGTATTTGGTGGAGTCAAATCTTTACTGGATTTATGCTAAATAATAAAAATAGATATGAAGAAGCTCTCGAAACTCTTGAGAGAAATCTGATATTAAGTAAAGAACTAGGCAATGATATATTTTATCTATTTTCACTACAAATAATATCAATTATTTATTTTTATACTTCTCAATGGGAATCATATTATCAAAATATACTACAACGTAGAGAATTGTACGAAAAGTTTGAGAATAGCAGAGGAGATAAAGCTTTTTTAAATTTTCAACTTGGTATATATTATGCTAATATCGGGGAGTTGAGTCATTCTATAGAAAAATATGAAGAAAGTCTGAAAGCATATCGAGAGCAAAATTATGAAAACCTACTTGAAATAAATTTAAATAATCTTGGTTGGACTTACAGACTATTAGGAGAGTTAGATAGAGCTAGAGAATATTTTCAAGAAAGCTATCAACTCTATATTGACAAGAACTTGCAATACTTCTCATTTGCTCGAGCTAACCTTGGCGAGCTTCATTTGTTGAGGGGAGAATTAGATGAAGCTTTGGAGATTTTTGAAGAACAATTACCTCTACTCGAAAAACAACAAGAACTAAAAAATATATTATCTTGGTATCATCGAGAATTAGGAAAAATTTATTGGTATAAAGGATTAATAGACAAAGCATTTGAAACCTTTAAACGAAGCCATCAACTTCTGGAAGAAGTAGGGATTAAACAATATTACTCTGGTAGTTTATTACTTTTGATTTCTCTTTCTATTGAAGTAAGTAATCTGGATTTAGCTAAAGAATTCTTTAGACAATTGGAAACCATAAAAGATGAAATAGATGACAAAGATTCCTATCAACGATATCTTCTTTCAAAAGCTTTAATTCTAAAAAATAGTACTATAGATGCAGATAGAGATCAAGCTGAACTTATCTTTGAACAACTTCTAGAAGAAGTAATAGACTATGCTTTGAAAGTGGATATACTGTTCAACCTTAGTGAGCTTCTTCTAGAGAAACTAGCGAAAACTGATAAAAAAGAAATTTTCGAGAAGATCTATGAGTTTACTAACACATTACTTAGTTTATCAAAAGATAATAATTCCAGCATTCTATTTGTGGAAACTTCATGGTTGCTTTCCCAGCTTGCATTAATTGATGGAGATGTCAAGAAAGCTAGAGCATTGTTATCCGAAGCTTTCCAAGTAGCTAATGAGAGAGGATTGGAAGGTTTAGCTCTGAAAATCATTAAAGAACAAGAAAAAATCACCAAACAAGCAATATTATTTCAGGATTTAGAGAAGAAAAAAATCCCCATTTCTGCAAGAATGCAAACTATGGACATCCAAGAATCATTCAAGATAGTTAAGAAAGAAAGATTAGTTGTAACCAGTAAAGAAGAAACAGAAACATCAAGGAAATTATTTTCAATCAGTATCTAGTTTCTCTTAATACCATTGTTGATAATTATTATAAGTGCTCCAGATAAAAAAACTTGACAAGTATAATTCAAATTATATTCTTTGGAGGTATATTTAATGAGAAGGGATAATTTTGCTATTTTTTCAGAAGGAAAA
This sequence comes from archaeon, assembly GCA_030631995.1. Classification (GTDB taxonomy): domain Archaea; phylum Asgardarchaeota; class Heimdallarchaeia; order Heimdallarchaeales; family Heimdallarchaeaceae; genus UBA460. The sequence goes on along the minus strand of DAOVKB010000022.1, from coordinate 6,608 downwards.
ATTGGTAAACTCAAATTACCAAATCGATTGGTTCGTTCTTCAACTTGGGATCCTTCTATCCTATCTATCAGACAGATGACTGATGAAGTACTCAACCTTTATAGGAATCTTGCTCTTGGTGGAATTGGATTGATTATTACTGGTGGTTTTCCTGTTTTTAGAGAAAGAACTTCTAGAGACCAACCAGGTGATTGGTTATTGTCTTTCTCTGATCTTTGTGTTAAAGATTTAGAGAGAATGATTCAAGCAGTACGTGATGTAAATCCTCAATGCAAAATAATTGCACAACTAGAAAACGGTAACATCAACGCAAAACCCTCAGATGTTGGTTCCCCTTTCTCCAAAAGGAAACTTCGAATATTGAATCAAAAGGAGATTTTTGATATTATTGATAGTTTTGTTGAAGCTATTATTGAGATGAAAATAATAGGATTTGATGGAGTCCAACTTCATGCAGCTCATGGTGGTTTGTTAAGTCGCTTTCTTTCATCATATTCAAATCAGAGAGATGATATCTATGGAGGTTCAGCATCAAAACGTGTGAGAATTATCAAGGAAATAGTTTCAAAAGCGAGAGAAACTGTTGGTGATTTTCCTATTCTTATCAAAATGAACTGTACCGATTTTGTAGAGGGTGGAACCGATATTGACACCTTTCCTATTTTAGCAAAAGAGATTGAAAAAGCAAATGTAGATGCAATTGAAGTCAGTGGAGGTATGTGGGACTGTCTCTTTAGAAGCGAAGAAGAACTCGGTTTTAGACCTGTTCCTGCACCTGAGTCTCATACTCGTATTAGAGATCCTGAGAAACAAAGCTATTTCCTCAAATTTGCAGAAAAATTGGATCTCTCCATACCAATTATCTTAGTAGGTGGTAATAGACATATAGAGAGATTAGAGTCAATTGTTAAACAAGGCAAAGTAGATTTTATCTCACTCTCTCGACCTTTAATCTGTGAACCAGATTTACCTAATCGCTGGCTTGAAGGTCGAGGTGGTGATACAACAGAGTGTATCTCCTGTAATTCTTGCATCTATAATATGTATGTACATCCTGGCAAACCTAAACCTGGATTAGTTACTTGTGTTTACAAAGAAGATAAAGAAATTCATAAGAAGGCACAGAAATGGCTCTCTTCTTGGGTAAAGAAACGTCTGGCTAGTATACAACCATAATATTCTTATTTTACAATATCTATCACTACTTTCTTGTTTTTTACAATACCCCAAGCACAAAATTCAAGGTTTTTCCAACGTAAGAATAACTGATTATCAGGTATATTTAACAGATGAGCAAAGTAAAGTGACAAATTAATACCATGACAAACAACAATTATCTTCTTATCAGAATACTCTTGATTTACTATCTTTACTCCTTCTAGAAATCTGTCCAAAGTACTCCTCGCTGATTCCCAGCTATCGATACATTCCTCCCAATGAATCAGAGCTTTCTCAACTATCTTATCATATTCATTCTTATTTACTTTAAAAGAAAATCCTCTGTTTAATTCATTAAAACTAGCTTCTGTAACAATTTTTTTATCTATTTTGTTAGCAATGTATGAAGCTGTTTGTATTGCTTTATTTTCTGCAGATGCTATTATTAAATCCACATTATCAAATACCCCACTTAGTACTATCTCTTTGATATTCCTGATACCTTCTTCAGATAGTTCCCATTGATCAGCTGGTTTAGATGGATCTATTTTTGTTAAAGCATGTCTTAAGAAAATGAATTCATTTGACATAAAATGTGTAATCCTATCCAGTTATATCTCTGGTTACTTCATTGTCTTTGACTATTCCCCATGCGCTTTGTTTTAGTGATTTATACCTTGGGAATAGATTTGACAGAGGTTCCTTTAACAGCTGAGTGAAATAAAGAGTCATAACTATACCATGGCTTACAATCAGTATTTTCTTATGGTTATACTCACTGTTTATTCTATCAATAGCCAATTGGTATCTTTTGTAAGCTTTATTTGCAGGTTCCCAGTTTGCAATACTCTTTTCATAATTTGTTAGAACAGTTTCAGCAAGTTCCATATATTCAGCAGAAGTTTCTATCAGTTTAGTGCCTTTTTCAATCTCATTTAAGTCTGGATTTGTAATAATTTCCTTACCTAAGCGATCTGCAAGGAAATAAGCTGTTTGGATACACATTTTTTGAGTAGAAGAGATTATCACATCGACATCATCAAAAATTCCTGCAGTCATTACTTCTTCTATGTATTTTAACCCTTCATCTGATAAAATCCATTTTTCAGAATGCGATTCATTGTCTGATTGGACTTTTGCATGTCTTAGGAAGATCATTGTATTTTGCATAAAATCATATGAAATAAGAAAGGAATAATAAAAATCTTTTCAAAAAGCCAATTACCAAAATACACATTTAGATAACAGTTAATAGAGATCTGGTGACTTCTAGATATAAGGTTCCTGCAATGAGCAATCCACCCATTAGGAGGATTAGAACATCAATCCACCAATCCTTAATCTTCTTCCTATTAAAGAAGATTTTAGCTCCAGTCATAACATGAATAATTATTGATAAGACAAGAAATATATCAAACAATCTGTGATATCGGAAAGGAAACCAGTTAAAAGCATTAGAGGCCCATTCATACCTATTTAATCCTGCAAGAATCATCAGAGTAGCAAAAGCAACTATCAACCATTTTGTAGCTTGTTGAATTAACCTTATCCAGTGTTTTTTTGGATTGGCTAATAATCTCCTACTTTTTATTTTAACAAAGATGAGTGTATAGATTATATGAAACAACATGAGGGAAATGAAACTCCACTCGAAAATCATATGAATTCGAGTATAGAGGATAACATTAGCAACCCAATGTCTTGCAATTGCGTATCCTAAAACAATAGTTACAACGGAAAAAACTGCTAACCACCAAGATACGACTCTATGGAGACTTGTTTTAGTTACTGTCATTTTCCAAACCTCCTGATTATTAGCATAGATAAACCAACTGTTCCAAATGCTACAAGCAAACCAAACCCTATTTCCTTCAGAAACTCTAAATTAGGTGGGGTGTCTTCAGGTTCATCCAACTCTGCTACAACTGTAACTTTTACATTATCTGCTACTTGATTCCCCCATCCATCATATACAAAGAGGATATAATTGTAAACTCCAACATCCAATCCATCGATATTGTAGTTGATGAGTATATTAGATTGCCATGTTTGGTTCAGTATCCAAGTTGTATTTCTGTAAATGGTGTAGACAGGATTTGTAACATTTTCATCCAATACAATCCAGGATAAGTAATGACCAGTTGTAGTGACTTGGTAGGTTACATCATTTGGAGAACTAAAGATTGTTAATTCTTCAATTTCCTTGATTAATTCGACATCATATCCATATTTGTACATAATATCTATATCGATTCCAGACCCTCCAAAATTAGGAGTTCTGTCCATCCAGACTGTATGAATTGTATTTAAACTGTCAATAGCAGCTACAGGTCGCCAAGAATCATCAGCAGCGTTTGTCGATACAACACTTACTTGACTCCAGCTATTGGAAGTAAAATTCAACATCTTATGAAACACATCTTGGTCCGCTCCAGAGTTTTGATAATTTGTTTCATCGAACCAAACGAAGTGGAGATTGTTGTAACCATCTGTTAAGATATTAGGTACAAAAGCTGGACCAGAACTAGTAGTTGAAACAACTTCTGTTAAGCTCCATGATTTTGAAATTGAAGACCATTTTTTGTAGAAAATATCTGTAGAAGCACCTGATCCGTTATAATTAGTCCAATCCATCCAAGTGATATATCTATTCCCTAGATTGTCAAGAACAATATCCGATCTTTCAGATTTGATGGGACTTTCTGTAGATATAACTGTAGGTAGCGTCCAAATTTTAGTTGTAGCATTCCTTAATTTATAGTAAACATCTTGATCAGTACCAGAACTTCCATAATTATACGCATCATCCCATGAAACATGAATATTGGAATCTGTATCAACTGCAATAGAAGGAAACCGAGAAACTAAAGAGCTTTCAGTAGTGATAACTTCTGCTATTGTCCATGTACCGTTTGTGAAACGTTTTTTGAAAAGTAAATCATAATCAACTCCATTACCTAAGTAATTAGTATTGTCTTGCCAAACCAAGAACACCATTCCATTCCTAACAGCAATATCTGGCCATAAGGCTGCTAAAGAACTCTCAACAGAGACCAATACACGAGAACTCCAAACACTTAATGACCTGTTCCATAAACTATAGTATACATCACTATCTGTTCCAGAATTCCAATCAAACCAAACAACATGCAAGTTTCCAGATTCATCAGATACTATTTTAGGACTTTCAGAAGCTACACCACTCCCAATAGATATTACTTCAGTATCTAACCAAGTTCTAGTTGTACTATTCCAACAACGATATAGTATGTCCGAATCTGCTCCAGCACCAATCTGTATAGTTGGGTCCTGCCATACAACGTGCACGTTATTATCCTTATCAACATCTATGTCCGGACGGAGAGAGTTTCCATCACTTACTGTTGAAACTACTTGAGTAGAGGTCCAATTCATTGATTTTTTTATCATTTCATATTTAGGATTTTGACTAGAATCATCAGTTTGGCTTAGACCTTTATGAACTGTAGATAAGGCTAGAGATACAACTAAGACTAGAAGTATCCCATAAGTTATGCCAGAACCCTTTTTCATCAATTTGACCTCTCGTATTTTCATCAACATGAATATAATTTAAAAACTGATTGAATGAACTAAAAATATACAATAGTGCAGTACTGTTGTTGGAAGTGAATAATTGGTTAATGTACATACTATAAAATTTGGATTTGCTAAAGCTTACCTTCTTGAGGTGGAAAAAGGATTAGTTCTGATTGATGCTGGTCTGCCAAATAGCGAAAATAAACTCTGGAAATATATGGAAAAGCAAAAATTAAAACCTAAGAACATCAAGCTCATCATCATAACTCATGGTCATCAAGATCATGTTGGAAGTTTAAAAGCTATCAAAAACAAAACCAAAGCACCTATTCTTATTCATGAACATGATGGTTTTCTGCTAAATGCAGGAATAAGCCCAAAAGTTTTTCCTACTAGTTGGATACTAAAGAAGTTCTATAACCCTGAAAGAGAAATCAGAGTTACTCCAATTAAACCTGATATTATAATTACAGATGAGTATTCATTGGAAGAATATGGTGTAAATGGAAAGGTTATTCACACCCCCGGACATACCAAGGGCTCAATTTCTGTGATTATGGATTCAAAATATGCTTTTGTTGGAGATATAACTATGAAAATTCCTCCATTATCCTTTTCATATCAACCTATCATTGCTGAAAACATGGAGCAAATATATTCAAGTTGGCAGAAAATTATTGATCATGGAGTAGAAAAAATATTTCCATCTCATGGAAAAGTTTTCAATGTTAAGATATTGAAAAAAATTCTTAGTAAAAGAAAAGGAAAAGAGAAGTGAGATTATTATTCGTAGAGTTGCACTAAACGATCTATAACAAGATCACTTCTATATTCAGGCAAGAGCATTGGTGCATAACGTTTTTCCTTCAAACCTAAAGAATCTAATGTTGAAATATTCTTTCTCACATGGTCTAAAGATAGTTTTCCTACTTTAGCTTTCTTTATTTCTTTCGCAGCTTCTATGCCTGCTCGACGACCAAAAACATTGATTTCAAGGAGTGAATTACCCATCAAACGATTCTTACCATGAACTCCTCCAGAAACTTCTCCAGCTATTAACAGTCCAGGAATGGAACTATGACACCATTCATCATGTAAAATTCCTCCATTTTGATAATGGAGTGATGGGTAAATAAGAATGGGATCTACTGTTATATCTATACCAAAACGTTGGAACATACGGTCCATTGCTGCTAGATTTTTCTTTATGGTACCTTTCCCTCTAATTTCTTCAATTAAGGGAGAATCTAACCATACTCCTCTCATACCAGTTGGTGATTCGAGGTAATTATCTGTACTATTACAACATCTAATAATCGCAGAAGCTTCAACATCTCTAGGTTCCAATGGATAACAAACCTGTTCTCCATTTTTTCCTAATACTTGAGCTCCTAAACCTCTAACCTTTTCAGTTATTAGGAGTCCAACAATTTGTTCTGGATATGCTGCTCCAGTTGGATGGAATTGAGTTGATTCAAGATTTCTTAATTTTGCATTAGCTCTATAAGCCATAAGTACTCCATCCATGGTCGCCCCATAGTGATTTGTGGTTGGAAATCCTGCAACGTGAAGTCTTCCAAATCCTCCAGTAGCCATAATTGTGGTTTTCGCTTTAACAACGAAATATTGTTTTGTTTCAAGATGATAAAGAATAGCTCCTGCAACTCTACCTGTTTCATCAGTTAGAAGTTCTATAGCAGGAGTGAACTCTAGAACTGGAATGTTAAGATTTCTGAATTCATCTCTTACAACTCTAAAGATTTCTAATCCAGTATAATCCTTTGCACTATGCATTCTAGATCTTGATGTACCTCCACCTGAAAGTACCATAAAATTCCCGTTTTCATCTAAATCATACATTACACCGAGATCTTTGCGCCATTTTAGAATAG
>DAOVKB010000058.1:0-7432 GCA_030631995.1 archaeon | reverse complement strand
TATAGCAAGATCAAATTCCTTGTTTTCCACAACTTTGTTCAAGAAGACACTATATTCAGTTTCATAATTAGTGACGTCTATCCCTATCTCCCTTATGCTTTGTATTATCGACTTTGCATAATCAGGGTAATATACTCTTTCAGTACCTCTTGTATAATACCTAAGAGAAGTTGTAAAAACGCTTCCTGGATTACTTGGTTCAGGTCTGAATAATATCACAACAAATATTGATGTAACAAGTAAAAGTCCAATTAGGACATAGATAAACCTTCGATTAAATGCTTTGTCTGGCTTACTCATACTTCCTTACCATCTTTCCAATTGCTTAAAGATTTATTAACTTAATTTTCTTTCTCTTTCTGACTTTTTTCAAATTTCTTTCTCCCAACTCTCATTGCATTAAGAATTACTAACAATGAAGCTCCCATATCACCAAAAAGTACAGCTAACCATAATAGCGAATCCCCAAAGAATGTTTTTACAGTTATAATTGATATACTCAGAAAGACTAAAACAAAGAACATGAATTTGATAAACAACGATAGGAAAATATTGGTCTGTATTGTTCTTTTTGTTTGTTTACTTAATCTGAAAAGATAGGGGAGACTAAACAGATTATCTGAAGATAGAACAATATCAGCTGTTTCAATAGCAATTGCAGTTCCAGCAGCTCCCATTGCGATTCCTACATCTGACAAAGCCAATGCAGGTGCATCATTTATACCATCACCTACCATCGCAACTAGCTTGTATTTTTCTTTAAGATGCTTCACAGAATCAACTTTTTCTTCTGGTAAAAGTTCAGCTTGATATGAGATACCTAATTCTTCAGCTATTTTACTTGCGACCTCCTCATTATCTCCTGTTAACATAATTATGTCTTTTACACCGGTTTTCTTTAGAGAAGATATCGCATCTTTTGTTTCAGGTCTTAACTCATCGGACATATGAATATGAGCTATAACCGATTTATCTTCAACTACATAACTAACGATACTTTCTGTTTCTTCGCATTCAAGGTCACAAGCTTCAGTTCCTAAAGCTTCATTGACAAGTGCTTCACTCCCAATGTAGTATTCTTTACCTTTCCTTGAACCTTTGATTCCTTTTCCAGGAAATATCTTTACATCCTTATATCCAAGTCCTCTAGCACCATGCTCTTTTCCGTAATTTACAATAGCTTCTGCAATCTTATGCTCTGAATGTGATTCAAGACTGGATGCAATTTCTATAATCGTGTTTTCAGAATATCCTTCTAGAGCTTCAATTTTGTATACTTTGAGCTTACCTGTGGAAAGAGTTCCTGTTTTATCCATACCAACAACATTAATGGAGGATAATACTTCTAGATATTTACCTCCCTTTACTAAAACACCCTTTTTTGAAGCTCTTGTAATTGCGGTTACTACAGTTATTGGTGTTGAAAGCACTAATGCACATGGACATGAAATAACCAGGATCACTAAACTCTGATATAACCAGTTTCTCAGAGTCTCCATGTCAATTGGTATATTCATGAAAATGCCTGGTATTAAGAAAACAGAGAGAGCTATAATAACCATTATTGGAGTGTAAAATTTTGCAAACTTCTGGATAAATTGTTCTTGTTTAGATTTTTGTTGTTCTGCTTTCTCTATTAGTTGTCTAATTCGAGCAACTGTACTTTCTTCAGGCATTTGCGTTACTCTGATGATAATGTAGCCATCGATATTTATTGAACCTGAGAAAACCTTGTCACCAACATCTTTGTATATTGGTGTAGACTCTCCAGTTATGGGACTCTGATCAACATAAGACTTTCCCCAATCTAATTTTCCATCTATAGGTATTCTTCCTCCTGGTTTAACACTAACTCTATCCCCTACTACCAAATCTTCCACTGGAACTACTTCGTGTTTTCTACCTTTTATTAATTTAATTGCAGTTGGAGGAGTTAAATCCATTAATTCCCGAATCGATTGTCTTGCCTTATCCATAGAAAAAGCTTCCAGTAATTCAGCTAAAGTAAATAAAACAATAATTTCTGCAGCTTCTTCCCAAAATTGAATACTCATTGCTCCAATAACTGCAATAACCATTAGAATATCTATATCTATAGTTCTTACTCTTAGCGATGCAAATGCTTTGAGATAAACAGGTATTCCACCAACTGCTATTACAGGAATATAAAAAATCAACACTAAGTAAGAGTCATCAAAATAAAGATGATCCATAAGCAATGCAGTTATGAGAAAAACTACACCTATCAAGAAGAATAAAAGATTTTTATTATATTTGATGTTAAAGAAAGATATCCGCTCATATGTACTATTAAATCCATATCCTGTTTTTTTTATTGTATTTATGATATCTTTTTCCGAAACTTCATCTTCATTATATTTAACGATAAGTTTTGTAGAAACAAGATTTAAGTTAACATCTTCAATGCCTGTTATACTCTCAATACTCTTAGTGACTTTGGCAAGACAATTAGCGCAGTCCATTCCTGTCACTACTCCCTTTAATTCAGGCATCTTTATCAATTCAATTTAATTAGAGGAACTATTAAGAATTCTTATACATCAAAATCTACTTTCCTTTGAAAAATAAAAAGAGGAAAAAAGAGAAACTAGCTACAGTTTGTCTAATTTTTGTAATTTTAGCGTCTCTGGCATTGTGGCTTTTATTTTCAATTTCTTTTGTTGATAAGCTTTGAAGCCACTTATTTCACCACGATTAAGTTTTAGAAAAGTATCTGTACTCATCGAGTACATAATATCTGGATCATCAAGCTTTTCTTTCACAATTGGTTGAGGTATCCCTTTTATCAACTCTATTACATAATACTCGTCTATATCTGTAAAATGATACTGAAGTTTTTTAGTCCAAGTTTTGAAGAATTTTGCAACTTTTTCATGAGTGTATTTGTCTTTTTGTTTTTCGAGTGTTTCAAGCACTTCGTCCATGTTCACCATATGTTCCACCTTTGCTTATCCGTAGCTGAAGCGAACCCCAGTCCCACCTTTTGGTTCACTGAAGAAAACTGCGTCATATTCACAGACATTCCAGCAAGCTCCACATTCTACACATTGTTTGAGGTTTACTGGTCGATATATTTTTCCGTCTGGTTGCCAAACATCTCTTGTGCAGAATTTTGCGCAATCACCACAACCAACACAATTGTCTTCTAACACTTTAATGAATTCTCCAGTATCACCTGGATAGTAATTTACTTTCATTTCTACCTTCATTTTCTCTTCCTCTCATTGTATAGATTTTCGAAATCCGGGTCAACTTTAGCATAAGGTTGAATCAATTCAAGAAAGTCATATGCTTCCTGAATTAATTCAAAATCTTCATCCTCAACACCTTTCATCCATTTGGAATGAATTGCATTTGAAATAAAACCACCACCCATGATTACTTGTTGCATCATATGGGTAATTTCTTCATCGGTTTTTGCTAAAATGGATTCTTTGTTTACAGCGGCGATATATCTAAATGCCTGCATAAAGAAGTTATCACCAATAAGCTCTTCGTATCGCTCTGCTAATTTTGATTCAGAATAGTCATTAGCTTTAATTGCCTCAGCTGCAGCTGTAGCTGCATACATACCTGTAAAGAATGCTTCAGGCATTCCTTCTCCTAAGAATGGTATGACAAAACCTCCTGCTTCTCCCGTAAGGATTAAACCGTTCCTTACTCTCTTTTCAATAGCTTCGTCATACTCCAAATGTAACCCCCAAGAGGTTATCACTCCTCCTTCTAGCTTTTTCTTAACCACTGGAAGATTGAGGAAGTTCTCCATGTATTTATTCACATTTGGAAAATCATCATTGATTAGATTTTCATCCATATATCCCCCAGTTCCCACAGTGACTGTGTCTTTCTTTGGGAATATCCAAGGCCAAGTTTTATGTTGAATTCCAGGAGATAAGTAATATTCTATACAGTCACCAAATCTCTCATTAATTATCTCTTCTCCTAGTTTAACAGCAACTGTAACATACAGAATCATATTCTGACCCTTTCTTTTTGGAATTAAACCAGCTTTTCTACCAACTATTGAATTCACACCTGCTGCATCTATAATCACTTTTCCAAAGAATTTTTCCCCAGAATCGGTTACAACTCCTTTGATGTAATCGTTTTCTTCTATAATATCCAGTACAGTGGTTGAAAGTTTGACCTCAGCTCCAGCTTTTCTAGCTTCTTCTGTATGCCAAGCATCTAAATGGTCTCTTCTTACTGAAAGTAACAAAATCCCTTCTGAAGGAATTTCATGAAAAACTGTTGTTCTTTCGCTATTGATATGATAAGTTCTCATTTCTCTAATAGTTCTTTCAACAGGACATTCAGCAATATAGTGCAAATCTGGATCGAGTATAGCAGCGCCATTTAAACAAGTTCCAGAAACATTCTTTTCACCTGGAACTTGAGATTTCTCAAGAAGTAGTACTTTCATTCCAAGTTCTGCAGCTTTTTTAGCTGCTGCAGGACCTGCACATCCAGCACCAACGACTATGATATCATACTCATTATTACTCATTTGTTGTTCCTCCTTGAAAGCTAACAACGATAAAACAACCGGAATGTCAAGTTTCTACTCGTTGTGTTTCAAGTAGCTTAAATTCAGATTTGGCTCTTGTGGGCTAATTTTAAGTTTTTACTCATAATGGTTACCACATCTTTGGAAATACTATTCTAAAAAAATGAAATTGGTTTTTAGAGCTGTGTAGCTAAACAGAAAAGTAAAAATAACAATTTCATTCAGAGACCTCATGGATATTCAAGAATTTAAACAACTTCTTATTGATGAAGCTAAAGAACTTGAGGCTTATGTTATAGAAAAACGAAGACATTTTCACATGAATCCTGAGACAGGATTTGAAGAAGTAGAAACTTCAGCTCATATTGAAGAAGAATTAAGAAAGATTGGTTATGATATACAAAAAACAGCAATTACTGGAATCATTGCTAATCTAGATTCAGGTAAGGAAGGCAAGACAATTGCTTTAAGAGCAGATATTGACGCACTAAATGTTACTGAAGATAATGATAAACCTTATTGCAGTAAAATACCCGGGAAGATGCATGCATGCGGTCACGATGCCCATACTGCTATGCTACTAGGTGCTGCGAAAATAATCTACAAAAATAAAGATAAATTAACAGGTAAAGTAAAACTTGTCTTTCAACCCGCAGAAGAAGGTGGAGGAGGAGCTAAGAAAATAGTGGATGAAGGACATATTGATGATGTTTACCAAATCTTTGGTATTCATGTATGGCAAGAAGGACAAAGTGGAACTATAGCAACTAGAAAAGGACCATTCCTTGCTTCAGCTGATCAGTTTATAATAGAAATAAAAGGCAAGGGTGGACATGCTGCTTGTCCTCATCAAACATTTGATCCAACAGCTGTTCTTGTTGATATTTACAATGCTATTCAAAAGATAGTCACTCGAGAGATTGATCCTTTGGAAAAAGCAGTCATTTCTATTCCGATGGTAGAAGGTAGTGATGCTCATAATATAATACCAACAATAGCTAAAATGCAAGGAACATTCAGAACTTTCAATAATGATGTAAGAAATCACATCCTAAAACGAATGAAGGAAATTGTTGAAGGGTATAGTCTTGCTTGGAGATGTGTAGGAAAGATTGAGTTTGAGATAGGTGGTATCTATTATCCTCCAACAATAAATCATGCAGAGAGCGTTGATAATTTGATAGAAGTCTTAAAACCACTTGACGAAGTAAAGGAAGCTGATCTTACAATGGGTGGAGAAGATTTCGCTTTTTATCTCAATAAAACTAAAGGAGCGTTTATTGCTCTTGGTTTGTATAACGAAGAAAAAGGTATAATTCATCCCCACCATCATCCTAAATTTGACATTGATGAAGAGATTTTATGGAAAGGAACAGCTGTTTATGCATTGCTTGCTTTCTATAATTTGTTCATAAAATAGGGTTCTAGATTTAAGGTGTGTAAGATAAAAACACTTCGGACTTACATGCCGTTCTTATTACTCTAACGCTTTCTAATTAGAGAACTCTTCCGTCTAGAAATAACATTGGTTTTTAAAAGGGTTCCAAACGTCTAACCTTGCTGAAAGGTTAGTCATTTTTTCTCAAAACCACCTTATTATGAAAGTCATCTTTAAGATAAGGGATTTTACAAGAAGGTAGGGTGTTTCGGTTTTTCTCGAGTTTCACTCTTTGAAACCATTAGAAAGGAATGTATATATAAGTAGAAGGAATAATCATAGGTAGATAGAAATAGGTTAGAAACCTATAAAATCGTAAAATGGGGATTAATTTGGATACAGAGGTCAAATCCTATGTAAGCTCTGAGATTGGTAAACTACTCAAAGTGTATACCAATAGCCCTAATCTTAAGAATGCTATGAATTTGGGTAGAGCGATTGCAACTGGTTCTGCTTCCTTGGAAGTAAAGAAATGGCGTTTTAGAATGGCTTTGGATGTTGTTACACCAGACATGGGTGTTTATTCTGCACTTATGGCTTGGTCTTCGATTACTACTCTTGAGGATAACGTTCCCCCTAGTCAAAAAATAATAGCAGTTAAAGAGATGCTTAGGAATCCTGATTTGAAACCAGAAGTGTTAGATGAAGTAATAAAGAGCATATTTGTTAGAAAGGATGTTCCAAGAGATTTATTAAATTATATTGCTCCAGAAATTAAAAAGGCATCAAGAATATCTGATGAATTAAAATCATATGTTTTGGATAAAAAGGATGCAGAATAGTTTAACATCTCAATTTACAAAAAACATTTGTTATTAGTTCTACTTGTTTTTTATTAATACCTAATTGTAAGAATTGGTAATTTTGTATCTCTAATGCTAAGATATTTTCAAATTTATCTGGTTGAAGGGGATTTTTATATTTCTCAGCTGCTTTTTCGAAGCATGTTATCATCTTTTCATTATCCATAACACCTAATTTCCAGAAAACCAAACATCGAGAAATAAAAATCCCTAACTCATCTTGATCTCTTAGGATCTGTGTTTCATTTAATGCAAAGTGATAGAACAAGCTTGCTAATATTTGAAAGATTTCATGTATTTTATGAGGATACTTTGGATACTTAGTTAGGTTGTCCAGTAATTCTGTAAAAGATTTTGTATCAGTAACTGTAGCTTGAGGTGGAGTTAAGTCTTCATTTAGACAACTTTCCATAAAATCGCATAACTGACTATGAATTTTCTCCAACTCCTCTTTTTGGTTCTTTGGAATATCTTTTCCTAAAGGATATTCTCTTGCCAGATAAAACAATCTATGAGCTAGCCCACTTAAGTAATTTAATAAGTTCTTACTTGAGTTATCTTCTTTCCAGACATAAGGAAGATAGTCGATAAGAAGTAAATAACTGATATACAAGTTTACATTCTCTACGAGAATATCTGTTAGAAATTCACTTGAAAGGTGGT
>DAOVKB010000084.1:0-4864 GCA_030631995.1 archaeon | reverse complement strand
ATTTCTGAAGATTAGAAATGTCCCCACTATTTCGTTCTCTTCCTCTATAATCAAATGAGCAACTATATTTTCTGCTTCACTTACTAGTTCATTCTTTATTTTTTCAACTCTTTCTTCATCTAAATTGTCAAGTGATTTAATAATCTCTAGCCACTTCTCAACATCTTTCTCCATATCGAATTTTCTTACTTTAGAAGTATCAACAGTATCATCAATATTGGATACCTTTAGGGAATAAACGATATTTTCTACATCCTTAACATAATTGAAATCATATTTATTGGCTAGCTCAACTTGACTACCACATAAAGCAGATGCGTAAGCTTCAACTATCTTGACTCCCTTTTCTTTAAGAGTCTTTATTGCTGCATCATAAAGCAATCCTACAGCTTCTTCATGACCAGACAACACTGAAGGAAAAACCAAACTAGCTTTCTTCTCTTCACCTTCTTCTTCTTTCAATACTTTTGAGGTAAGAAAGCCTACCATCTTATCACCTTTGAAACAGTAATGTCTTGTTTCAGGATCAAATTCAGGTTGTGAATATACTTCCTTCAATCGGTCAGCAGGAGTCTGATGGGCATTAATCCAGTCTTGTGAGACTTGAACACCTACTTTCTCCTGCTCTAGTTCGAATCCATCTTCGTAATTCTTGATAATGTACTCAGACATCCAAGTTAAGTTTTTCTCGAACATTTATAAGTTTTCTCATAAGCTGAGAAAGTTTTCCTCTCAACATATAATAGTATTTTATAAAATAAAATGGTATGGCCTAATGATTGGGATTAGAGTGGAAAGAGCTTAAGAAAATTTAAAAGAAAAAACAAAGGAAGGGGGAAAAAATTGGGTTTTTCAATTTACACCCATGGAAAAATATTGTCTCTATTGAATAAGCCTTGAGGATCTAGTTTCGTTTTTACTGAACGCATTTGTGCTATACCTTCTTCACCATACATAATCTGTAGATATTCATGTTTCATTTTCCCTATACCATGTTCAGCAGACACAGATCCTTCAAATTCTATAGCTTTTGAAGCAAATTTCTTGTATATCGTCTTTCCTAGTTCTAATTCATCCATATTCCTTGGAAGAATGTTTACATGAACATGATTATCACCAATATGTCCCCAGATAACATATTCCAATCCAACCTCTTCTAAAGTTTCATGATAAATTTTCATCATTTCTTTTAGATGTTCATCAGCAACTGACATGTCAGTACCTAGTTTGTGTAATTTGGGGTACTCATGTTTTCGTTTTCCTATAATACTGTTGACTATCTCTGGAACAGCATGTCTCATAAGTCTAAAATTCTCTTTCTCGACTTCATCAAATCCAGACCAACAATAGTCAATTGATGAATTACACGCTACAGCAATATCTTCTAATTTCAGAATAATGTCTTCAAGTGATTCTTCTGAATATGGTACTTCGAAAAATATTGCTATATTCATATCCTCTGGAATAGTCGCTAGATTAGCTAAAGCTGGATTTGTATCTTGTCTACTCTTCATTAATTCAAATGAGTGTTCATCGAAAAACTCTATGTATTCAACCTCAAGCTCATCATCATCTCGTAGCTTTATAACAAAATTAATCGCATCTTTCTCTGAAGGGAAGAACATAACATTAGGAAGCCCTATTGGTCGTTTTGTTATCCATAGATCAACTTCTGAAATTATACCAAAGATTCCCTCTGAACCAATAAAGAGGTCTATTAAGTCCATATCTTTTTCTGCCCATAATCCAGCGGCATTTTTTGCTTTTGGCATTTGATATGTTGGAATTTTAACTTCCACTTCTTGATTTTCTTTTTTTATGATGAAAACACCATCAATCTCTTTAACTTGACCTCGAGTTATATCCAACACCTCTCCAGTGTCTAATAATACTCTAAGTCTTCTCACCCAAGGTCTCATTGCACCATATTTGAAGGATCTTGCTCCAGAAGCATTTGCGGCAATAGATCCTCCTACCATAGCTGTCATTTCTGTAGGATCTACAGGAAACATATAGGTATCTTGCTCCTGTTTGAATTTGGTTACATAATCTGTTGTCTGAGAGAGATTATTTTCGTTCGTTAATTCTTTGTTCTTAATTATCTCATCTAGAGAATCCAGTGCAACACCAGGTTCCATCCTCAAGAAATATTTCTTCTTATCTTCATCATAACCAAGACCTATTATATTGTTCATATGATCAAAAGAAACTACAGTTCCACCAAATGGAACTGCACTACCTACTATTCCAGTTCTACCCCCCGAGATAGTTATTGGAATGCTATCTTCTCTCATCTTGTTAACAATGGCAACAATATCAGCTTCGTTTTGTGGGAAAAATAACCATCGAGCTGATCCACCAGCTAGTTTTGATTCATCATTGATGTAATCAGAGTGTTTGGAAGAAATATCGTTTTCTCCTTTTATACTCGTTATACCTTCAAATTTCGAGCCTTCAGTTTTTTGTGTTGTTATTATATTTGATGCCATCTAAATCACTATTTAAAAACAATCAACCACTTGAACAAGCGTGGAAAAAGCATAAAAAGCTTCAGATGTATCAATGTAACTGATAGAAATTGACGATTAAAAATCTTTCAAGAAGAGAAGCTCTAGATCTCGTGATTGGAGCGAAAATATTAGCTTGTGGTGGTGGGGGGAGTGATGTTAAAGCGATTGATAAAATTAACGAAATTTATGACAGAGAAGAGTTTTTCACTATCGCTGATCTCTCAGACTTCCAAGAAGAAGACTCTATTTGCATAATAGGGATGGTTGGCGGAGGGATTACAAAAGAAGAAAGGAAACTAATTGAAGGTTTGGAAAGCGTTGAACACGAACCTATGATTAAAGCTGTAAAGACGCTTGAAAGATTTTTAAATATCAGTTTTCAAGGATTTGTTGCCACAGAACTAGGACCCTACAACAGTATTGTACCATTAATAGTTGCTTCACAAATGGGAAAAATTGCAGTCAACGGAGATTGTTGTGGAAGAAGTAAGCCAAAGATTTCTATTAGCACCACAGTGGTAATGAGTATAGCCATTTCACCTTATTCAATTGTTAATTCATATGGTGATATCCAGATTGTTGAATCTGCAGTCGACGATATTAGAGGAGAAGTTATAGCAAGAACTGCTGCTAGATTATCTGGAGGGAGTGTAAGCGTTGCTAGATGTCCTATGGCGATAAGTCAAGCAAACACTGCAGTGATCCCGAAAACTTTTTCCAAAGCGATAGAGCTTGGAAGAAAAGTAAGAGAAGCCACTAGAATAAGAATGAATCCAATCAGAGTTATTCTTGAAGTAATTCCTGAGACAAAGGAGGTATTCAGAGGAAAGATCAGCAAATTCTCGAGAAAGGAAGAGGGTGGGTTCACTTCAGGAGAGATTTTGCTTGAATCTGAAGATAAAGCTAATGATAAGCTCAAAATCTTCTATCAAAACGAATATTTGTTGTCTTGGTTGAACAATAAGCGATACATCTCGTGCCCAGATAGTATTATTGTAGTTGATTCTCAAACTGGTTATGGTTTAACTCCATGGGAAGATGATTTTACAGAAGGAAGAGTAGTGACAGTTTTAGCTCGAGAAGCTCCAGAGATATGGAAAACTGAAAGAGGTTTAGAGGTATTTGGTCCTCAAAATTTCGATAAAACTTGGTCAAAATATGAGAAAAAACTGTAAAATAGTCAAATAAGCAATTTTAAGGGATATTTTTAAAAGATTCAATGTACAATAATACTTTGACTATTATGAAAGAGAACAAATGGGTAAAATGTGAAAACGACAAAATTGTGTCTGGAGTTTGTGCAGGACTTGCTAGATACCTTGGTAGCGATATAAATCTAACACGAGTCGCAGTTTTTTTTGCTATGTTAGTGTCAGGAGGAATTATTTTCTGGGCATATATCGCTGCAATAATTATCTTACCTAAAGGAGATTGTGCAGAAATTGAAGTAACTAAAACATGGGTTAAGTGTACTAATGGAAAAATCATTGGAGGAGTGAGTTCAGGATTTGCTAAATTTATTGGAGCAGATGTAGGATTAGTTAGAATAATCTTTTTCATTGGTATCTTCTTAACTGGAGGAGCTTTGTTCTGGACATATATTGCTGCTATAATCATGCTTCCAGAAGGAGAATGTTAGAAAACACTTTAAATCTAATTTAAAAACTCCTTAATCTCATCTATTGGAAGATGATCAGAAATAGTCTTACCATAATAGGCTTTTTTCACTTTGAGGTTATCGATTAAGAAATCAGCAGGGAGAAGATTCTTTTTTCCTTCCATTTTTCCAATCGTGAAACCATTCCAAAGAGCTCTAAACATTGACAGAGAAACACCACCTCTAAGATAACCTAGCCAAGAGTGTTCAACTCCAAATAATTTGTAGATTTTTCTTTCTGGATCTGAAATAATAGAAAAAGGAGCATCTTGTTTCCCTACATACTTTGCAATACTTTCTTTGGGAGACTGAAAGAATGCAACAAGAAAAAGCCCTTTAGATTTGAGTTCATCATGAATTTGAATAAGTTGCTGAACTCTAAGATTGCACAATGGACAAGAAGCATATCTATAGAATGACAACATTAGTTTTTTATCTTTGAAATCGGATAATGATATTTGTTTGCCGGATATATCTTTTAATGAAAAATTCTTAACTTCATCCCCATCTTTGAGTCTCATAGATATATTACTCCTCACTAAGTTTTTCTGTTGTTTGTATTTAATTCATGGGTTTCAACTAAAAACAGGCCTAGGTTAAAGGAATTATTTTGAAAGAATAAGAATATGTTATATCTTTCTTCAGTTTGTATTTTTCATGAACTGTTGGTAAACCAGGAAAATCTCCACCTACCCCT
>DAOVKB010000038.1:0-10798 GCA_030631995.1 archaeon | reverse complement strand
GAATGTATTCACGACTGCAGCAGATATGCAAACATCAGTAGAAATTCATGTTCTTCAAGGAGAGAGAACTATGGCTGCTGACAATATAACCTTGGGTCAGTTTCAGCTTGTTGGGATCCCTCCAGCTCCTAGAGGAATACCACAAGTTGAGGTTTCCTTTGATATCGATGCTAATGGTATCCTTCAAGTATCTGCGAAAGATCTTGGAACAGGAAAAGCACAAAGCATTGTTATTCAATCTTCTCATCTTTCTGATGATGATATCGAAAAAATGAAAACTGATTCTGAAAAATACAAAGAAGAAGATCAAGTGCGTAGAGAACTTATCAATGCTAAAAATACTGCAGAGCAAGCAATTTATACTTCTGAAAAAACAATCAAAGATTTGGGAGATAAAATCTCTGATTCTGAAAAATCTGCAATTGAAGAAAAAGCTGAGATACTGAAAAAAACTGCAGAAACTGACAATGTTGAAGAGATAAAAGCTAAAACCGAGGAGCTCATGCAAGAGATAATGCAGATTTCTCAAAGAATTTACGCTGAAACAGGCCAAGCTCCAGGCGCTCCTCAACCAGGAGATGTACCTTATGGACCTGGAGCCCCAGGTGAACCTGGTCCAGCACCACAAGCAGACATTGATGAAGAACAGGTTATCGATGTAGACTACGAACCTGTTGAAGATGAAGAATAAATAATATCGGTAAAATCTCAAAAACCGATAATATTTTTATCTCTATTTTTTTACATTGCTTACTCTAAAGTTATGATAGTGATAATTCATGTCTGAAAAACGAGATTACTACGAAGTTTTAGGAGCATCCAAAGATGCCACTGAAGACGAGTTAAAGAAAGCTTTTCGGAAGAAAGCAATGGAAAACCACCCTGATAGAAATCCTGATGATCCAAAAGCTGCAGAGAAATTTAAAGAAGCTAGTGAAGCTTACGAGATTTTATCCGACCCTCAAAAAAGATCTTCATATGATCGTTTTGGATTTGCTGGTGTTCAATCTAATTTCTCTGGAGTAAATGCAAGAGATTTTTCTTCAATATCCGATTTATTCTCCTCACTTTTCAGAGATGACTTCATGGGAGATGATCTTTTCAGTATGTTCTTTGGTGGAAGACAACGTCGTCGTCCTACAGGACCTCAATCTGGTTCTGATCTACTAATGAACTATGAAATCACTTTCGAAGATGCAGTCTATGGGACTAAAAAAGTTGTAGAGGTGCCAATAAAGAAAGAGTGTACAGAATGCAGTGGCTCTGGAGCACAAAAAGGAACTTCTCCCAAACCATGTAAAAACTGTCAAGGATCTGGAGTAGAAACAATTGAACGCCAAATGGGTTTCACTAGGTATATCTCACAACAAGCTTGCAGTATATGCAGAGGGAAAGGAGAAACAGTAGATAAACCGTGTAAAGAATGCAGAGGGTCCGGACGTTCAAAGGAAAACGAAAAAATCAGACTAGATATTCCTCCAGGTGTTGATTCCGGTTTTCGACTTAGGATCAAAAGTAAAGGTGAAGAGGGGCGACTAAGTGGTGGAAGAGGAGATCTTTATGTTCGATTAATTGTTGAATCCCATCCTTTCTACAAAAGACAAGGTGATAATATCATTGTAGAAATCTCAATTCCCTTCCCACTCGCAATCCTTGGTGGAAATTTGACCATACCCACTCTATATGGTCCTGAGAAAATCAAGATACCAAAGAAAACCAAAGAAGGAAGCATTTTACGGTTACAAAGAAAAGGTATCAAACGCAAGACATCTTACGGTATGAATTATGGTGATTTCCTTGCAGTTATCCACTATGATATCCCTGACAAAATGTCTGAAGAAGAAAAAGATTTACTGGAAAAATTAAAAGAAGCAATGCCATTATCTTCAAAACAAGAAAAATTGTTTAAGAAATTGATTGAAGATTCTAAACAACATGAAGTTGATTACTGAAAAAACAGGTTTTTTCAGATACTTTTTTAATTTCAATCCCAATACTATTTATTAATGAGTGAAGAATTTGATCGATGCTCCAATTGTGGAAATCTAAATATAAAAGGTACTAAAAAGTGTGTTTTCTGCGATCATGAAATTGCTCAAGCAGAAACAGAAAAGGAAGAAAAAATACCAGATGTAAAGGATTTACCCAGTGTTCCTAGTGTTGCTGGTACTCCTGAAGCCCCTGATGCTCCAGATGTTCCAGAGGTAGAATCTAAAGAAGTTGCACTACCTGAAATTCCAGAAGTACCAAAGAAAAAAGAGAAGAAAAAAGAAAAAACTGATGAAATTGTTGATATCACTGAAACAAAACGAACTCAATTTTCTATAGGAAGAAAATTCTTATTTGTGACTCTATTTACTTTAATTATCTCAACACTGCATTATGGGTTGAATCTTCTAGTTTCATTCTTATCAATAAATTTCGTAGATGCGAATTTTGATCTTTATCCAACACTTCCTAGTGATTTAACAACTGTGTTGAATATTAATTCACTGTCTATAATTTTAGGTATACCTTTCGCTATATTCGTTGGATTTTTTGTTGGTAAGGTTGCTAGAACTTACTCAGCGAACAAATCAGGTGTTAGAAATTGGATAATTTATGCATTATTAATAGATGTAATTGTTAACTGTGCAATAGCTGTAATCTTAATATTTGCTACTCAAGCTTTCGAGAACAAGGACATACTTCTAAGTTATCTATCAGGAGCAGTAATAATATTCGTTTTTGTGAGTTTAATCTCGCTATTTATACCATTTTTAACTGGTTCCTACCTAGTATATAACAGAGTAAATAGAATATTCTTTCCACGGAAATATTCTGAATAAAACTGGTGGAATTATTGGGCTTTGATGATAAACTAAGTAAATTCCTCAAATATGAAATAGATTCTGTGAATAACCATCTGCCAAAGAATCGTGTAACTCTTCAGATGGCAGAACAAGGACATCTCAATTATTTCAATAGAGTAGATGATCAACTATATATCAATAAAGAAGAAGTACAAACCCTTCTGGAGTTATGTCCAAAAGAAAAATACAAGGATGTATATCTTCCAATCCTAATCATCAGAAGAAGAGACTTAGGGAGAGGAACTTTTGTTATATCTGGAGAGTTAATAGAACAATTCCTTGTTTGTAAAGCCATAAATAAATACAAAGAATCGTGGGAAAACTTCAAAAGTGAGGATCATTCTCCAAGCTTAACATACTTATACAAACCTGACTTAATTGAACTCCGTAAAGTACTTCCAACAAGTACGGTCATAGGATTCACATAAAAATTTGGAGTGAATTTATATGAACAAATATGCAATTTCAAAAGAAAATCATAAAAAAAGAATAGCTAAAATTCAAAATTTTTGCAAGAACAAAGAATTAGGATCAATGATTTTTTTCAGTCCTCTCTCCATTTACTATCTTACTGGATATCATTTTATTCCAACAGAAAGACCAATTGCTTTTGTACTACCAGCGTTAGGAGATCCTTGGTTTTTTGTCCCTAGATTGGAAAAAGAACATTTAATGGAAAAACTACCTTGGATTCATCGAGAATTATACTTTGAATACCCTGATGAAAAACATCCTGCAAAAATATTCATTGATAAACTCATTGAAAATAAAATCACTAGTTTAAAAATTGGAATGGAAGCACCTTCATTTTCAAGTTATTGGGGATATGAAGGACCAAAACTAACTGATCTCATTGGAAACAAAGCTAAAACAGAGATTCATTCAGCTTTAATTCCTCAAATTCGTAAAATCAAAGATGAAGAAGAATTGAATTTAATTAGAATCTCTGCTAAATACGGTGATTTGGCACATCGATTACTTCAAGAGTATACAGCAGAAGGTAAGAATGAAGTTGATGTCTCTTTACAAGCAAGTATGGAAGCTTCCAAGAAAATGTTAGATGATTTAGAAGGATTTATCCCTAGAAACTTTTTACCTGCTGGTGCAGGTTACAGAGGACAAATAGGTGAATGGTCAGCTATCCCTCATTCCGTATTGCAAAAAACTGCTTTCAAAAAGGGTGATGTTCTTGTAACAGGTGCATCTGCTAATGTATCTGGTTATTTATCAGAACTAGAGCGAACGATGTTTATTGGAGAACCCAATGAAAAACAAAAACGATATTTTAATGTAATGAAAAAAGCACAAGATGCAGCTTTGGAAGCGTTCAAACCTGGTATTCCATGCAGTGCAGTTGACAAAGCTGCAATTGCAGTTTTCAAAGAAGAGGGTCTGAAGAACCTAACACAACACCACACTGGGCATGCGATAGGTCTAGAAGGTCATGAAGCTCCATTTTTAGATATAGGTGTAGATGAAATCATGAAACCAGGCATGGTATTAACATGTGAGCCTGGGATTTACGAATATAAGTTCGGAGGATTCAGACATTCTGAGACAGTCATCATTACTGAAGACGGGTCAGAGCATATTACTCCCTATCCAAGAGAACTTGAGGATTTAATCATCTAATCTCTTTTTCTTTTTTAAAATTATTAATTGAGATCTGCAAGCTATTCTGTATTGGTTAGAATTATTATGTCATTTTCACTAACGTAAATAGTCTCTTCTGCCTGTGTAACCGGAGCAAATTTTGATTCTACCAAGACAGGGTATCCATGTACAATGTGCTTACTAAGAAAAACTTCTTTTGCTCTTTCAATTTGTTTTAGGCTGAAACCTGAGTTAAAAATCCATCTCCAACTAAAAGGTAAATTACAAAAGTTTTGTTTTATATATAGATAGATTTCCTCAACTTCTTCAGGAACTTCGTTTTTCTTGAAATCTCTATAATGTCTGTAAATTGTAATATTTTTATCATCAAATACTTTTCCAGATCCTGTTGTTACAAAAGGTTCTATAGCATAAACGTTTCCAGGAATAAATCTGTGTGAATCATCTCTCGCTTCTCTTGAAATTTTGTAATTTGGTATTGAGACTCCCCCATGTAAAGAATATTGTGTCATTGAATGACCACTGAGATTCACTATTGGTTTATATCCTTCTTTCTTGATTGTCTTCTCAACTATTTCTCCAACAATGAAAACACTATCATTCGGCTTAATAGCCTTTAGAGCATTTTCTAGAGCAGTTTCAGCTAGAAGTTTCATCTTAGTCCATTTATCATCGAAAATGAAGGTTCGAGCTGCATCTGTAAGAAATCCATCTACTGAAACCCCAGCATCAATTTTAACAATTGACCCCTCAGGAATTGTGCTGTCATCGTTTACCACAGGTGAATAATGAGCTGCTATCTCATTAATTGAGATATTTACTGGAAAAGCTGGTTGAGCTGACTGATTTCGAATGAAATTTTCTACTTTTTCAGCAATATCAATGAGTTTTATCCCTGGCTCTGTAATTTCCTTAGCATATTTCAAAGCGTCCGCTAAGATTAATCCTGATTTTTTATATTTATGGAAATCAGATTTCATTTCTCGACCATTTTACTTTTATGCATTTACCATTTATTGTTTTGTGTTTCTACAATTTTATTTTCTAGTTTGCGCAAAATTTGAATAAAGAGAGAGACCAAGGTGCGTCAGCATTAGAATAGTCTTCGTATTTCCTCTTTCACCAAAGGTTTCAAACAGACCAATATCCCTAAGTTTAGTTAGATTCCATTTGATAGTAGAGAATGATAAATCAAATCTTTCTGAAAGCATATCTGATAGTTTATTCAAAGATAAGTTCTTTTTAGTTAAAATCCTTGATGCCGCAAAGAAAATATGCTGTTGTTTATCTTTAAGCTGATCAAGTAAAATAATCAAACTCTGATTATACAAATCATTCAGAAAAATAAGGCTATTCTCAAGCTCTTTTATCCTCTTTCGCGCAAAGATGATCCCTTCTTTTGATTCTTCGATTCTTTCCAGATCTTCTGCTTGAATTATTGCTGGAGCCAACAAAACGTTCACCTGTTGTCATCTTTTCACCTCTGAGGTTAGTATGTATAGTTTAGCAAACGCATTTTTATTTCTTTCTAATTCGAATATTTATCCATAGATAACATAGATAAGCATTTTACAACAAACCAAATCTTTTCATAATATAACTCATTCATAGATTTTATAAATAGAAAACGTATATTATCAAATTGAGAATTGCGTGAGGATTCAAATGACTATTGAGAATAGTAGTCTTTTCCAACCATGCCAGCCACATGACTTTTATGGTCTGAGAGAGACAATAAATAATTTTATAGAACTTGTTAATAAGAAAAAAAGAGGCGAATCTGAAGTATTATCGTTCTTAATTGTTGGAGCTGAAGGAACCGGAAAAAGTTCTCTTTTGCAAAAACTTGAAACTACTGCTTCTGGAAGAAAAGATATTGCACATCGTTTTGACCTTGTACCTCAAGAAAGAGGACTTCTGGATTTCTTTAAGGAATGGAAAAATAAGATAGATGAATTAGCACCTGAATGGCGTTCCTTACTTGAAAAAGTGGGTAAAAAGAGATTAGGAGATGATCTACCTGGACTAGATGAAGAGGTTAAGAAACCTGCGAGTATCTCTTTTACAGAATTTTATGTTAATTTATTTTTCGAGAATTTGGATAAGATAAATCAAAAACTAATAGAAACTAGTACCTTTCTTTATTTCTTCATTGATAATTTACACCTTTTCAAATTAATGGATTTATATGAGTTCTATCCAATATTTGCTTCTATAATTAAAGAGCTAAAAGAACGGCAGTATAATATCATTGTAGCAAGCATTTTAGATGAAAGATTCCTGTATGATTTCGATTATGAAAAATATCTTACTGATAATTCTAAGATTCTTAAGGTAGAAGCATTGTCTATTTCAGAAACCGAAATTTACTTGCGAAGAAAAGCACCACAGTTGATAAACAAAGGAGTTTTGGATTTAATAACAACAAGTCAAAGATCAATTTTCGATTTAAATTTAGGGATTGCTTTTATCTCTTCAGGTTTAGGGCTTGAAAATTTTGTAGAACGCAATTTGAAAGATTTGTTTGAACTAAATGAAGAAGAAGAAACTGCTTTATTGGAAATGGCTTCTTACAATGAGAATTTGTACCCTATTGAACAATTATCAGCTTATATTTCAATTCCAACATTGAAGAAACTTGAAGAAAAAGGAATGCTTTGGTTAGGTGATAAATATGCTAGATTCATGCAAGAATCTCTTCTAACAACAATGAAATTTAGAATAAGATTGTTCGGACCATTAACAACTCTGATGGTTCAACTAGATAACATTTTAGATGACCTTGACAAAGATATAGCTCCCTCCACTGGAACCATTGAAATAATCAATCAACTATCTGCTAAAATTAGAGACCCTTTAGCTGATTTTGCAGTAGCATCCAAAGTGAAGCAAATAGCAAATATATGCATAAAGAAAAAGATGTATCAAAGAGCATATGATTTTTCTTTGATAAATGTACAGCAATTTGAATTAATAAAGGAATTAGAACAAGCGGGAGGCTTTTGCGAAAACATGGCAAGGGAATTTGAAGAGAAAAACTATTACTTTGCGGCAAAATTATATGTAAAATCAGCTCAATATTATGACACTGTAAATGAGGAATTAAAGGCAAAAAGGTCGTATACGAGAGCTGCAGATCAATTTGAGAAATTATCTTTATCTCTCCCATTAGAAAAAAGCGAGTATGCGATACGGGGTTATATAAAATCAACCCTAGATTGCTATAACAAGATAGGAGACGAAGAAAATTACGAGAGAATTCGTAAGAAGGCAATTGAACTTTATAATGAGGAGAGTATTCATCACAATTATTTCAAATCAATGAAATTTAAAAAAGCAGTTGAGGTTGAATTACCTCAGGCTGAACCAGAACCTGAACCTGAACCAGAACCTGAACCAGAAAAGGTTGAGGAAATTGAAATTGAGAGTATAGAAAAGGAATTAGATTTTTAGGTGAAAAAAATGTCGGAAAGAGTAGAAAAAGATTTAGAGAAAATAAGAAGGGAAATTGAAAATCTGGAAAATGAAGTAACAAATTTTAAAGAATCCTTAGAAGGAATGCTGGATCTTCAAAGATATTATCAGGTTTTAACAACCTTAATTCAGAATAAATTCATAGCATTGAATGAGAATCTCAGGAATCTTATAGACGAAAACAAAAACAAGTTGGAAGAACGAACTAGTAAAAATACTTCTGATAACAAGGATTTGGTTCTAGAATGGACAGAATCCCAAAAAGAAACAATCAATTCTAAGTTCACTGAGACCAATAGTCAACTTGGAAATCTAAGAGAATCGATTGTCTCACTATTATCTGAAAGTAAGACTAAGTTTGGAAATTATACAGCTTCTTTCAATGATAATATTAATACTGTAATAGGCTCCCATACACAGGATTTGGAAAGACTAGCTAATAACCAGATTAACACTTTTAGAAAAATAGTTACAGGAGCCAAAGAGGATGTTGCTGAAATAAAAGACAACAATATCAGTACATTTGAAAAGAACGCTGAAGATATGAAAGATCAACTTAATGATAATATTAACATTACAGAGAATATTATGCTTGAATCAATTGAACACTTACGTTCAGAATATGGTGACAAATTAACAGAGAACATGGAATCCATCTTTGAGAGTTTCAACAGAATTAAGAATGAATTAGAACAATTAGTAAGTAACGCAGTAAAAAGAATTCAAGCTGAACTTTCAGGAGTATCAGATACGATGGATAAATACCTAGTAGATGAAATTACTAAGGTTCAAGATGTTCTTGCTGAATACGAGAAAGGTATGCTAGATGTTAATGAAGTGGCAATGTCGAATTTCAATAGTTCAAAAGCAGATATGATCAAGACATATGATGGAATTACTCAAGAACAAATAGAAGCACATAGCACAGAACTTCAAAGTTTTGAACAAGGATTCAATGAAGAAGTTGATCAGATACTAAAATCTTTCTCTGAACAGTCTGATACTATTAAACAAGAAGCTAGGACATTATTATCAAGTGAACAAGAACAACTTAATGCTAAATTTACAGTAATGAAGACTGATCTTGAGAACAAGATTTCCGAAATAGAAAGTAGAGCAAATAGTACTATTGAAGACAAAATATCTTCAATAGAGCAAGATGTTAATGATTTAACTGAATCAGTAGACAGAACCAGTAGTCAAATTATTACAAGATTGGAATCTGTTGAGAAGGATGCTGTTGCTGATTTATCTTCATCCACATCTGAAGCTAAAGGTCAAATAGTAGAGACTCAAGAAACCACTCTCACTGACTTGGAAACTGAAGCAAAGCAAAATATTAAGCTAGCAGAAGAATCAGAGAAAAGGAAAAGAGATCTCATAAGTCGTTTAGAAAGATTGGAAAAGAATATCGACGCAATAAAGAATGAATTGTATAGATAAGGGATTAAAATGCAAGGAACATTAGAAAAAATAGGATTGTCAAAAGATGAAATCCAAGTTTATTCAAATATTGTACAGTATGGTTTTCGTACTGTTGGACAAATCCAGACCTACGTAAAACTCTCTGCTGATAAAGTAATTTCAGCATTGAAAAAATTAGTGGATCGCGGATATGTTAAAGAGATAAAAGCAAAAAATACGGAAGGAACTTCTTATTATATTCCATTACCTCCTCAAATAAAATTAACTGAAGACGTTTCTCTACGTTTAGAAAATGAATTGAAAACTCTGAGTGATGAGGTTAAAGTTGATTGGAATAAAACAATGCAAAATTTTAGGACACAATTAGCCAGTTTTCATGAGAAAATCACTCAAGATGTAGACGCTCATTCTCAAGAAGTAGGTGGGGTATCAAAACAATTTCTTGAAACTATATCATCACTAGTAGACATAGGAAAGAATGAACTAACAGAGATTGTTGGAAGAGTTAATTCTGAAACATCCACCGTAGCTTCTACAAACAGTGAGAATATAGCTAAATCTGCTCAAAGAGTTAAAGAGAACGTTTTGAATTCTTTTGATTCCACAATACACAAGATTGGAGAACATCATGAAGCTTTCAAACTTAAGATTGAGGAAACTTTTGATTCTCTTCAACAAGAACACAATGAAAGAATAAATGTCCAACTTGATGCGATATTGGTAAAAGTAGAAGGAATAAAGGACAGTTTATCTTTGCAGCTTCAAACTTTTCTTGAAACTGCAGAAGGGAAGAAAAAGGTTATTGATGAAGTAACTAGCGATGTAGTGAATAAGATCAAATCTGATTCAAAGACATCCACTCAAGATTCAACTAAAAAGCTAACAAGCACTCTAAATAAAATAGTTGCAAATTATGAAACTAAATTAGATGAACATCAAGAAAAAACAAAATTGATTCTCGCTTCATTGAATGAAGAACTCAAAAAACTTGAAGAAGCAACAACTGACAGAATCAAATCAGCAATAGATAAATCAAAAGAAACGGCTGTAAATATTCTTGAAGAAAATGAAAACCAGTTTGTAAATCTTCTAAATAAAACTAAGACTAATTCCGTAGAAAAATTAGGTGCGTTAATCACTCAAACAGAAGGCAAAACTGAAGAAATGAAGAACAAGCTTAGCTCTGATTTATCTTCTTATCTCAAAGATTTCAAGAAGAATAGTGACAGTCTTTTATCACTTCTCAAGATAGGAATAGATGACGGTTTCAACCTTTTTAAAGATAATCTGTCATCTTCTATTGAAAAAGTGAGTGATCAAGTAACTACTTTTGTTGATGAGATAATAACAACTTTTGAAGAATCAACTAATTCTTATTTAAATGATTTATCAAAGACTGCTGCGAATTATCAAAAATCTCTGGACGAAAGGGT
>DAOVKB010000076.1:0-5616 GCA_030631995.1 archaeon | reverse complement strand
TTTCATTCATAAGAATTCTGACGACGCTTTGAGAGATTTGTTCCTCAATTACACTAACAGTATAAAACAATTCTTCATTTCGGAACAAATTCACCTATCATTTTGTCCTCAGTATTTTGTTTAGAAAAAGCTTTAAAAATTCATCGATTTGCAGAAAAATGCTAAAAAATTGATTTCAATGAGAAATGTTGGAATGGAACATTTTTATTTGGTAAAGTTTTTTGCATTAGTATGAAACTCTTATTCATCGTTTTGGATGGTCTTGGTGATAGACCTATTCATGAATTTGAAGGTAAGACACCCCTTGAATATGCTAATACTCCCAATATGGATAAGTTCGCTTCTTTGGGTATGAATGGTTTATTACATGTTATTGCTCCAGGTGTTACTCCTGGAAGTGATACTGCACACTTGGCACTCTTTGGGGTTGATCCATATGAATATTATACTGGAAGAGGACCTTTTGAAGCAGCAGGAATTGGTTTAGAAGTTAAGGAAGGAGATATAGCGTTTAGAATTAATTTTGCAACAATTGATGAAAAAGGGATTATTAAGGATAGAAGAGCAGGAAGAATAAAAGCTGGAACAGATCAACTAGCTGATTTATTCTCAGGAATGGAAATAGATGGGATTCAAGTAATTCTTAAAGCTGGAACAGAGCACAGAGCAGCTCTCGTACTCAGAGGTGAAGGATTATCTCATAATGTTTCGGAAAATGATCCTCATACAGAAGGAAAAGAACCTCTGGAATTTATTCCTCTTGATGACAGTCCCG
Organism: archaeon; assembly: GCA_030631995.1. Lineage (GTDB taxonomy): Archaea > Asgardarchaeota > Heimdallarchaeia > Heimdallarchaeales > Heimdallarchaeaceae > UBA460. The sequence continues at coordinate 4,841 of DAOVKB010000076.1, read as the reverse complement.
AAGCTCAAAAAACTTCCAGAGTGTTAACAACTTTAGCTATGAAAGCAGGAAATATCTTATCAAATGCAGATTTAAATAAAGAGAGAATTGAAAAAAGCTTACTTCCAGCAAATTATTTACTAATAAGAGGTGCTGGAAAAGTTCCAAAAGTTCCAAACTTTGAAGAAGAGTATTGTTTAGAAACAGTTTGTATAGCTGGTGGGGGGCTTTACAAGGGAGTGGGAAGGATGCTTGGAATGCATATAATTGAAGATTCCATGCTAACAGGAGGAACAGATACAGATTTGAAACATAAATTCGTATTAGCTAACAAATCTTTGCAAAATTATGATTTCGTTTTTGTCCATGTTAAGGGAACTGATAATTTCTCCCATGATGGAAAACCAAAGGAAAAGATGGAATTCATAGAAAAGGTGGACAAAGAATTATCACAATTCCTTCCAGAAAATTACAAAGATGATTTAGTTGTAATGATAACTGGAGATCATAGTAGTCCTTGCAGTTTTAAAGATCATTCAGCAGATCCAGTTCCTATTATAATTTATTCACCAGATTGCAGAAGAGATGATGTGATAAAATTTGGTGAAAGCTATGCAGCTAAAGGAAATTTAGGTCATCTACTAGGAAAACATATAATGAATCTGGCATTAAATGAGATGAGATTGGTGCACAAATTTGGCGCTTGAAGCTAAAGAAGATAAATCCTTATTTCAAATTTCAATTCCTTATCTACTCTTAGCTATTGCTATAATAGCTGTTTCATTCTCTGCAATCATAGTTGTTAAACTTCTGGAAAGAGATGTACCTGCTGAAATTACTGCAATGTATCGAACATTTTTCGCAGGAATAGGTGCTTTGATTCTTTCAATCAGAAATAAAGATTATAAATGGATAGGAAAAAAAACAACATTACGTAGAAGTCATTGGATTATTTTAGCAGGATTATTTTTAGCCATACATTTCGCAACTTGGTTTGTCTCTTTAGATTATGTGTCTGTTGCGATATCAACTACTCTGGTAGATACTGTACCTATTTTTCTAGCGATTTTTGGTTTCTTATTTTTCAAAGAAAAAATTAACGTGTTGGGTGTACTTGGTATTGTCATCGCTTTTGGAGGAGGGGCATTGTTGGCATTTGCATCTCCTGGCACTAATGATATACAAGGTAATCTTGTTTTAGGAATTGGTTTTTCAATAATTGGGGCCCTTACAGTAACTTTTTACTTTCTTATAGGTAAAAAAATCCTTCAAGATTCCCCCCTATGGCCTTATTTTGCAATTGTAAATTTATCCTCTGCATTGTTTCTCCTTATCTATTGTTTGATAAGAGGTTATAGAACAGAATTATTTCAGTATTCATCCTTTGTCTATCTGCTTTTTGTAATAGCTGCCTTAGCCCCCTCACTAATAGGGCATGCAACTTATAATTATTCTATGAGAAATTTACCTGCTTTTGTTGTAGGCGTAGCAATTTTAGGTGAACCCGTAGGTGCAACAATATTGGGAGTAATAATGCTAGATCAAAAGCCTGATTTAATTATAATTTTATATGCTGGAATTATTCTTATTGGTATAGTATTAACGTCCATATCTCAGAATTTTAAAATCACCATTCCATGGAAGAAAAAAATAGAAGAGGAAACTCAGTAACTTTTTTTGATAATTCTGAATTAGATTCTATTTTCATTTAGTAATTCTTCAAGACGATTCATGGCGATGTCAATTTCTTCCAGTGTTGGAAGATAAACCATTCTGAATCCATTGTTTCCAAAAGGTCCAAAACCAGAACCAAAAACTGAAAGAACGTGTTTCTTCCTGAGAAAATCAAAAACAAATTCTTTATCGTTCTTCCATTTGAATTTTTTCAGATCCAAAATAGGGAAAATGTAGAAAGCAGCTTCAGGTTTATAAACACTAATTCCATCCATTTCTGCTAATCTTCCATACATTAAATCTCTACGGTCTCGAAGCCCCTTGATTATTTCTGGAAGATAACTACTTTGATCCTTCTTGAGAGCTTCAGCTCCTGCTTTTTGGAGTGGGGTTGAAGCACATAAGCGCAGTCTAGTAAGTTTCTGCAATCCTTCCCATGGTCCCTTAATCTTGCTCTCGGGATCATGATAATATGCATAACCTAATCGCCATCCAGGAGCTAGAAAAACCTTACTAAAACCATTATAAGCTATTACTGGAACATCTTTTGCAACTTTTGCAGTAGCAATATGATTTAATCTATCATCCAAAATCAATTTATCATAAGTTTCGTCGGAAACAATACAAGCATCATATTCCCCAACAATATCAACTATCTCTTTGATAATCTTTTCAGGATAAACAGAACCCGTTGGATTGTTTGGACTATTCAAAAATACAAGTTTAGTATTTTCAGTCATTAAGGATCTAATATGATCAGGATCTGGATAGAAATTATCCTCAACAACAGTTTTGTAATATTGTGTATCTAGTTCAAAAATATTGGAATTTCCGGAATAACTGGGATAGTGAATTCCAGGAATTAAAATCCGATCTTTAGGATTAGTAAAAGCCATAAAAGTCATTTGTATTCCTTCTGAAACTCCAGAAGTAGCAACAACTTCCTTTGGTGTTATACCTAGGTTATATTTACTATTTTCATAATCTGCTATAGCTTGTCTAAATTCCAATAATCCTTGTGAATCAGCATAAAAGTTATAATTTTCTTCTTCAGCGTATTTAAGAGGTTCTGTTAATAATTTTGGTGTCTTGAATCCGTATTTTATAGGGTCGCCTATATTTAGCTTAATGACTCTGTGCCCTTGTGATTCCACTTCTGCTGCAACTGCAAGAACATCTCTTATAGCATAACTAAAACTAGCAGTTCTATCAGATATTTTCATTTTGTTCGATCCTTTATTTGATAGCATCATTTTTCTTTTCAAAAAATAAAACTATTGGTTTGACCTTCTTTTAGGTGAGATGCATTCCTGTTATAGTTTGATGATATTTGATGAGTTCTATTGTGTTCTATTCTCCAGATATTACATCTATAAATATAATCTGTTTAGTAGATTTTCATAAAAGCTGAGTGCTAATTTTGCCGGCAATGTCAAAGTGTAGTTTATGCAGTGGCCCAGCGCAATATTACTGTAAAGCATGTAAAAGTAAACTGTGTCCTGACCACATCATTATATCAAACAGTATCTATTATTGTAAGGAATGCGATGATGATTGTTATGATCCAAAATGTCACACTTGTGGGAGTGAGGCTTCTTTTGTAAGACATGATTCAGTTCATAGATGTGAATGGTGTAAAAAAATAGATATTGAAGATGGTGTTCTTTACCACCAACAATTACCACAATTAATATTCTCATCTATAAACCTCTTAAATAAGAAGCTTACAGAAGTTTGGGATCTCACACAACAGTATCTGGATCTAGTAAGGTTAGTCTACGATATGAGAAAAGCTAAGATAATGCTATTTAGGGAAGTTGAAGATGAGATTGCACTTCTTCGAACTAAAATTTCTACATTTATAGATCATTTAGTTAAATTTGAAAACGAGACATTTACTTTGGTAGACGAGAAACTTCGAAATATAGGTTATATGCGATATACAAACCTAAACAATGTTGATAAAGCAGAGGAAATACTCGATCTATTGAAAGGTCGTTCAGGTCTTTTAGACGAAAAACTTGAAACAAAGTTTGCAGAAATTGAAGAAGATTTTGGTAGTTTAAGTCAAAAAGTTGACTTTCTAAATTTCCAGTTTCGATTATTAAGACGAATACATCATTTATTACCAGAAGATGAGAATGAAGAGTTAATTTCAATTTTACCTCGTATTTGGTTAAAGAAAAACGCTTCCCTTCCTAGACAATTCCTTGTGGTTTTGACAAATAAAAACCTCTATCTAATGCGAGAAAAAGGATTATTCAATGTAAAATTGAAAAATAAAGCAACCATAAGTCTCTCCCATTTAACAAAGAAACATTATTCACACGGTATGTTCGTGAAAAAGAAATTCAAGTTTAAAACTAGGTTAGATTCCTACATGATTTTTGGCAGAAAAGAAAGTTTGAGCCAAATATCTACTTATTTCAACATAATAGAAAACTACATTGATTATTCTATTCATAAATCATCTATAATTGAGGGACTTAAATTCTATTCTCTAACAATGAATGAGCTTAAAAGTAACATTCAAAGACATGGTAATCATCTCAGAGCTTACCTGCTGAATAAAAGAGAACTTAAGAGAGAACTTTATTGGCGAGATGGTCAAGATGCGAGATTTAACAAGCTTTTTGAACAGTTATTATCTGTTGAGAGGAAGATTCACAGATTAAATGAATCACGTCAATATGAATCTAGAAGCAGCAGAGGTATAGATGGTTTATTACGAAAACTAACTAGAGAACATAATAGATTAAAGCACCAATTAGAAGATGTAAGAAAACAAAGTGATGAATTTGATGATTTATGGGAGTTTTAAGAACGATAATTCTGTTTTTATTCTTCCTTTTCCCATACTTTGAGAAAATCAGGCATCTTTTCGAAAGTGACTATAGGAATAGCTAACCATTTTGGATCTGCAGCATCATCAGAAAAATCCATTTCTTCTTTTGGGGAAGTTTTGTAACGAATAAATGATTTTTCAGGTTTTTTGGAATCTGCAACCCAAACTATTATTGGTAAAGCATTCAAATCGAAGTATCCTAAGCTTGTGTTAAAGATAAAAAATATTGAACGGTTCGCTTCCGCAAAATGACCGATGTATCCTGCCGACCTATCAGGGCCTATACTTGAAATAACCAGTTTCACTAAATCTTCTAATGAAGCTAATTTCATATCTACTGGAG
>DAOVKB010000112.1:0-2141 GCA_030631995.1 archaeon | reverse complement strand
AGCAATATTGGATTCAGAGAAAATGTCAGAACCAACAAAAGCCTATAGAGATAAAAAAATAGTTGATGCATTAATCTCCAAAATCAAACACGAAACAGAGAAACGGAAGGAAATAATAAAAATCATGCATGTTTGCGGTACTCACGAACATGACTTAGTCAAAGCAGGATTAAGATCCCTTCTACCAAGGAAAATTGAACTCATTGCAGGCCCCGGTTGTCCAGTATGTGTGAGTTCTGCTCAGGATGTTGATGAGGTTCTATGGATTGCTGACAATCATGGTGCAACCATTACTACTTTTGGTGATATGATGAGAGTCCCTGGTTCTACTGAATCACTTTATCAAGCTCAGGGAAGGGGCGTAGATGTTCAAGTAGTTTATGGGGTGTCTGATGACATTAAACTAGCAGAAAAGACACCAGAACAAGATGTTATCTTCTTCAGTGTTGGATTTGAGACAACCTCTTGTGTTACTGCTGCCGAAGTTGTTCGAACTAATCTACCTAATTTCAGTATATATTCTTCACATAAAGTAATCCCCCCAGCAATGGAATTACTTCTTCAAAGAGACGACATAGAGTTTCATGGTTATTTAGCGCCTGGTCATGTTTCCACAATAATAGGAACCAAACCATATGAATTCATTCCTAAAAAATATAACTTTCCTGTCTCTATTGCAGGATTTGAACCTGTAGACATTCTAATGGGAATTCTTTCATTACTCAAACAGATAAACGAAGAAGCTCCTGTTGTCGATAACACTTATGGTCGATGGGTTAAATATGAAGGAAATATCGCAGCTCTAAAAACGTTGGATGAGGCTTATGTTGTATCTGATGCTCGATGGAGAGGCCTTGGAATTTTTCCAGAAACTGGACATGAAATTAGTGATAAATATGCTCATATTGATGCTAAGAAAAAATACGATATACCAGAGCTTCAGGTAACAGATTTACATGGGGGTTGTATCTGTGATGAGATACTTATTGGTAAATCTAAACCTCATCAATGTAAGTTATTCAACAAAGCATGCAGACCAGATCATCCTATCGGTGCGTGCATGGTTAGTCATGAGGGAACCTGCAATGTTGCTGCAACCTACGAAGAGATTATTTGGGAAGAATAATTGCCGAATAAAAAGAGTTAATTACATCTAGAAAAAGAAAAGCGTGAGATATATGTGTCTAGCAATCCCAGGTTTGGTTACAGAATTTCTTGAAGGAACCAGAGTAATTGTTGATATTACAGGAGTGAGAAGAGAAGCTGATACTTCCCTTCTAGAGGAACCTCTAGATGTTGGAGATTATGTCCTTGTTCACACAGGATTTATCATTGCAAAACTTGATCCTGAACAAGCTAAAGAAGATCTGAAAATGTGGGATGAGATTCTTAGTAATTGATGCTACTGTTTTCAATTTCCGAATAAGTTATATAGAAAGATTGGATTATTTCATTTGTATGGTACTACCTGAAAAAGATGCCAATGCACAGATTTTAAGAAATTTCACAGACTTTTACAACAAACCTAATCAATACTTTTTAACAAATCTAACACACATAATTCCTGACGTTTTAGATCAAACCGAATGCTTTGGTGACGCAAAAACTCAAATCAATACTACTGAAGGAATTAACACTGTAAAAAGAGATTATAAAATAAATAACATAGATATCGCCTATCTAGTTGCTCTAACTACTAGAGGATATAGGTTCAGATCTGTAATGAATAAAATCTATTTGTGTGAAGAAAATGCCGTATATCCTGATTTTGAGAGATTCCCCCCAATTAAACCAAAGTTATCAGATAATTTTAACACAAAAACAGCTATACTAAATGGTATTGTAAATGGACAAGAAAAAAAAGATGATGAGCTAATTAAAGAATTAACTCAATCCCTTCCTGAGCTTTTGGAGAGAGCGTATGGAGTTTTGTACACTGGTGGATTTGTATCAATAAATGAATGGTTTCAAATTAAAGAAGCCGATGGAGATTGGATATCTGAAGAGGTGTTTCGTTTTAAGAATCTAAAGATAGAACCATGGATGATTAGCAATCTGTTAATACTTCAAGCAAGAGGGTGGTACTTTCAAGAAATTCCAGAGAAATTCAAGACAAGTGATTATGTTTTTACAAAGAAATT
>DAOVKB010000088.1:0-4561 GCA_030631995.1 archaeon | reverse complement strand
AAGATTATAGAGATTATATGAAGAGAGTACCAAACCTAAATGTACTTTGGGGAATAATTCTACTAGTTATTCGTGATATAAAGAAAGAAAAAAATAATTGAATCAATGAGATACAATCTTTTTATTTTTGAAACTCTTCTGGAATATCTACTGCAAATTTACACATTAACGATCCTGTTAATGCTGTTTCAACTGGTTCTACTTTTACGGGTTGGTCAAAGATAATCTCCCAATATTGCATTATAAATCCTGCACTACAATGACAGAAATTTGATGAAATTTCTTTTTCTTCTCCTTTCCTCAATGCACCACGAACCCAAGAACAATAACAACTGAAGTATCTTTTCAATTTCTCATCATCAGTAGTTAGATGTCTTTTTACTTGATAGGGGATTTTTGTTGTAATAATTTTATTTCCTTCCCTTATTCCTGGACTTATTGTTGGATTGTGTTTTACAAACTCAATTACATCTTTGTCTATATACTGTGCGTATTCTAATGTTCCCTCTTTTTGGTGTTTTTCAAGTCGTTCAATCAATTCTTTTCTTTTTAGTTTTAGAAATTCGTCGATATCATTTAATCTTAAGAAATCTTCTCTATCTTTTTTGATTGGTTCAATTGGACGACCATGTAAGCAAGGCGCCAATAGTTTTATCGTTTTTTCCTCTCCTATTATTTCTTCCATTCGCTTCATTATTTCTTCTGTGAAAGCTGGTTTTTTATCTGGATGGACCCCTAAAGGAGGAATGTCAAGATTTCTAAAAATCTCATCACGGATTTCTTCTCTGAACTCGTCTCCAATTCTAAGATACAAATTATCCATGGCATTATATGCTTCTGCAACATCTATAATCTCAATAATATAATCATAATTTTTAATGAAGTTGGAATAACTGATTAAAGCTCTCAAAAGTTCTAGGATATTTTCATTCTTGTTGCTGACAAGATATTCTGTATATTCATTTATTTTGCCTTCGGGAATTGAGTCAATACTAATTTCTTCTTTACTCAGAAATTCCTGAAATTCTCTTAATAAAACAAAATATCCTTGCAACACTTCATCCTCGACTTTGTTCTCCAACAAATATTCCCTGAAACCTTCTTCGTTCATTCATATCCCTTTCAATATGTTCTTTACAAATGCAATCTTATTTATAAATCAAGTTACTCAAACAGTTATATTTGTTTTTTAATTCTCTCAATTAATAGTTCAGCAAATTCTTCTGCTGCATTTATACATTCTTCTGATAGATCAGTCATGAATTCTGTTTGTTTAGGTTGAATTCCAACATAAAAAATAATTATTTCAGGTACAATTGGTTTAAGAAATTCTTCTAGCATTGTTAGTGATAACGTGTGAGTAGAAAAGTGAAATCCTTGAGCAATCATTTCTTTAGGAAAGATGGCAATCGCTCCTGGACTTTCCTTCATATCTGCAGCATCAAGCACAATGATTCTGTTTGGTGCTAGATTAGCTATTTTACCCAGGAAATGTTCTGGAACTCTTTCACAATAAAAAATTGTTACCCATTCTGGTAGATTGGCTTCTTGGAGCATCTCAGTAATATAGAGACCAACACCATCATCGCCATTATCCTTGTTTCCGACACCTAATATAGCTAAATTGTTTGTGTCAGCTAAGAAGCTATCAATCGTTTGGATAAATTCTTCAGTGAATTGATCATCTTCAGATTGTGTCATCTAAATCGAAACCTTGATATTCCTAAATAAGTGCTTCCTTTTTACTATGCCAAAGAAATCAGAAGTAGAGAAACTATATGATGAATATGCTCAATATTATGACAATAATGATAAATTCATCCCTGAAACTTTCGATACAGGAAGAGCCGCAATGAGTTTCGCAGATGATATTACTTGGCACTTTATGAAAAAGTATGCACCAAAGGATAAAAAAGCAAAAATTTTAGATGCTGGTGCTGGAGATGGGTATTGGACTATTAAATTCATTGAGCTGGGATATAGAAATATAACTCTTTCAGATTTATCTGAAGGAATGCTAGAACAAGCTAAGAAAAAAATTTCAAAAATCGCAAAGAAACATAACTGTGAATTTGTTAAATCGGACATAGCTGATATGAATGAATTTCAAGATAACAGTTTTGATTACATATTTTCTCAATATGACCCAGTATCACTCTGTATGAAACCTAAAAATGCCATTAAGGAATTAGCTAGAATTGTGAAGAATGATTGCAATATATCTGTTGTTTTGGATACTAAGTTCAGAAGAGTGCCAGAATTAATTGAAGCTAAGCAGATTGATAAAGCAGTTGAACTTCTTAAAACAAACATCTCTTATGATTTCACTTTTCCTCAATATAATCTTACGTGGGAAGAGTTAGCAGCATATTTTGAATTAGCAGGTTTAGAAGTAATTGAAGTTGTAGGTGCACCAGTTTTCATGCATCAAATAAAAGAGAATATTCTGAAAGAATTAGAGGAAAATCAAAAAATCAGAGAAGTACTGCTTGGAATAGAATTAGAATACTGTACAAATAAAACACTTGTGAATTTTGCAGGTCATCTGCAAATGATTGGTAAAAAACACTCCAAGTTTGAAATTCTGAGAGACCGGAAATAGTAATGTTTAAATTCATTTGATGGGTTGCAATAACTGCTTAACTGAACCGGTAGCAAGGACTAGCCGGGGGGCCAGGGCTACCCTACACTGGAAATGCTCTATATGCCAGGGTGAATGCTAACGCTGCGGAATCGTTGAGGTTGATACGCCTTGCCTAGATAGCGTCGAAGCGTCGACCCACAGGATTGTGTATTCTGGAGGCGGTTTCAGAGGAAACCGTTAGAAAGGATAAGGTCAAAATGGGTCAGGCACGGAAGTGAGCAGCTCTAAGATCAATATATGATGCTTGTGATAATCGGCGTGGAGCTTAAAGGCATGAAACGGCTTCTGATTCGGTAACAAACGTTAGGTCCCTACAAACGATTCAGTTACAATAATTTTTTCTTACTTATTAATACTAAAACTATTGAAAGTATCTTATAAAAAATAAAAAAGAGGATGTGAAATTCTAATAGGTTTCACATAAGATTTCAAAATAGTTACTTGGGTGACTGCAACTAGGACATGAACCTGGTGGTTCTTCACCCTCATGAACATGACCACATTTCTGACAAACCCATCTAACCTTCTCTTGTTTTTTGAAAACAGTTTTTCCCTCAATTTGTGCAAGAAGTTTCTTGTATCTTTCTTCATGATGAGCTTCTGCTTCACCAATTGCTCGAAGCCTTTCAGCAATTTTTGAGAATCCTTCTTTCTCTGCAACATCTGCAAATTCAGGATACATTATGGTGGTTTCATAGTTTTCACCAGCGATTGCGGCTTTAAGATTAGCAATTGTGTTATCTAACACAAGCGGAGCAGCAGCGTCAACTGTAATTTCATCCTCATCTAATTTTAATTTCTTTTTCACTTGGTTTAGCATTCGGAAATTCCATTTTGCATGTTCTCTCTCATGATCTGCTGTAATAAGGAAAATATTAGCTACTTGCTCATATCCTTCTTTCTTAGCGATTTTTGAATACATAGTGTATCGGTTTCTTGCTTGACTCTCTCCAATGAAAGCTTTAGCTAAATTCTTCAGTGTTTCACTCATTATATTACTCTCCTAGTATTGAACATAGATTAGTGTGTTGAACTTTAAATGTTAATTTAAATGGTTTTTGATTCTAAACTCAAGAAAATAAACAAACTCCTGTCTCATTTGATTATTCGCTCATCCAACTGTTTTTTTAACCAACATGCTTTGCACAAATTTCCAGAAGTTGCTTCACCACAGTTCTCACAATTTTTGAGAATTCCTTTTGGTTGAGCAGTTTTCATTATTTCTAATAATTTATCATTTCCCCGAAGGATGTTAAAAGAAAGCATTGGTTGTTTCTCTTGGGTTTTGAAAACAAATTCTCGAACATCTCCTCTATAAGCTTCTACTGCATAAGGACAGGGCATTTCTTGATATTCGAGATCATTAAGGACACAATATAACACAATCTCTGCTTGAGGAGTTGCTCGAAAAGGTTTCACTCGAGGAACAAGACTTTCATGAATTTTCCTTGGGTGGGGATCCAGTCTTGCTAGTCTTTGTATATCACCTCGAACGATGTTTAGAAGTATTGTTTCTGCTTCATCTTCAAGGTTGTGTGCTGTTACAAGAACATCAGCTCCAATATCTTTTGCAGCCTTATTCAATATCTTTCTTCTTAGGATTCCACAATAAGAACAAGCTCCATACTCTCTCTTTTTTCCCCTCTCGCCGAGAATCTTTAGTATTTCATCAAGATTGTAACCAAAATCATTCTTGAAGGAGAAAATATGATGCTCCAATCCCAACTCTTCTACATGTTTCTTTGCGAAAAATAGTCCCTCTTCTCTATACTTTTCTATTCCCTCATCAATTGTAATAGCGACCAACTCACTTTCTGGAAAATCCTCTTCGATTTTGTTTAAAATGTGCAACAAAGCAATACTATCTTTGCCACCTGAAACTCCAATAGCTATTTTATCACCTCGTTTGAGCATTTT
>DAOVKB010000017.1:0-18826 GCA_030631995.1 archaeon | reverse complement strand
CTTATCAAATAGCATTTATAAAATGTGCTTTCTATACAAAAACAATCAAAACGAGTACCCTTTTTAAAAAGTGTCAAGATCGTTTTCTGTTTTTACTATTTTCTTGTATATTTCACTTGTAAATGGTACTAATGCGATTATGACGTCTCTCTTGAATACTTCTTTTCTTTGTATCCTGTCTCCAGTGAATAATGCAGTCGCTCCACCTTTTCTTTTTGTATTGCTTTCTCCTGAAAGCATATCTATAACGTCCCCAAGTTCTTTTTCTTTATTCTCATCTATTTCTTGATAGATCTGTGCTGGTAAAGGCATTCTTCCTCCTCCTGCAATAGATTTTTTACCTTCCTTATTGCTGACACATACGAACCAAGTAAGAAAAGCTCCATGTTCGTCTTTTTCTAATCCTCCTTCAAGACTTACATAGTAATCAGCCTCTTCAAGTGTTTGAGCAATTTCTATGCGTTTTACAGCTGATTCAAGTGTTTCTTTTGAAGTCATAGGTTGTTTGTAAACACCAGAATACTGATTCAAATCTAGTGAAATAAGTTCTAAACGCTTGAAATAGGAATAGAACGCTTCTTCAACCGCTTTAATTTTGGCTGGATTCTTTGAACAGACAAGAATTATCATAATATCTATAATAATGCAAAAGATTATCTTTTTTAAGGATAACTTCATTTCTATCTTTAGAAAGGTGTACACATATGGTTGAATGTCATTACTGTAGAAACCCAGTGCAATCACATTGGAATTTTTGTCGAAAATGCGGGGCACGCTTACTCCATAAAGAAGAAACAGAAGAATTAGTTGTGAAAGATGAAGTTATTGAGGTAGCAAAAGAAGATCCTTCCTCTCCTACAGGTATGATTTATGAACCTCTTGAAGTTGAAGAAGTAGAAGTAGACGAAGAAGAAGAAAAGAAAGAACTTACTGACGAAGAATTAGTTGAAAGAATTGCAGATGTAATAGTCAAACGAGAGGACTTCAACACTCTACTAAAGAAGAAAGCAGATTTGGATGATGAAATTAACAAAATGCTTGATAGAGTGAAAAATAAATTAATACCTAGAAATGAAGCACTGCCAAAAATAAAAGAACTCAAAGAAGAAGTTGATGCAGTTACTGCAAGAGAAGCAGATTTTGAGAATTTTTCAGCTATATTACCAATTGAAGAAATAATTGAAGATAGAGCTAATGAACGTAAAAAACTCAAAAAACTAAGTGGTTTGAAGGGAGATAAAGCAGTTAGTAAAGCTACTTTTGATGAGATGGAAACAAAATATAAGAAAAATATAGAAAATCTGACAATTAAATTAAATGTTGAATTAGCTAAAATGAGAAAAACCTTCGATGCTCTAGAAAGAAAAATGAAATCATTTCAAAGAGATCTTGAAGTGCTTTATGTAAACTCACAAACTGGGGAAATTAGCGAGAAAGCATACGAGAAACATAAACAAGAGAAATCAGTAGAAATTGAGAAGATGAAGAAAGTTAGTAAAACTGTGGCAGATATTTTAGCTGAAGCAAGGTAGAAAAACAAAGGTGTAAAAAATGATTTCCGACCCAATCCAGAATGTTCATGAAAATATAACTATTGTAGAGGGACCATCAGGTGATGGAGGAGAAAGAAACCGTGGTTACCTTTTGGGCAAGGACAAATTTGCTATAATAAATACTGGAAGACGTGGTTCTCTTGAGAATACTTTCCAAGAAGCAGTGTTCAATAAGGGAAAAGATGTCAAAGATGTGAATTATATCTTCCTTACTCACCCCTATCCTGATATAATGGGTGGTGTTTACAAACTAAAGAAAATCTTTCCAAAAGCTCAGGTGGCTATAAATGCAAAATGCAAAGAAGTTATGGACAATCCAAAAAATGAAGTTAAGAATAAACACTTTCATTTTACTAGAAAGGAAAGATTGTATTTTGCTGTTAAGAAGGACCCATTTGATGATCTAGATGATTTAAAACCCGATATTTACTTCAAGGATGGTGATAAATTCGATTTAGGAGATACTCGTCTAATGGTTATTAATTTCGATGGAAATAGCCATGGACACAGCATGTTCTTCTCTACTTCAGAAAGAACAATGTTTACAGGTGATGCATTAAACCTTTATCCTGCTTTACCACACAGCTATTTAATTGATCGTTCAGGTTCTTATCAAGAATGGTTTAAGAATATCGAATTTCTTGAAAAAGCAAAAATCTCTATAATTTGCCCTGATCATGATCAATATCAACAAGAAAGACATGTGATACCTTATATCAACGATGTCAAAGAATCATTTACCCGTTTTGAAGGACAATTGGAAATGGCTATGATTGAACAGAAATATCTAACAATAAATGATTTAATAGAAAGAGTTCATAATGCTCAAGGAATTGTCTGGTATCATCCGTTTACAGTTTTAGCACCACAAGCTAATATGATAGCTCATTTAATCAAATTAATCAACGAAAACAAAGTTCAGAAAAACGAAAAAACCGATCCAGTAACTTATACATATATTGGACCAAAAGATGATCTTATGTGAGAAATTACAGTTAGAGAGAAGAAATAATATCTTCTACTAATTGCAATGGCTCTTTTACATTTTTTATAGATAATTGAGCAAATCCTTTATTCCCCCCGCCTTTAGTCCCAATTTTTTCGATTAACGTTTTAGCTATTTCATTTGCTAGTAGTTTTTCATTTGTAGAAATCAAATAGAGTATCTCATTTCTCCCATGGACTGCAATAAAATTATTGGGTCCCAACTCCTTAGCTGCTGATTGAATAGGTAATCTATCAATCTCTGGTAGAGTAAAAGATGTAAAGGAATAATCATTGATTTTTTTGCTATAAGTTTGTATATTCTGGAATATTAACCGTAGCAGGTTAACATTATTATCCTGAAGCATTTGATTTTCCTTTATTTTGTTTTCCACGATTTCCAATAATTTTTCTCCCTTTTTGGCTGTTATATCTTCTAATTTGAGCATTAATCCTCGTTGTTCATTAGCAAAGAGTAATCCTTTTTGATTCACTAGAAATTTCAATGTATGCTCTTTTCTGGATTCCAAGAAGACTCCCTTTATCTCTGCTAAATTCTTTACATGAACTCCTCCGCAGCAAACTAAATCAAATCCCTCCTCCCCAAGTTTTATTAATCTAACAAATTCCTCTTCAGATTTTTTTCCTCTTGTTCTACTCAAGTATTCTTCGCTGTATTCTTCTTGGTTTACTATGATTGATTTTACTTCTGCACCTTGTTCAATGATTCTGTTAGCTTCATTTACAACATCTAATATTTCGTTGTCTGATAGATTCTTAGATAATTCAATTTCAATTCTAAACTCATCAAAGTTAGCTTTTTCAGTATCACAATTATTCATTTTGTGAAATAGATGGGAGAGGAGATGTTGAGCAGTGTGTGGTTTCATGTAAGAATAACGTTTTCTCCAGTCTAATCTTATAAGGACATCTTGATTTTCTTGAAATTCTATGATCTTCTTGATGTCTAATTTGTGCCAAATTCCTTTCTCATCTTTATATGTTTCAATAATAGGAAACTCCTCTTCAAGGTAGACTATTAATCCTGTGTCTGAAAGTTGCCCTCCTCCGCCTGGATAAAATAATGTTTGATTGAATTGTAATTCATTTTTTCTCACTGCTGTTATCTTTGCGATAACTTCAGTTTGATATGAAGCACTCCAATATAATGGTATAATGAATTCCTTATTCATTAACGGAAGAAAAATAGAGGAAATAAAAAGATTTGTGATTATTTACAGTCTAATAAAAGAAAAAGAAAAGAAAGGTGTTCTATCTTAGTTTAGCTCCACAGTTAGTACAGAAACTATCTGTTCCAGGATTACTTACACCACAATTTGCACAGACAATCGATCTGGACTGTTGAACAGGAGTCGGTTCCACTGGTGCTGTCACTACTTGTGTAGGTTGATATGGTGTTCCTGCACTTACAACAGGCTCTGCTTGTTTGTCCTTCCAAACAGCTTCTCCTATTGCTGAACCAATAGCTGCTGCTGCTACGAAAAGAGCACCTGCTATTGTTAATGCAATCATAATTATAATTCCAAGAATAATTGAAATCACACCCAAGACAGGACCAATAACTGCTTCAAGTATATTATCAATTGTTCCCAGTATTGCTCCTCCACCTGTAATCATTATTATACCTATAATAAGACCTAAAACGATTGTTAAACCGCAAATGATTCCTGCAATCTTTACACCATCGTTTTTATAAGCAAAAAATCCTAGAATAAGTCCTCCTACTAGAAATCCTCCAGCTGTGATAGCAGTATTACCATACCCATTTACGTCTGTAAAATAAGTCGCAAGATATGCTACTGCAACTCCTGCAACTACACCTATCAGGTCAAATAAAACTCTGCTTCTTGCCATGTTTATTCATTTGTAATTGTCTTATATATTTGTTTGGAAACCAAAAATGAAGGAGAGAGGAGTTCTGAGTAAGCACTATTCCAAAAATTTTTAATCAATCTTAATAACAAAGAACTGAATAGAATGACTACTAAACTAGAGAAATTCTTTAATGCAAAATCATTCTGTGTAGTTGGAGCTTCAACAACACAGAATAAACCTGGAAACGTAGTTGCTTATAATTTTGTTCACAGTTTTCCAGGAGAAACTTATCTAGTAAACCCAAAAGGAGGGGAATTATTTGGAACCAAATTGTACAAATCAGTTTTAGAGATTGAGGATGAAATAGAAGCTGCTTGTATAATTGTTCCTGCTAGATTCGCTCCCCAAACACTTGAACAATGTGGAAAGAAAGGTATAAGAAATATCATTGTAACAACTGGTGGTTTCAGCGAAATTGGAGAAGAGGGTGAGGTGCTTCAACAACAGATGCTGCAGATCATGAAAGATTATGATATTAACGTTATCGGCCCAAACTGCTTAGGACTTTATAGTCCTGCACTTGGATATGATACGATGTTTTTACCAGAATCCAAATTGAAGAGACCAAAGATTGGACCTGTTTCCATTTTTACTCAGAGTGGAGCTTTCGGTGCAGCTTTCATAGATCAGCTTTCCAGATTAGGCTCAGGACAATGGGTTTCAAAGTTTATTTCTTATGGAAATGCAAGTGACATCAATGAGACTGATTCTTTGGAGTATGTTGGACAAGATCCAGATACAAGAATGATATTAATTTACCTTGAAGATTTCAAAGAAGGTCGTAGATTCATGAATTTAGCCAGAGAGATTTCTCTAAAGAAACCAATAATGGGAATTAAAGCTAATAGGACAGAAACAGGTGCAAAAGCCGGTGCTTCTCACACAGCAGCATTATCATCCAATGATGCTATAGTTGATGATCTTCTTCGAGATGCAGGGATAATAAGAGTAATAACATGGGATCAATTAGAGGATTGTGTTTTGGCTTTTGGGACTCAACCTTTACCTCTAGGAGACAGAGTTGCAATAGTTACTGATGGTGGAGGAGCTGGTGTCATGGCATCTGATATGGTTTCAGACTGTAATTTGAAACTTGCAGAATTTTCTCCAGAGATTCAAAGTAAATTAGATCAAACCTTTCCTTCGTTTTATGCTACTGGAAATCCTGTTGATATCACTGGAAGCGCAACTGCTGAAGATTACAAAATTGCATTGGAAACAGTTTATGATGATCCTAATGTTGATTCAGTTGTAAATCTTTGCGTTGCAGTAATTCCAGATTTAGACATTGATGAGTATGTGAATATTACAAAAGAGCTTGCCAAGAGAAAAGAAAAACCATTTGTAACCTCTATAGTCGGAGGAGAAGAAGCTGATAATGCAGTTAAGGAATTGCTAAAAGAAGATATTCCTGTTTTTGATTCTCCAGGGAGAGCTGTCAGAGCGTTAGGAATGCTCTCAGATTATTCAAAGTATCTGAGAAAGAATGGGATAGATCCCAAGAGTATCTTGGTGGAGGAATAGTAATGGATATAACAAGTGTTTTTGAAAAAGTGAAAGAAGAAAATAGAACCGCATTGTTAGAGCATGAAGCTAAACAGGTTTTGAGAAATGTAGGTGTCGAAATACCTGAATTAAGAATAGTAAAAACGTTGGATGAAGCCATTCAAGCAGGTAATGATATTGGTTTTCCTGTTGTAATGAAATTAATGTCTCCACAAGTACTACACAAAACAGATTTTGGTGCAGTAGTTATCGGTTTGAAAGATGAAGAAGCTGTAGAAAAAACATTCTTGGATTTTATGAAAAAATTCGCGAATGTAGATATTCATGGAATATTGGTTGAAAAGATGGTTCAAAGCGGTTTGGAATTGATTATAGGAACTAATATAGACTCTACCTTTGGCCCTGTTATTCTTTTTGGAGTCGGTGGAGTGTTAGTAGAAGCTTTGAAAGATGTAGTTTTTAGAATGTGTCCAACAACTAAAGAACAAGCTCTGTCTGCTATAGATGAGATAAAAGCTAAGATTCTTCTAGAAGGGTATAGAGGTTTTCCAATTGTTAACAAGGATGAATTAGCAGATCTTATTGTAAAAATATCAAACCTAGCTTGGGAAAATAGAAACTATATAGCTGAAATGGATATTAATCCAATTATTGCAAACAAGGAAGGAATCTTCCCTGTAGATGCCAGAATAATACTCAAATGATTGAATCGAATGTACATTTGTAAGAATTAAATTTCTTCCAAATCAACCTCTTCTTCCCCAACTTCTTCTTCTGTTCCAGAAAATCTTAGGTCCAGAATTGAAATTGTTTGTTTTAAGGTTTCCAAAACTTTAGCATCATCTTCATAATGTTGAGAATCAATTATCCGCTTGTAAGTTTCTTCCGAGATATCCTGATAGAATCTTACTCCATAAGCTATTGCATCCCTTACTCTAGGGTCATTATCACTTTCCAGAATTTTAACTATTCTTTCCATAGTTTCCACATCATTCAAATAAAGTAAGCAGAGTGCTCCAGTAGCTCTTTCTAAAGGAAAACCACTAGTAAGCATAGATATTAAATTCTGAACTGTTGTTGCTTTCTCTCCTCTTTTAGTGAGTATGAGAGCAAGCCATATCCTGAACAATGCAGGAGATTGGTAGAAGTTATCTTCCAACTGTTTAAAATTCAAATCCTTTCTTTGTATCAATTCCCTTAAAGCTTTGGGCTTATTCTCTCCTGAAATTGTAAGAAGGAGTGTCCCCATTTTTCTCTTTGTGATTAAAGGTAATACAATTAGTGGTGTAAAAAGTATGGCAATTAGAGGATAATATCCTGGTTCATTATAAACTAAACCATAAAATGAATAGAAGAAATATACTATTCCCCCAATAAAGCCTACAGCTTTTATTGGATAATTGAAATGATTTTTTATTAGTGGATCTTTTACCAAATAGAAAGAAACTGCAAATGAAATGAATCCAATTGATAAAGGAAGAGCCGTAACTAGAAAAACGATTGTTCCTGTTGTAGTTTGTGCTGTGATTGCTGTTGTTACGTACATTACCATAAAATAGATAATTAAAGGAATTACAGTTCCAAGAGTTATCAATAATCTTTGCTTTCGTTTTTGATTTTCCTCTAAAAATCTAATTTGTTTATCTGTTTCAGGGATAATAGCCTCACTCATCTGTAATGTTGCTTGTGTCATTGCAGTCAAGAGCGCAGTATAACTTTGTTTCCCATAACGTGATGAAATGATTTTGTTTATCAAACCAATTAGCACGATGAAAACAATCAAGAATAAGAAAATACCCAAGAGTTGACTAACCCACTGGACTAATAGTTCGATAATAAATACTACTAATACAAAGAGCAGTAATGTTAATCCTTGCTTTTTCGCTGTTATCCAGAATCCTTTAGCAAATTTCACTGTATCTTTATAGAAGAGAATGGGATAAATTATCATTCCAAACAATCCTGCAAATTCCAAACCTTGTAAGGTTCGAGCTACAATATCGGAGTTTGTTGTAATGTTGTCTGAAAGATTAGGAAATCCCCATTTCAGAGTTATAATCTGAATAACAATATTGTAAGATTCTCCAAAACCAAACATATAACCAAAGAAAAGAACTAGAATAGATAATTCGATTCTTCTGCTAGTATGGTAAACCAAAATCGTGACTAATGAGACCATTAAATAATAAAACAAATCTGTAAGAAAAACTAGTATCAAAGAATAATTCCCCTCTTGAAAGGCTCCTAGCAAATATTGACCAAAGGAAAACTGTGATAAGAGATAAAACATTAACAGGATAGTAGCGGAACCTATAGCTACTCCTGGCATTGTTTTAACTTTATTATTGATTGAATAGACTATACCTGCATAAAGCAAAGCAAAAATGGCAGCAGACAAAAACATGATCATTAAAAGTATTATATACTCATTAGTAGTTCGAAAATCAACAGTACCCGCTTCAGAAGTTCCACCATTTTCTCCTCCGTTTGTTCCACCATTGTCTATTGGTGTTTGAATTCCTGCTATTTTATTCACTGCTGGGGAAAGATGACTATTGTATAGATAAGACATTCCAAAAATAAAAGAAAATCCAAAAAATGCTATTTTGATTACATTTATTTTGTTACCAGAAATCTTTCTTGGCGCATTGATTTTTATTCCCATTCGGTAGATAAAGAACAACGATAATCCTAATACTGCCAAACCAATACCAAGTTGGAAAACTATATAAGCTGATGCAGGTATTGCTTCAGTCGAACTGAATAATGATTTAAATACATTTACCCCGAATAGAAACCCTAACAATCCTCCTACAACTATTCCTAATAATTGCCCCCCAAAGGAAACGGTCCAATCCATGAAGATTAAATCCCTACCCAAGATTACGCTAAAAGGAGTGTATTCTTCCTCTCCATCAGCTATTTTGATTTTTGAATCTTTATTTGATTGAGACATTCTTTAAACCTCTATTTCACTGAGTATGACATCAAACTGTGTTTTTCTTTTCTTTCTATGTTTTATCATTCTTCTAGAGATACTATAAAATGCAAATCCTATTATTATTACACCTATTGCAATTGAAATATATATTATATTCCAATTACGGGTAATTTCTACAAAAAATTCGTAAGAATTATCAAATTCATACAATTCAAAAATCTGACTTAAAGAATCTGTGAATATTGAAACATTCAGGATTTTTTTCCCAAATCCTTGAAATTCTTCATATACTATCGATATAGTTTCATTTATATCTAATCCATCCAATTTTTTATGTATCTTAATTGTATCATTAACATCTACAGCTACCCAGAAAGGAGCTGATGGTATTGATCCATTATTTTGAACAATGATATCCAATTGCAATCTCCTTAATTCAGTTGGCTGTGTTGGACTAACAATGATTTCTTTTACGTTAATATTAGGAAACCTGTACCACGATGGGAAAACTGTTGAAGTATTATCAAAATATGAATACAGATTTAAAGGATAAAGAATATTTACAGAACTATTCCATATTCCATTTTCGGGGGGAGAAGTTGTAAGATAACTGAAGTAAGATCCATTCCCGAGAAAACCAAAGGATGTATTTGCATAATAATCAAAGAATTCCCCTTTGTCTTTCACTGTATAATTTCCTAAGTCTATATATGCTTGAAGATCATATATCAGAAGAGGAAGAATATGTGCATTATTCTCATAAACAATACTTTCAAGTTTCTCGTTATTATAATCAGTTGTTGTTAAGAATAATTCCGCCCATCTCATTTTATCTGAAGCTATATAAGAGACAGCTGCTTTATGTTGAGTACTATTTATTGTATAATTGAACATGATATTTAGAGAGAATTCTGTGTATAAACTATATATGTGATTAAAATCCTCTTCTGCTGCTAGAAGATTAGTGGGTAGATTAACAGTTCCATTGTCTGGTAAATCCATAAGAAAACTATTATCATAATCAGTATCTGCATGAATATTCTCACCATAGTTGATTGTTGAGAGAACAATTTCAGTGTAATCCTCAAGAAATGGAATTCCACTAATCGAAGGAGTGGGATGAACGAAATATTCTGTTCCCCAAAGATATTCTGGAATACCCGTAAATGCAAATGCTCCTTCTGACGAAAGCGAAAAGAATACTATTCCAATTGGACCGTTAGTTTCAATAATAGTCCCTTTTTTTAACTCTACAACTGTTGTATTGCCAACCTCATTAATCTCCAAATATTGGGTTTCCTCACCTGGAGTATAAATGTCGATTTCAGTTTGATTGAAACCTGCAACTATTATTGCACTGAGATTATCAAAAGGTGCTTGATGAGTTTTTCCCCACATTGACATAACTAGAACAGAATAGGAAAAAGTAGAATCATTGCTTGATCCAGAAGGTCTATTATAAACATCGATCTGAAGTGGAGTAAAAGCTTGAATTAGAGAACCATTCTTAAGATTAACTTCTATAATCGGATCTAAGATTAAGGTCTCCCCAATATTCAACGATGTAGAACCATTTGGAAATAGAACAGATTCAAATCCGAATAGAATGTAAGTATTATTTTGAACAGTAGTTATTGAAATGAGTGTTGGACCATAAGGACCCTCGGTAAAAATAAGAGGTATTCGATAATTAAAATACAATCCTCCAGCAGAACTCCCACCACTTGTATCCTCTCCATCACCTCCTGGAGGAGGAATGTCCCCTGAGCTTGAACTTCCTCCAAAAACATAATTTGTTGAGGTTAGAATTACAAGATTAAATGAACTCGTTGCTAAGAATAAGATAACTAGGAGTGATTTTACTTTATTCACCATTAACGCATTAACCCCCTTCTTCTTGTTCCAAAATATGCTAATAACAGTCTCTCTGTAAGAACTGTAGTAGGAGCATCTATTACATCAATGTTAAGTCCTCTAATATTTCGTTTGAAGTTGTTTATCTCCCTAATTTGCAAACCTAGTTCAAACATGAATCTTCCTCTTTCTAGAAGATTGCTGAAATTTACTGCTTTTATTTCACCTGTATCAGGATCTTGATATTTAACCTGTCTTGGTTGCTTTGGGAAAAGAAATTCCTCAGGATCATGTATGTGAATTATTTTTATTTCATGTCTCTTTATGTTAGCAACCTTAAACCCCTCCATTGCACCCTCTAGATCCCCATGTAAATCTGTTAGAATTATAATAATTGATCTTCTTTTTTGAGATAGTGCTATCTCTTTAACTGTTTCTCCTATATTTGTTCTTCCTATAGGTGATGTTTTGAGCATCTCATCGAATATATGATACAAGTGTAATTTTCCTCCTCGAGGACGGATGTATTTGTGGATTTTATCTGAAAAAGACACCCAACCAAAATTATCTCTATTATTCATAACTGTATAAGCTAGTGTAGCAATAGCTTCAACCGCCATTTTGATTCTGGGAATAGGATCTCCTAGAAGCATCGAATAACTAGTGTCCATCATTAAAATGACGTTTGTGTTTCTCTCTTGTTCATAATCTCTTACAATGAGCTTAAAAGGAACCCGCGAAGAAGCATTCCAATCTACGAATCTAAGATCATCTCCTTCAATATATTCTCTTAAATCCGCAAATTCTGTTCCTGGACCTCTAAAGATTGATCTGCGATGTCCTTGAAGAAAGCTTGTTGATTTCTCTTTTGCTATAATTTCAAGTTGTTTTAATTTCTTCACAGGAATTCTGATTCTTTCCTTTTCCGCACGAACAACTTTAGGCTCATCTGCTGCTGTCATCTCTTCACCCAATTTTTACGATTTCATCATATATTCTCTCAGAGATTTCCAGAATGTTCTTTCCATCTTTCAAATTGTAATCATCATCCCAGAGCAAACTATCTACGGTTTGAAAGAATTTTGATGCTTCTTTGTGAAGCTTTTTGTTTTCTTTTAAGATATCCAAAATTTGCATATTGATATTGACCAATAAGAGAATATTTAGTTCTCCTTTCACTATCCTTGCAACAATTTTTTGGTAGTTTTGGATTATTTTCTCTGCCTCTTTTCCTTTCTTTTTGATTTTCTTTATATCAATGAAAAGAGGTTGCTTTTCCCTGACTTTATCTTTCATTTCCTCATCTAGAATCTCTTCTAACTCGCGTTCAACACCTTTTGTAATTCTTACCTTCTTCTTCCAAAATACTGCAATATATGAGAACAATGGGAAAAGATTGAACATCCAGCTAGGTTCATAAACACCTTTCTCTGCCAAATATTTCTCAAAATATTTGTTCAAAGATAGGACAATAACAATCAGTATTAGGAATAAATGACATATGATCATCCAAGAGTAAGAAGGATTATTAGAATTAAGGAAAATCATTACAACATCACTAAGGAAAAGCCATATAGCTAATGCGATGAAAATGTAATTCTCCTTCTGCCAAAAGATCCAAACTCCTAAGACTGTTGAAGTTATAATTACTCCATAGAACATTATTATGTATATAATAGAGATGCTAGACCAAAATGTGAAATAGTAGATGGAGATCATTATTGTAGCTAGTAATGTTGCACCTATTGCTGCTTGAACCATTTGTCTTGTTTGACTCTCTAATTTTATATCATGTCTAATTTGCTGTCGATCTAAGCTACCTCTAAATTTCTCGTAATTCTGTAGGAGAACAGCAAATAACATTCCTGCAATAATTCCTATGTCTAAAATTGCAATTAATGCAGTTGTCCCAATTAATGCTGAAGAATCAACTTTGTAGACTTCAAGAAATCCTTCATATATCCAGCCTGAAAAAGACATGGGGGCGAATATTATAATCAGTACAGTATAGATTAACCATAATAGGTTGTTGGAAATGCTAATTATGTCTAAAACCATAGGTGGCTCAGCTACACTCCATTCAGCTCCACTAAGAAAACGTGGCATTCTATCTTGGATGTATCTAGCACGAATAACTTTCTCTAATATTTCTGCACCAACAACTACCGTGGCTAAAATTGGTAAGATTATCCAAAGACCTATGAATTTTGGATTTGGACCAAGAAGTGCAAGAAATAGATTAATTCCTGTTGCATTTGCAATAGCTTCTCCCGCCTGAGGAACTACATATTGCAGTACAGAGAATAACAAGATTATGAAGAAGGGAATTATTTTAAGGAAACTATACCATATCTTTTCCAATCTTATTCTAATGCCTACACCTCTAGCAGTCTCAACAAGTGTCGCATTTAATTCATAAGGATAAACTTTTCGAGTTCCTTTTACGATGGCCCTATTTTGTCCTTTGAAGATACGGGTTCGCATACCAAAAGATCTCATAAGAACATCCATTTTCTTCATGGATCTTTCCAATGGTGTTGTAGTTTCTTTAGTGCTCATTTTTTCTTCCCTCCTTTCTTACTTCGATTTCGCATAACATCTTTTATCTTAAAAGAAGCTACAAAGATTGAAGGCATAGCAATAAGTATGAACGATATAGCGAATATGAAAATCCAACGCGAAAAAGTCTGAGCATCTGGGAAACCAGGTAGATTGATTATTGGAAGAGTTCTATCTTCTTCCACTTCAATATACTCTACATCTCCTGGAAACTCAGCTTCAAAAAATTGATTTTCTGGGATTGAAGTACTAAAAACTACAAACTCCAAAGTAATGTTAAACTCCTTAGTATCATCTGGAGCAAACAATGAAGAATTAAATATTTGAACCTGATCTAGCTCTGTAAAATTATTGCTTGGGACAATTGAAGTTTGATACTTCTTATGAGGATCTTCTGGTATATTGAAATAAATTGAAATTGTAGCAATAGATATATTCTCACCCACTGGCAATCCTGTAGCTTCAATCTCTATTGTAAGATTCACTCTTTGATTTAGATCCCATGTTAGAGGAGCTGCAGATTGAACTGTAAAATTCGTGTTGCTATCTATAACAAAAGTGGATTTAGGAGATGTATACACTGAATCTTGTGCTAATATATCAAAAGCAAAAAAGTTGCCAATAATTATAACTGATATTAAAAGGACGAATTTTACCCCTTTATGATATTTCATTTCTGTTCTTTCCTCCATTTTTCAAGTTTCTCGATTAATTTCATAATAGATTCAAGATAATCTCGAGCCTGTTGTCGATTATAATATATTTGCTCACTATTGAGCCAATTTTGTGCAAGAGATCTACCTGTGGAAATTAACTCCAAGGTTTCTGTAATTAGGAATGAGGGAACATATTTACTGATTATATTGTCATGTAAATCCTCATTCATTGCTAGTAAATTTACAGGAGTTAGACGACTAAGATAAGCGAGTAATTCCCAGTATTCTCCAATCATAGCTTTCCAAGGCTCCTTTGCTAAATCAATGTTCAATGCTTCTTTCATTGCTCGAATCTGAGTTTCCTCAACGGAAATTAACATCTCATACTTTTGTTCCTCTTCCTGAATTTTACGAAGCATTCTTCTACGAACAATAAAGTATGTTAAGAGAAAAGCTAAGATAGGAGCTATTAAACCTAAAAGACTGATGAAGATTAAATTGCGAGTAAGAGATGCTTGTTGTTCCTTTGAAATCTCAGTTTCTACTCTAAAATGCTCAAATCTTGCAGATTGATTTTCTATGGCATCTATTACGTCGATATAAGAAAACGTCACTTGTGTAGAAAATAAATCATGATATGGATCTATCTCTCTATTGTAATCATCAAAAACTACTTTCCTTCTTCCTTCAGGAGTTTGTGATAGCGTTAGAATATTCTCCGGTGATGCACTATATAGAATTGCTCCTTCAGGAATAATTATAGTATACTTAATATCTGCTTTTGAATATTCTTCTAATTCTGGATCTAAGAAGAGTAACCAAAACATATCAAGATAAACTAGAATATTGCTATTATTATGATAAATATAGGGTCTAATAATCTCATATCTAATATAACCTTGGACATTCTTAATGAGATAATGGTCAGAGAATTCTTGAAACGAAACAGGAGCTCCTAAATCATTATATGCTCGAAATTCTAGCACTTCTTCTGTATTTGCCCAAATACTGAAATTATCAACTGAATAGGGCATATCCATAATGATATTTTCAACTCCAATTCCGTCTCTTCCTAAATCCATTGTTGCTGAATACTGAATATTTCGACTAGGATCTTCCTGTAATCTAATACCTTCCAATATAACTTTACGATCATTTGTTGAAACACTGAAATCTATAGTGGTTTGATCATTGATATGAAAGATTGGAGAAACTACGAGAATTAAAATGAATGCACTAAACATTGCTGAAACTCTTTTACTAGACTCAGTTTCCGCTTCGATATCCTTCAACATTTTTTTAGGCATACTTCGTGCTTCATTTAATTTGGACTTAAATTTCCTTTTAGCTCTTAAGTAGCCAAATAGAGCTGCTGCTAAACTTAGTATAATGGCGAAGAAAGATATTATTCGGAAATAGACTTGGAGCAAATCTAGAAGATTGTCTATTTGTTCTCTTTCTTGTTGTTGCTGTTGATTCTGAAACATTTGTTCAGTAAACTGCAAATAAATAGGATCAAAATTATATGTTATTTCATAAGTCAAAGGTTCATGAAAAGGATCCATAGGTCTCTCTTGATATTCCCAAACAATACCAAAGGAATCTCCCTCTTTTACTATGATTGCACCATCTGTTGGAGCATAACTAACTAATCCTGCTCCTTCAGGAATTATCTGTTTATTATGATAGTTTATTGGAGCATATCTCTCTTCATTTTCAGGTGTAAGGTAGCTGAATTGTGCCCAAAATGTGTCAAATATGACAATGAAATTAGTATCTAGAAAATAATCAGGATAATAATTGCTTCTAATCTCATAATAGAGTTCTGTTGTCCGAACTCTTATCTCAATACGGTCATCATACATGGTATAATCATTGGTCTCTGTAAGATTACCCATCTGATCCCAGAAAGCAATTTCAAGCATATCAGAAGTGTTTCCATAGAGAATCAAATTACCTCCTGAAAGCTCAGCCCAATAAAGATATCCGTTTGTTTTCATTGTATCATCAATGTAATAATATTGATCTCTATCGATAACTACAGTTAAATCGTCCACTTGAGCTTGAGTTTGTAATGAAACAAGATTGGTCTTAGAGTTAAGAACAAAACCACTAATTACAATTAAGGCAATTATCTCTATACCTATGATTAAAAGGAAAATTACCCTTCTATTCATCTTCATGTTTCTCAGGCTCTATGTTTGAATGCTTGGAGCGGGTGTATGTTTAAGAATTCTGTCAATTATTATTTCAGATGTTGTTCCATCAAATTCATACTCAGGTTTGATGATAACTCGATGGCGTAGAACATTCTTAGCGATTTTTTGTATATCCACTGGATTCACATAAGTTCTGCCTTCCATAGCTGCTGATGCTTTCGCTGCAATAGTCATCCAAAGACTTGCTCTAGGACTTGCACCCATGCTTACTTCTTCACTCTCACGAGTAAGACCAACAATCCTTACTATATATTTGGAAAGTTCGTCTGAGATTGTTACTTCTTTCCTGACAGCCTTTTGTAATGTAATGGCTTCTTCTGCTGAAAGAATCGGTTTGATGTCCTTCAGTTTATCATAAGAATCATACTCTCCTGTAAACCTGTTAACAATCTCTACTTCTTCATCTTCATCAGGATAAGTGACAAGAACTTTAAAAGCAAAACGATCAATTTGAGCTTCTGGTAGAGGATAAGTTCCCTCCTGCTCAATTGGATTTTGTGTGGCAAAAACAAGGAAAGGGTTTGGAAGCTCATAAGTTCTTTTCTCAACAGACACTTGTTTTTCTTGCATGCTTTCTAGCATAGCTGCTTGTGTCTTTGGTGGAGCTCTATTTATTTCATCTGCTAGTAAGATATTTGTAAAAACTGGTCCTTGTTTGAAGTAAAATTCTCCAGTTTCAGGTTTAAAAGCCATAACTCCTGTAACATCTGATGGCATTAAATCTGGAGTAAATTGTATTCTTTTGAAATCCGAGGAAATTGCACAGGCAAGAGACCTTACCATTAATGTTTTTGCAATTCCTGGAACACCTTCAAGAAGGACATGACCATCTATTAGTACTGCTGCAATTAATGCTTCAACTACTTCTTCTTGACCAACGATTACTTTACTAATGTTCTCTTTTATATCTTTGATTTTTTTTGAAATTGACTTCAAATCCCCTTTAGTAGGTTTTGTGCTTTTACTAGTTGTCGTTTTCTTTTTAGAACTCATTTCCAACACTCCATGGATTAGGGAGAATTATATACTTATAAAAGTATCAGAATCAAAGAAATTAAAACTAATGGAATAACAACAAAAAATATCGAAACTAAATTGGAAACAATCTAAGTTTCTTCTACTGCTTTTTTCTCTTCCTGTGAAGTAACTTCATCCTCCCATTCTTCATCAAAGGTCCATTGAGAAAGAGAAATGCTGAACGTTGCATCTTCTTTTCCTGGACATTCTATTCTAATAGTTAGATGATTTTTTGTAACTTCTTCTATTTCAGGATGAAGACAATTTTCTTCTAGAATATCCATTAGAGCTGCCACATAAGTATTTGAAATAGTGTTAATACTCTCTTCCTGAATTTTCAATCCAATTTCCCCAAGTCTATAACAAGTTTTACGTCCATCTTTGAAGCTTTCAACTAAATTCGCTGATTCCATGCGGAGGGTGTGGTGACGTATCGTGTCATGATGAACATTGAGTGCTCTAGCAATTAGAGTTTGATGACATTCTTCGTTGTTTATAATGTGAATGAAAATCTTCCTTGCTGTTGAGTGTTTTAAAACAACAAAAGCTTTCTCAACCTCTTCAGAACGAAGTGTTCTGGAAAAATAGATTCTTTTCCCTCCGAATTTAGTAGATTTAATTAAATTTGCTTCTTCTAAT
Source organism: archaeon (assembly GCA_030631995.1). Classification (GTDB taxonomy): domain Archaea; phylum Asgardarchaeota; class Heimdallarchaeia; order Heimdallarchaeales; family Heimdallarchaeaceae; genus UBA460. Next base: position 1,002 of record DAOVKB010000017.1, on the reverse strand, counting down.
TTTCTTAAGTGCCAGTTGACAGTTCCATGGGGTGCAGTCAATTCACTAGATAATTCAAAAAAATATAATCCAGGTGTCTCACAGACAATACGGTAGATTTCTCTTCGCAATGGATGGAGAAGCAAAGTGAGACGTTTTTCCTTTGTTCTTCTCCGTTGAACCAAAATAAAGGTCGCTCCTCTTAGACGGTAAGTGTATCTACTTCAACACTCGATACTCCTTCAATACGCTCAAGCTCATCCTTTATTTGATCTATACTAACTTCCTTAAGTTCGTCAGAGTCTATATAACCTTCATAAACACAAGCACTTTGAGTGAAACAGAGACCAGTACTATACAAGGTCTTTATGCCAAGTCTAATGAAAATAGAACCCATTTTTCTTAGGAAATCAGGAGATAGTTTTCCTATATTGATATTGATTTTCGCGACTTCATTGGTGCTTGTTGGAATAATTCTAATTATACGAGTATTTGGCGCAAGAATTAAAACAGCGAATGTTTTACCATCTGGTTTGAGAGCTGATAAAAATTCCTCAGGGAGTTCGATTGGTTTTTCAGCCTCTAATTTCACCATCTTTGCGATTGTTACTGATTGCTTATCACTGCTCATTTTATTTTTCTCCATCTGTTCTATTATTGATTATTTTATGTAATTACAGTATTAAATACTTTATGCCTTTCTTATATACTTTACGCTACTTCGCGTATACTTTGCATTATTTTGTTTTATTAAATAGAGTTTCTTTTATTGTAATTATTTGCGCTTCTAATCCATCTATTTTAAAGAATACAGCATTCTTACGAAATTAGCAATAACTTTTAATAATTCTCAGACGCCTTTACCTTCAACCCTAAGGAGTTATACTTATGAGTAACAACCTTTCTGAAAATCCTGAAGAAATAAACGAAGATTTGTTCTCAATCCCCCATCCTATTCGTTCTTTGTGGGGTATTCTCATCTCAACATTTTTTCTACGAGTAGCTTTTGGAAGTACAACTGTT
>DAOVKB010000008.1:0-26291 GCA_030631995.1 archaeon | reverse complement strand
CTCCAGTCATTCCTTGTACTTTAGTTACCATTTTTTATCACCTAGTTAATCTCCTCATTTCAATTGCATCTGCAGGACAGTGTTTTGCACAAATTCCACATCCTTTGCAATATGCAATATCGCAATCTGCTTTCATATCATCATCCATGATTATAGCAGCATCGGGACAATAGTAAAAGCAATTCATACAACTGATGCATTTATCTTTGAAAATTACTGCTTTATGTGCAGACCAGTCTCCCGTTTTGTACTCATATGCTGTATGATATGGTACTACTCCACCTATGGGTAGATCTTCGGTTCCCCACTTTTCTTCCACCCATTTTCTAAATTCTTTTGGGGCTTCTTTTGATGTCATTATTCCACCTCTTCATATGCTCTTTTTATTGCAGCAACATTTTTCTCTCCTAAAGCTCCCTTAAATCTACCAGTTGTAACTTTAAGTAAACTTTCCAATTTAATCAGTCCAGTTACTCTTAACAATGCTCCAAGCATTACTAGATTGGGAACATTTCTACCTATTTCTTCAAGTGCAATCTTCGACCCAGCGACCTTGTAGATATTTGCTTGTACTCCTTCAAAGTACTTCATTAAAGATTCTTTCATTCCCTCGAAATTTACAACAATTGTTCCCCCGTCTCTTAATCCTTCAACAACTGGACAATCTTCCAAAAGCGTTGGATCTATAACCACAACAATATGTGGTTCATATACTTCTGTTTTTTCAGTAAATGATTCTGCACTAATTCTAGCAAAAGAAGTCACTGGTGCTCCAGCTCTTTCTGGTCCAAATGAAGGAAAAGCATGCACATATTGTCCTTCTAAGATTGCAGCTTCTCCTAGTAATCGTGAAGCAGTTACAGCTCCTTGCCCCCCTCTTCCATTAATGCGGACATCTATTATTTCAGCCAATTTTTTCACCAACATACTGGATATATGCACAGTTTCTAGCATAAAGCAAACATTACTGTGACATTTATATAAAGCCTCTTTTATTTTATTGAAGCATAATATTTGATTTGCTTCCACAAAATCAAAATAAGCTCTATAAAAGCGACAAATACGTAGAAATTAAATCTTATGATATGTATGTCATTATAATTCTAAAAATGATAAATTTTGAGGTTCTATTAGTCATCTAGTGCAGTGGATTTTTCAATCATTTTTTTAGTCAGTTCATAATAAATGTCATTGATGTTCTGACCATTTTTTGCTGAAACCTCATAGGTTTGTAACTCATCAAAACCATATTCTTTTTTCTTTGAATTTGAATATTCCAGCAGTTCCTTATCTGAGATTGCTCTTTCTTCATCTAAATCTGCTTTGTTTCCAATGATTATTGCAGGAATAACAGTTTCGCAGTTTGTAAAAACTTCAGTAAACCATTTGTCAAGATTTTCAAAAGATTGATGATTTGTTAAATCATAAACAACTAGAACACCATAACTCCCTTTATAATAAAGCGGTCTAACATATGAAAAACGATCATGGCTTCCAGTATCCCAAGCTTGTAGTTTTACCCTTTTACCATCTATTTCAATATCCTTTACAGAAAACTCCACGCCTATTGTAGGGAGATAACGTTCTCTGAACATTCCTGTTGCAAAACGTAATGTAATTGAAGTCTTCCCTACGTTTGGATCTCCAACGATGATTGTTTTAAAGAGATAATCAAACAACAAATACCTTCACTGAAATACAAGTCCCGAGTTCTTACTTAAATATATCGAAGGTTGTAGCTTAATGGTTCAATAATAGAAGTTATCTAGATTTCTTTAGATATGGTTGGAATGAAAATAACAAAAAAAAAGGATTCTGAAGAAAACTAGAATGCTTCTTCTTCATAGTAAGGAATTATCTTTCCACTAATGAATTCAAAAAGCACAGGTTCTCCTGTCAATTCCGGTTTTCCTTTTACATTTATTACTCTTGCTTCAGTAATTGGTCTTTCTGCTTTAGTCTCAGATTTAGATATTCTAATTGTAACATCACAATTATGCTCTATTGCTCTTACTAGTATTGGATCATGTGCATCCTGATGAAGTGAGAACAATGTAACAGCTCCTTCTCGTTTATTAGCTGCAAGTCTGTTTTGGAGAAAAGAAAAGATTACTTTCTTACTATCGTCAGCAGCATATATAATTGATGATAAAGACAGCACTATACCTCGCTTTAAAATAGCTTGATTTTGAACATGCAGGAAAGATCTTCTGATAGTTTCGTTAATTTCTCTTGGTTGATTTAAATTAAGAATCGCATGTTCATGTGTTGTTTTTACATCAGTATATCCAAAGGGATTACTGAAAGCATCTATGAACTTTAATCTTCCAGTTGCTTCTAACATATCAGGATTTATTCCAATACCTGTCATCATTTCATTATAATACTCATAAGGATGTTCGGTAGAGAAGATATAACCATATTCTCCAGCTTTCAGTCCTTCAGCAAGAAATTGAAGTATAAATGGATCTGCTTCAGCGCCTATTTCATCTTCAATCAAAACGTTCGATCCAGCGGACACCCCTCCTCCAAGAATTTCATCCAGTGTTGGGATACCAAATGAAAAAAGTTTTTTTTCTGATGTACCAGATGCATTTGTAATCATTTTTATCAGCTCAACATTCCTTATCTGTCTAGTCTCATATTAGATATTTAAAATTTAGTGATATCGGAAACGATTATTTGAATTTTCGCGTAAGCTTTTTCCTAAATTTCTCATCAAGATCATTAGGAGTCATATAATTGGATTGATATGAGGCTTTTATTGGTCGTTTCTCCTGAGATTGTTGTTGAGTCTTAATAGGTTTTAAACAATTTCCATAATCGTTGAGTTTTCTTTCTTTGCATTCAGCATAACTGCACATATGCCCTAAACACTCTACATCATCCATTTTGCATAAAAAGGATTTCTTACCATTATTATTGACAATTTGTAGCATTCTTTTACTGCAGAAAAAAGATCGGCAAGTGAGTTTGCACATACGGTCTTCTGATTTTGTTGTCATTGAAAACTACTTATTTAATTTGTATGGAGCTATTTAAAATGCAATTATTTATAAATTTCACGATTTGGTCATTAGGTGACACAGAAAACTTAAGTTAAGTAATAGCAATTATCATTTGAATGGTTGATCTGGCAGTTATTTTTTCAGAATTATTCCGAAAACATGAGATGGATAGAGCTCACCCCGAATCACCCGATAGAGTTGAATTTATAATGCAGGGGATTAAAGAGCTTCAAAATGAATTAGAAGAAGAAATAATCATTCATCAAGCTGAAACTATAGATGATGAGGATATTCTAGCAGTTCATGTTCCTGATTTACTCAGCACGATGCAAGCGATTTCAGAAGCTGGAGGAGGAATGATAACTGTAGATACCACACTTAATGAACATACATTTGATCTCGCTAAATTGGCTGCAGGTGCAACAAAGCAAGCAGCTAAACTTGTTGCTGAAAATCAGGCAAATAAGAGCTTTGCAGTTGTTCGTCCCCCTGGTCATCACGCAGAGTCAAACTCTGCAGGAGGTTTTTGCTTTTTTAATAATATTGCAATTGCTGCAGAATGGTTAATCAATAACAAGGATTACAATAAAATCTTGATTATTGATATTGATCACCACTTTGGGAATGGAACATCACATATCTTTTACCATAGAAAAGATGTCCTTTATGTTTCAATTCATGCACATCCAATGTATTCCTATCCAAGCTCAGGTTATCCAACGGAAGTGGGAATAGTTGATGGTTTAGGGTATAATGTGAATATACCACTACTTCCAGGTACTCAAAGTCTGGACTGGTTACATGCTTTGCAATTCGCTTCTGGAATAATCAATCAATATCAGCCAGAACTAATTTTAGTTTCTGTAGGCTTTGATGCTTTGAGAGGAGATCCTGTTGGTATCCTTAATCTTGATTCTAATGCATTCTTTGGAGCTGGTTATCTACTTAATGAGTTAGCTAAAGATCATTGTGAAGGCAAAATTATCTGTACATTGGAAGGTGGATACAAAAAAGATCAACTAAAAGAAGTGAGCAAGAAATTCATTAAGGGGTTACTAGGATGCAAACCAGCAATTATAGATAAACTTGATGAGTATGATGCAACAGATTACACAAAAAGTATCTTAAATCAAGTAAAGAAAGCTCAAAAGGAGTACTGGGAGTTCTAATTTGTTTCTTTGGTACAACATTGGGAATAGTTTTTAAATAACTAACCATTTTCTTTCCCCATGTCTGAAGTCTTTGTAGAAGAAGAAGAAGAAGTTGAATTAGAAACAAAAACATCGAAACTTAATGTTCTCAAATGGTCCATGTATGATTTAGCTAATACAATTTACTCAATGATAATTGTCAGTCTGATTATCAATAGATATGTATTGGTTATTGGACAAAAAGAATATGGATTATCATATGGTGATGCAAGTTTCGTATTTGGAGCTGTAGCCGCTGGGATGCAAATTATCGCAGCGATAGGCATGCCTATTATGGGTGCTTTAAGTGACACAATCGGAAAAAGAAAACCTTTCGTTATCTCTTTAACAGGTGTTATCCTTCTCTTTTCAAGTCTTTTAGGTTTTTTCCACAACATATATGTTGTTCTAATTTTGTTCGTAATTGCAAACTTAGCTTATCAATGGAGTCTTGCTTTTTATGATGCAATGCTACCTTTTATAGCTGCACCAAAAGATGTTGGAAAAGTAGGAGGGTTTGGTGTTGCATTTGGTTATCTGGGAACTATCATCTCCTTGCTGGTTATGTATCCTCTAATTTTAATCTACGGAGATGTTGTTAGTAAAGATCTAAATCCTGCAAACTTAGCTTATGGATACACAGGAGAATGGTTTACTTTTGTAATCCCAATGGGTCTTTTCCTAGTTTTTGGTATCCCAATATTTTTTGTGAGAGAAAGACAGAAAAAGAAAACGGGTTTGAAAAAACGACATCTATTAAAGAATACATTTGTTCAACTTGGAAAAACTTTTCGTGAAATCAGGAGTCACAGACAAATGTTCATTTTTGTTATAGGGTATTTCTTTGTTGTAGATGTTGCTAACGTGATAGTAGCATATATGACAGCTCTAGTTACAGACGCTTTGCAGATAGAAGGAGCAGGGATTTCTACAGATTTATTCGCTATAATATTCATTATCATAGCAACAGTAGCAGCTGTTTTATTCACATACTTCATAGGATTATTTGCTGAGAAATATGGAGCTAAAAATGCTTTCTTCCTAGTTGGTGGTCTGTGGGCCTTAGCATTAACAATAGGAATTATTGCTATATTCGTTTGGGCACCTATAACTATTGGTTTTAACTTTCCATTTATCATGATAATTATTATGGGATGTTCAGCGGGAGTAGCTTTAGGTGGAACATGGACTGCTCAAAGAGTCATGGTAACAGAGTTAGCACCTAAAGAGAAATTTGGTGAATATTTCGGTTTTTCAAAGCTAAGTGGTAAAGTTTCTTCAGCATTAGGACCTTTAATCTTTGGTGCAGTTCTTAAGGGACTTGTTCCAACTTTAGATTTCAAAGCTTATGGTGTAGCGATGGCAGTAGTTGCAGGGATTATGGTTATTGGACTTGGAATTATAGCTTTTGTTCGACCTGAAAAATCTGCAAAAAACTACTAAACTAGTTTCGAATTAAATCGGGGGAGTTTTTTTTTCTTTTTTAATCAATAACATCAATTAATTAACTCCTAATTTCTTTCTTCTTCCTATCCAACTTATCATTTCTAACAAAATAGCAAATACCTAAACTCCTACATAAGGATTCAATAACAGATACATTAAGAAACCTAAATAAACTTTCTTTGAAAATGTTTCTTAAACTTTAGCAGATGGTTAAGATGAATGCGAGTGAGATAAATAATAAAGAACCATGGGAGAAAATTGAACAGCAAATTGCTTTGCTAATGCAAAAAAATAAAATCCCAGGTTTAAGTGTTGCAGTTGTTAAGGATCAGGAAATAATCTATTCGAAGAATTTTGGTGTAAGAAACCTTGAAAAAAATCAACCTGTTACATCGGATACTCTTTTTGGTATCGGTTCTTGTACAAAGGTTTTAACTTGTATGGCAATAATGCAACTTGCTGAAAAAGGATTACTATCCATTGATGATCCAGTAAAGAAGCACATACACTTTAAGATAGGTATTGAAGATAAACCAGTTCTAATACGTCACCTTATGTCTCATTCTTCGGGAATACCTAATTTAGGTTCTGCAACTGTTTTGATACTAAGACATGCTCCATTAGACGAAACTTGGATTCCTTATGCAACAAAAGAAGACATGTACCTTTTTGTCAATGGAGCACAAGAAGAGATTGTTGATGTTCCAGGAAAAAGGTATTTCTATTTCAATTCAGGATTCACTTTGCTAGGTGAGATAATAGAGAAAATTAGTGGTTTGGTCTTTGAAGATTATATTGATGAAAACATCCTAAAACCTCTCAAAATGTCTAGATCAACATTTTTGGAAGATAAATTTGAGAAAGAAGAAGATAGAATGACTGCTTACATCCAAGAAAAAGATAAACCGATTGTAAAAAGTCATCCATTTGATCAGTTTATTTATGCAGCTGGCGGATTGTTGAGTTCAACTAATGAATTCACCAATTTCCTCTTTATGCTACTGAATAAAGGAAAATTTGAGGATAAACAAATTGTCAGTGAAGAATCAATCGAAAAGATGTTCTCAACTCAAATAGAAACTCCTCGAGGATTCTTTGGACGGGAGGGATATGCTTTTGGATTAGAAATAGCAGAAGATTTTCTTGGTAAGAAGCTAATTGCTCACGGAGGTTCAACAGGAATGTCTAGTGCGTATTTTGCTCTCATCCCTGACCTTAACTTAGGAGTTGTAACAGCAGCAAATGTTGGTAACCTTCCTGGAGGTTTAATCGGTCAAGCTATTCTAAGTATGTTAATGGGAAAGAATCCTGAAGAAACTATACCATTCTTTCAAATACAAACCAAAATGGAACTGCTTTCTGGAGAATATGCGAATTATAAAGGATTAAACAAGATAAAGATTTATGTTGAAAACGGACTACTATTTGGCGAGACAAAATTTGGTGAAACAATCTCCAAAATTCCACTTATTCCTGAAGATGATAAATTAACTGATAATAAATTCTACATTTATAATTTCGGTAGCAAAACTCCTGTGACGTTTGAAATAAAAGAGAATAAAGAAATTGATCTATTCGTTGAGAGGAACTGTTTCCACAGAATCAAATAAACCTCATTTTCATTTTTCTGTATTTTGAATATATAAATCAATTTATTTTCAATCCAATTACCAATGATAAGAGTTTTAATTTTGGAAGTTCTTCATTATTTGATGTCTGTTACAACTAATCCATCATCAGATGTGTTTGACAAAGTTAGTAAAATGATTGTAGGTCGTACGAAAGAAATTCAATTAATGATTCGTGCAGTAAAAAAAGGATTACCAATCATTATTGAAGGACCTGTTGGTACTGGAAAAACTGAGATGGCTAAAGCCTTATCTCAAAGCCTTGAACTCCCTTTTGTTAGAGTTGATGGTGATGATAGCTTAACTGCAATTAAGCTAAAAGGTTGGTATGATCCACCCTTAGTTTTAGAAAAAGGATTCTCTAGAGAAACATTCATTCCAGGTCCTTTGACTCAAGCAATGGAAGATGGAGGGATTTTCTTCTATAATGAGGTTAACAGAGCTCCATCTGAGACTATAAATGCAGTTCTGACAGCTTTAGACGAAAGACTTGTTACAATACCTCAGTTAGGAGAAATTGTTGCAAAAAAGAATTTCTTGACAATTTTTACATACAATCCACAAGATACTGTAGCAACAAATCCTTTACCTAAAGCATTCTATGATAGATGCATCTGGATTCATGTTTTTCATCAATCTCTTGAAGAAATGATAGAAATAGTAAAATTGAGAACAAGCTATGAAGATAGTTTGCTAAATGAAATCTCATGTACTATAGTTCAAGCAACTTTGAATCATCCTGAACTAGAAATGAGCTCTACAGTAAGAGGGGCAATTCAACTCGTGGAACTTTTCAAAGAAGGAGAGAAAATCATTGAAGACGTTCTTTTAGAAAGAGCTATTGCTGTACACTCTCGTAAAATCAGATGCAAAACAACTACAAAGAAGACTGAGATTCAAATAATTAAAGAAATCGTATCGAAAGTTCTATCAAATTATGAAGATGAAAGAATTATACGAAAAAAAGAGTAGATGGTGATCCTGAATCTATTTTCATTGGAGATGAACCATTTCCAACCTATCCCTCAAAACATGCTAGTCAAATGCTTATTACTGAGATTCAGTTAGAGTTAGGAAGACAGCAAGAAGATGTTACGAAAATCGTTGAATTAGCTGAACAAGCAACAGAAGAGAGCAACCTAGAAGGATTAAAACTTATAGCAACAAACTATCCTCTAATAGTTGCAAGATTACTTAATCAGATGGAATTGACAGACATAATAATGGATCAGCTTGAGGGAGAAGAATTAATACAACTATATTCTAGAACTAAGAAGCACTTAAATTTTAAATTACGGAAAAAAATGCTTGATAAACTTATTCCCTTTATTACTGAAAAAGCTAAGTCAATATATCGTAGAGGTATTTCAGCTTCTGTATCCAAATATGTATCATATCAACCAGGAGATACTTGGGAAACTGAAATGACCATTGAAAAAATGTTGAGTACAGGAAAAACCATTCCTGATTATGAAAGTATAGTGGTTAAAGAGCCGTCAAAGCGAAAAAGAAGTATGGTTATTTGTATTGATAAGAGTTTAAGCGTTTTACAACTGATTCACCAGATTGTTCTATTAGCTTCTGTTTTATCTCTCTCTGTTAAGAAAGACAATTTTGCAATAATAGATTTTGACTCTTCTGCACACATCCTAAAAGCTATGAATGAAAGGATACATCCTGAATCTATAATTGAACTTATCTTGAATATAGAGAGTGGAGGAAAAACGAATCTTGAGGAAGCATTATCTTTAGCTAAACAGCAGTTAATGCAGAGTTCTTCAAAAGATAAGATTGTGTATTTAATTAGTGATCTTGAGAGAACAACTGGTAGAAATCCACTACCAATAATTAATAGGTTATCAAACCTTCGAGTAATTTACGCTAAGACCTATAGAAGAGTCTCCTTTGTTGATGATGTGATTTCGCTTCCAAATGTTTCAATGGAAGAATTAAATCGAGATAGCGATTTAGTAGAATTAACATCTAGATTAATCAGTTAGTTTCTTCTCCATTTGGTTTTTTCTTCTTTCTTATTCTGGTAAACAATAATTGGTCTGCTACAATCAAAAGTAATCCAAATCCATCTAGTATTCCGCCTTCTATTTGTGCTTGTTTTCTATCAATTAAGTAGTTCAGGGTACAACTTACATCATAGTTAAATGATTCAGAAGTATTCCATTCATCTATAACTGAAATAAAGTAGATTGAAATCTCTGTTTCTGTTTCGTTGAGTGTTATAGTTAATCCAGCTGAGTTCTCGTTTCCAACAAGTTTAGTATGATAATAGCTTCTTGCTTTTACCTTATCTACTTCATTAATGTATTCTGAAATCAATTGATTATAAGTGATATTTCCATCATAATAGTTGAGCGTTAAGTTATCGAAATTTTCAAAGAATTCAACAAATGTATCATTTGGAGTTAACATTACCGAAGTACTATAAGTTACAATTCCTATCTGACTTTCATAAATTAACTCTGTTGTTGTCATCGGTTTATGTGTAAGAGCTATTCCTAAAGTTGGATCGAAAAGCGTCAATGAATTTCTATATTCAGCATCAATTTCATACGTAATTAACCTCTGTTTCCCAATAGAGGGGCCGAGTAACAATCCTAGGAAAATGATAAATAATCCCAGAAGCGTTAACTGTCGTTTCAATCTATTCCAGAATATCTTCCAGTATTGATGGAATTTTCGTTCTTTTTTTTCTGCTTTGGTTTTATTTTTTCTAACAAAAATAGGAAGGAGAATTATTACAATCCATACAATAAATATCAAAATATGAAGTGTTATCTGTTCTATAGCATAATTAAAGTATTGACCATAAATTGCTTCTCTTTCTTGTTGACTTAAGTTCGTTAAGAATATTCTTTGACCTTCAGTAGCTGAATAGACTGTCCAATTTGGAATTAACCCAATAAAAGATAAAGGAAAGAACAACCATGGTTTGTTTTCGAATCTGAGAGTAACTGTGAGATCATACAGATTTGTATCTATGGGCCAGAACAGCTGTATAGGTCCCCAGCTCAAATCAAGGAATATATGAAGGATCCACATAATTGAAGCAAGTTTTAGAAAACGGGTGAGTCTTTTTGATGGGGATTCTGGATTGTCAATCTCATTAGTAAACTTCCCTGCAATAATCATGCTCAGTAAAACAAATGTAGGTATTATCAGACTGTGAGTTCTCGTTCGATGATAACCAAATAAAATATCTAAATCAGAGAATACAGCAAAGAGATTGATTATAATAAATTCCCATCTATGTTCTCTATAATAGGATTTATTCTTTTTTGATAATAATAACCATACAACTAGGCCTTCTAAAGAGAAATGTGTTAAGGTGTTAACCATGATATTCACTTCTTTACTTAAGAGTACTATTACTTAATTTATTTAGTAGTTTTTATACTAACAAATCTATTTATCTATTGAAAACTAATAGTAAGTAACACTTATTACTGCAATTTAAAAATGGAATGTATAGTGTTAAGGTAAGATAAAATGCACATTGATATGCAATCATCTCCTAATGAACGTTTTAGAGAATTCTACCAAGGATATCAAGACGAAACAGGTAGACATGTCTATGTAGAACAAGTCCAAAAGATGTCTCTCGAAGGTCTTACTTCTCTTATTGTTAATTATGATGATCTATTGAGATATGACCCAGAATTAGCTCGGTTACTTAGAGAGAATCCAGAAGAAACCATGAAAGCTGCCGACGACGCTCTATTCGAAGTAATAAAAATTGAAGATCCAATGTATGCAGCTAGCGATGAGATATTTCATGCTCGTTTCTCAAATATACCCGATGTAATAGATTTAAGACAACTACGTTCAGTTCATCTTGGCAATTTTATATCAATTGAAGGTATAATCATTCGTCAGAGTGTTGTTAAACCTCTGCTTGTCCAAGGTGTCTTTCAATGTGCAAATTGTGGTGAAGTATTATACATAAACCAAGAGGGTGGTATATACAAAGAACCTTCAAGGTGTGTTAATCCTAATTGTGGGAAGAAAGGTCCCTTTAATTTACTTACTGAGGAATCTACATATACAGATCATCAGAATGTTACAGTTCAAGAGAAACCTGAAACTCTTCCACCAGGACAAATACCTAGAAACGTTCCTGCAAGGTTACTAGGGGATTTAGTGGATGAAGTAAGAGCAGGAGATAGAGCTACTGTTTCAGGGATTTTACGAATGCGAAGAAAAAAGGGTCAACAAAAAACAGATCTAGCTACATTTGATCCTTGGTTGGAAGTCAACTTTGTTTCATCATTACAAAAAGAATATATGGAAATTGATATTGATCCTGAAACTGAACAGCAAATTATAGAGCTTTCACAGGATCTTAATATTCACAGACGAATAATTCGATCTATTGCTCCTTCCATTTATGGAATGGAAATTATCAAAGAAGCGTTAGCAACTGTCCTCTTTGGCGGTGTTACAAGAGTTGCTCCTGATGGAATGAAACAGAGAGGAGAGTCAAACATTCTTCTAATAGGGGATCCTGGAGTAGCTAAAAGTCAATTATTAATATTTGTAAATATGCTAGCTCCAAGAGGATTACTAACCTCTGGAAAAGCTAGTTCTGCAGCAGGGTTAACTGCAGCTGTTATAAGAGACAGTGAAACTGGAGAATTTGGTTTAGAAGCAGGAGCATTAGTGCTAGCAGATAGAGGTGTTTGTTGTATTGATGAATTTGATAAGATGAATCCAGTAGATAGATCATCTATTCATGAAGCGATGGAACAACAAGTTATTAGCATAGCAAAAGCAGGTATTGTAGCCACACTAAATGCAAGAACAGCGATAATTGCAGCTGCTAATCCACGTTTTGGGAGATATGAAGATTCGCGTCCCCCAGCAGACAATATTAATCTTCCTCCAACAATTCTTTCTAGATTTGATTTAATTTTCGTAATCAGAGATGAACCCAATCCTGATATTGATAAAAAGATGGCTAGACATATTCTTGAATTACGTAGAGGACATGTAATTGAGGTAACAGAACCTGTAATCTCGATGGAACTTCTTCGTAAATACATCAGCTATTCCAAGCAAACCCTTCAACCTTCACTTACAGATGAAGCACTGGAAAGAATAGAAGAATATTACCTAGGATTAAGAAAAGAATCAGATTCCTCTGCTGCAATCGCAATCACTCCCAGATATCTAGAAGCAATTATTCGTTTATCTGAGGCTCAAGCAAGGATGGCTTTGAAAGAAGAAGTAACTATAGACCATGTTGAAGCTGCAATCAACTTACTCAGAACATCTCTTGAACAAGTTGGTAAGGATCCTGTCACTGGAAGAGTTGATATCGATTATTTACTCTCAGGAACTACAAAGAGCTCTAGATCAAAACTTCAAATTCTTATTGATATTATAAAAGAAGAATCTAGAAAAGGATCTTCAGACATGGTAGCCGTAGGCAGGATTAAAGAGCTAGCAAAAGAGCAGAATATTGAAGATGATTTTGTAGATAGAGCTATTAATCAACTAAGGAGTAATGGAGAAATATTCTCGCCTAGAGAAGGCTTTGTTAAATTAGCTTAACCCCGTTGATGTTGATGAAAATAGATGATCTTCCAATTCCTCAAGTAGTCAAAGATAATCTTAAGGAAGATGGAATTGATACTCTTTATCCCCCTCAAATTGAAGCTGTCAAGAAAGGTCTTTTTGAAGAAAACAATCTTGTCGTTGCAATACCAACAGCTTCTGGAAAAACACTTTTAGCTCTTTTAGCAGCTGTAAAATCGATTGAAGAAACAGGTCTTAAGACTCTTTATCTTTCTCCTTTACGTGCTCTAGCTTATGAAAAGTATACTGAATTTAGAAGGTACTTGGATTCTTTAGGAAAAAGAACTATTCTTCTAACGGGGGATTATGATACCGAAGATGCCAATGTAAGATATGCTGACATAATTATTGCAACTAATGAAAAAATTGATTCAGCTATAAGACACCAATCTAAATGGATAAATCAAATTGGTTTGATAATCGTAGATGAAGTTCATTTAATTAACGATTCATCAAGAGGACCTACTCTAGAAGTTGTAATAGCACAATTGAAACAAATTTGCAAAGGACAAATATTGGCTTTAAGTGCTACAATAAAAAATGCAGATGAAATAGCAAGATGGTTAGAAGCAGAATTAGTTTCAAGTGACTGGAGACCTGTAAAATTAAACGAAGGAGTTCTATACGGAAATCAAATAATGTACAAAGAAAATAGAATAGTAACCATTCCTTCTAACACAAAGAATAGTTTTGCAAACATAACAAATCATATTCTTAAACAAGGAAATCAAGCACTAATTTTTGGAACTACTCGAAATATGGCTGAATCTACAGCTAGAAATTTAGCTTCACGCGTAAGAAAAACACTTAACAAAAGTGAACTACAGGAGCTGAACAATTCTGCTAACGAAATTCTATCTTCTGGTGAACAAACCAAACAATCGAAAGGATTAGCGGAATTAATCAGACAAGGTGTTTCCTATCATCATGCAGGATTAAGTCCAGCTCAACGAAGAATTGTTGAAAGGAATTTTAAACAAGGAAATATCAAGATGTTGAGTGCTACACCGACGTTAGCTGCAGGAATAAATTTGCCAGCAAGATATGTTATCATTAAGAGCATCCATCGTTACGATGTAACCTTGGGAAGTTATCCGATTCCGGTTTTGGAATTCAAACAACAAGCTGGGAGAGCTGGGAGACCACAATATGATACTGAGGGAGATGCTATTGTAATAGCTAAAAACGAATATGATGCGGACAATCTTTACAATATGTATATAGAAGCTGAGACCGAAGATATAGAATCAAGAGTAGCTACTGAACCTGCATTACGAAGAATCATTCTCGGTCAAATAGCAACTGAAAATACTCAGACTATGGATGAATTAAACGAATTCTTTAGTCGGACTTTTTATGGTTATAAGCAAGATCCTTCTAGTTTAAGTTCAATAATTAAAAAAGTGATAAAATTTCTTAGGGAAGAAGCTCTTATTACTCAAGATCCAGATTATCTTCTTGCAACAGGTTTCGGTAAAAGGGTTAGTCAACTGTATATTGATCCTATGAGTGGAATAATCATCAGAAACTGCTTAGAAAGAGCAAAAACGATGGCTAACCAGCTTTTAACAGACATGAGTTTTCTTCATTTAGCATGTTCTACTCCTGATGTTAGATTTGTAACCATTAGGAAAGATGATCAATTCAAAATTATCAATTATGTTGGTGAACATGAAGATGAATTCTTAACTGAACTACCTTCTTCAACATTTGAATTAGAACTCTTTATGAGTCAAGTAAAGACCGCATTAATCCTCCAAGACTGGGTATCTGAAACACCAGAAGATATGATGCTTGACAGATATAACATTGGAAGTGGAGACATATTTTCAGTGGTTCATAATGCTGAATGGTTACTATATGCAACAACTGAAATCGCAAAACTGTTAGGCCATTCTAACGTAGCTACTAAAGTATCGATTCTCCATGAAAGAGTAGTTAATGGAATCAGAAGTGATTTAGTAGATTTAGTACAGATACCAGGAATAGGGAGAGTAAGAGCTCGATCGCTGTTTGATAAGGGATATGAAACCAGAGAAATTCTTAAGCAAACTGATCCTGAAGAAATAATCAAAATCCCAGGTTTCGGAACGGAACTTGTAAGATCTATCTATAGTCATTTGTTAGGAGATAAGTTTGTCGAAGAAAAATTAGGGAAAATTGTCAAAACGAAAGAAGAGGAGAAGAATGAAAATTTCATTCAACCACAGAAACAATTAGAAGATTTTTTCTAAAATAGCAATACCTTAAAATAAGTTTACTGAAGTATAAAGATGATTATATTGATATTAGATGATTTGGTACTTGATGAACTTGAACGAATCCAATACGATTTTGAAGAAAAAGAAATTTCTGTCAAATGTCTGCAGAGTATTGATGAATTTGATATAGGTGATAAAAGGATCAAACTCACAAAAGGAGCAACAATGAAATTTCCCTTCTGGATAGCGTCAATTCTAGAGAAAGAAGAATATGTTGAAATTACTGATGTTACTGAGATCGACTTTCCAGATCTTTACAAATTAGCTATCAAGGAAGGAGAAAACATTGATCTACAAAAAATAAACAATTATTTTTACATAGCTATGAAAAGTGCATTTCAGGAGCATGCAGATGGAATAAAGACGATGCCCTATCGTCAAAAAGAATCCATAGAAATGAAACTGAGAGAACTTATGACAATGCGTCTCTCAAAAATAATTAAAATTGCAGAAAAAGGGAAGAACATTACAAGTAAATCAAGAAATATGACACCAGAAGAAAAATGGCTTTATGAAATTGTATCAGTAGCTGTAGAAAAATGGAAGAAGATGATAAAAGCAGTTCCTGAAGAATCTGATTGAATCTATTCTATTACATAAAATTTATATCATATTCTACCTTATGCTTTATATGCCCAAATATATTTTTATTTGCGGAGCTTTAATCTCAGGGTTAGGGAAAGGAGTTGTTACTTCCTCAATAGGGAAGAATCTCCAAATCAGAGGAAAAAAAGTTAACGTTATCAAAATTGACCCTTATCTCAATATAGATGCTGGAACTATGAACCCATATGAACATGGTGAAACATATGTTACTGCGGATGGATCTGAAATTGATGTCGATTTTGGTCATTATGAAAGAATGTTAAGTCTTGAAATGAAAGGAGATCAAAACATAACCACAGGGCAAGTTTACCAGTCTGTAATCGACCAAGAGAGGAGGGGAGATTTTCTAGGAAAAACTGTTCAAGTTATTCCTCACATTACAGATGAGATAAAAAGAAGAATAAAATCCATTGGTGAAAGAGACGCAGATTTAGATGCCCTAATTATAGAAGTTGGAGGAACAATCGGAGATATTGAAAGTCAACCTTTTCTGGAAGCCATTAGACAGCTTAGGAGAGAAATGGTTAGTGAAGATTCATTATTAGTATTCCTTACGTATATTCTAGAACCACCGAATCTTAAAGAACAAAAAACTAAACCAACCCAACATGCAGTTAGAGAACTGCAGTCCATGGGATTGAGTCCAGACATTATTGTTTCTAGAGGTTCTCATGCTTTATCCGATGGTGCAAGAGAGAAAATTGTTATGTTTTGTGATGTTCCAGCAAATGCAGTTTTCTCACTTCCCGATCTTGATACTGTTCTGGAAGCTCCAATTTATCTTGATAAACAAGGTCTAGGCTCAACACTCAATCTAATGCTCCGTTATGAGGACATTGCAGCTGATTGGTCCGAATATGAGCGATTGTTAGAACGTTTTACAAAAACTGATAACATAGTGCAAATAGCAATTACTGGTAAATACACTGAGTTGGCAGATTCATATATCAGTGTGAAGGAAGCTATACATCACGCAGCAGCTCATAATAATGTTCATGCAGTAATAAATTTCGTTTCTACAGAAGAATATGAAGATACAAAAGATAAAATCCATGAATTGAACAAATTTGATGGAATTCTAGTTCCAGGAGGATTTGGTTCTCGTGGAGCTGAGGGAAAAATCTCTGTTATTAACTATGCAAGGGAAACTAAAATTCCCTTTTTAGGAATATGTTATGGGTTCCAACTTTCGGTCATTGAATATGCCCGAAATGAATGTAACCTCGAAAAAGCTAATACTTCAGAAGTAGATCCTAACTCTCCTCATCCAGTAATAGATCTCCTTCCTGAGCAAAAATCAGTAGAAGAGATGGGGGGGACAATGAGATTGGGAAAACATAAAGTTCTGATAAAACCAAGTTCCATCCTTGAAGAAATCTATAAAGACAAAGAAACATCAGAAAGACATAGACATAGATATGAGGTTAATCCTGAATATATAGATGTTCTAGAAGAGAAAGGATTATCGTTTTCAGGACGTTCTAAAGATGGAAGAAGGATGGAAGTTCTTGAAATAAAGAATCATCCATACTTTATAGCAACACAGTTTCATCCTGAATTTCATTCAAGACCTTCACAGCCTTCACCACCGTATTTCACATTTATTAAAGCTGCAAAGCAAAGATCTGAGCAAAGAACCTAAAAAAAGCGTTTCGCACTTACTTAATATAGGAAAAAATAGATAGTATTTATAGTGGTATAGAAAAATGGGAATGCATAATAAGATAGATAATGCTATTGATAATATTTCCAAAAAAATAATCGCATATAACGAACATCGAAAATTATTTCAAGATTTATTTAGAAAAGTGAAAAAATCTCTTAATCCTTCAGAATTTCCTAGTGCTTTTGGAATACAAACAAAAGATACTTATTTTTCAGTCAAAGTCCCAAAAACCAATATTGACGGTCTAAAAGTAGCGGGAGTTGATGGAGGAGTAATTCATCGAACACTCAATTACTTTGATATAGCATTAATAAGAGCAGTTGGAGTGCTATTTTTACATCAAAAAGATGATAAACCACAAGTCAGATATTTTCCAGAGGAACAACCTTTTCCTGATATTTTAACTAGTATTGAACCATTATCTCAAAATGAAATAGATACTCTTATTTCCATTTGGAGAATGCAAAAGGAAATTCGCTGTGGAATCTCTTTATTGGAGGAAGATATGCCAGACATTATCATGTTAGATGGTTCAGTGCTACCTTTTGTAGATTATAAACAAATAAATCAAAGTGAATTTCTCTTGAGTCAATATCGAAACCTGAAAACTCTTTATAGAAGACTCTATTCGCTTTGTGAAAAAAATCGAACAGCTTTGTGTGGGATAGTGAAGGATTCTCGATCTGCAATACTTACTAATAAACTAGCAGCTCTTCTACCTCATCTAGGTAAGATGCCCGAATTTGATCAGTTATTGAAAATCGATTATCGTCCGATAGTTAAACAGCTAAGAGACACAGATTTGCTTTATCAAGTACTTGATGTAGATGAAAGAACATTTGAATTCTTCCTTTCAAATTTCAACGATGATATTGATCAAGATCTAAAGGATTTTGATATACATTGCTTCTATCTTAAAACAGCTGAATTTGATGCTCCTTTAAGGGTGGAATTCCCATTATTATTTTCTGATCAAACTGATTTAGCTCAAAGGATATCAGCACTTGTAATAGCTGTTTCAAGATATAATCCAGAATATGGTTTACCAAGTGTTATAATAGAAGCAGATGCAAGAGCTCGATTACAAGAAACAGATGCAGATATCCTTGTTGATGAGATTTCTGCAAAAATAGGTTATTCAAGTTTTTCTCTTCAGAGAAGAAGATCCAGATTACCATTCAAAGCAGGTGACTAAATGGCAAGAAAAAGCATAGGTACAATAATTGTAGGTGAAGATAATTCCCCAAATCCTTCAGAATTTAGTTTTGTTCTTACTAAACCAGAAGAGGAATTTCAACTAGAAAGGGGCATGTATGTAATTGTTCCAAGCGATGATGGAGAAATAATAGCAACGGTAAGTGATGTTTACAAGACTAACAGATATTTCTCTTCTCCTTCAGCTGTCAGAGCATACGAAACAAGTGGAAAAACACTTGCATCCATTTTTCCAGCTGATAGATGGGAACACATCATAGCTAAAGCCAAACCATTAGGTATCATTACTGATATAGGCATTCAAAGATTATTATTCCCAGTATCACCCGGTGAGACTATTTTTATCCCAGATTCCAAAGTTCTTCAGAAATTTCTAGGACTAGAAAAAACAAATGGAATAAACCTGGGAAAAATAGAGCAACATGATGTAGAAGTTCAGCTTAATTTAACCAGATTCTTACAAAAACATGCAGCGATTTTAGCAATCTCTGGAGCAGGTAAATCGTATACAGTATCGGTGATGCTAGAAGAACTTCTCTCTAGAACAAAGAAACAAGGAAGGGTAGCAATGGTTTTGTTTGATGTTCATGGAGAGTATAAAGGATTAGGAGATGAAGAATCACCATTTTACAAACACGTTGAGATATTTCCCGCAGCAGCAATACAATTCGGTACTCATGCTTTAAGAGCTAGACAATTTGCTATTTTTGAACCACAAATTACTTCAGTTCAAACACGAGAACTATCCAAAATTCTCTATAAGCTTTTTGAAGAAAAAACAAAGAATAACGAAACTTACAAAATTTCAGATATAGTTAAAGAACTTGAAGCAGATGAACAGATACATCAGAGAAGCAAAGAAGCACTGATAGGATGGTTGTACACTCTAGATGAAACAAGATTATTTGGAGCGTCTGAATATCCTGTTTTAGAGAAAATCTTAGAACCTGGAAAGCTAGTAATTTTTGATTTAAGCGAGTTCACAAGTCTAAAGCTCAAACAGATGATAGTTAGTTATATTTTGTATCGTATTTTCGAATATAGAAAGAAAGGGAAAATCCCTCCAACAACAATAATTATGGAGGAGAGTCATCAATTCTGTCCAGATGCTCGATTAGAACTAGCAATTTCTCGACCAATTATCGAAACAATCGCTAGAGAAGGAAGGAAGTTTTTCACTTCGTTAGTTCTTATAAGTCAAAGACCAGTAAAAATGTCAACTACTGCTCTCAGCCAATGTAATACCCATATAATTATGAAAGTATTGAATCCTTATGATTTAGATTTTATAGGTCGTTCTTCAGAAGGAATTGATAGATCGACGTTGAACTCTATTACAGGTCTTGGTGTAGGTGAAGCTGTAATTGTTGGAAATGCTGTTAACCATCCAATTTTCGTAAAAATTAGAAAAAGAAAAACTACTACAATGGATACACAGACCCTAGAAGAATCTGCTATTAATTTCGATACTTGAAAAACTCTGAAACTAAAAGTATGAATAAAGAAATAACTCTACAGATGGGGGATTCTTTTGAGTTATTCTTTAATCAAAATCTTTTTAAATTATAGTCTTCCCCTCGATTCATATAGTTTAAGATTTGGTGAATTATATGAGCAGTATTCCCATAAACTCCTTGAGAAAGGTAATAGGACAATTTATTATCATAAGACTAAAAGACAATGTGAAATATAAGGGCAAGCTTGAAAGCTTTGATCAATACATGAACTGTCATCTCAGTGATGCAATAGAAATTATTGAAGACGAAGAAGTATCCAAATACGGGAATCTATTTGTTAGAGGAAACAATATTTTACTTGTACAATTATCCGTTGATGAGCTTTAGGTTTCTTCATCATCATCAGTAATATTTTCTCTTCTCCTTCTCTCATTTGATAATATCTCATCGTATTCTTCTATTTCTCTACGGCGTTCTTTTCTGTAATCATCAAGTAAACTATCTAGAAAACTCTTTTTCTCTTCGATCACGATTTCTTCAATTTCTTCTATTGCGATCTCTAGAATTCTAATAAGATCCTCTTCTCTTATAACTGCAATTTCATCAATCCGTTTAAGTTCCACTGCATTTGGATCTGCAATCGGAATTTGTTCTTCAACTAATTTCTTTTTTGCATAATATGAAAATTGATTTTCATCTCCTATTATAGCTTTAATCCTATAAGAGAGGAGTTTTTCAGCTGTTTGACCACCACCACCTGTTGTATCCAAAATTAATACAATATCCCCTGGTCCAAGATTATATGTTTCAGCTGTTTTTTCTATTTCTTCTGTAGTAAATTTCTTTATCACTTTAAGTGGTATCCAACCTTCTCTATTTCTTAACCATGTTACTGTTTTTAGTTCCTCTACTCTTCCACTTGATCTTTCCAGTTCTGTCTCTAATTGCTTTACTTTTTCTTGCAAAAAACTGATCTGATTTTCCCTTAAAATGTAAGTTTTTTCTTTTTGGATTTGTTCCATATATTCAGATTTTCCTTCATTTAGTCTTTCTTGTAAATATTCAATTTTCTCTTCTAATTCTTTTAATTCGACACTTAATTCCGAATTCTTTCTCCTCTCCCAATCTAATTGTTCTTGCAGGATAAGACTTCTTTTTTCCAAGGATTCCTTTTCCTGACTATGTTGTGAAACTACTTCTTGTGAGATTACTTCCACTGAAGAGATTTCTGGTTCTTTAAGTGTCTCTTCTATCTCATTTGTTGCTTCCATAATTGACTTTCCTTTTACTAGTAAGTCTTTTATTTCATCTCTTAATGATTTATCGTATTCATTGTAGTATTTTCTATCTATATTTTCAAATTCCGATCTGAATTTTGTGTATCCTTTATATGCAGAAGCTAGAGAATCTCTCTGATGAGCATTTTTTGTTAATACGCCATGTTGCATAGCTAGTTTTCTAGAAATTTCGTTCTTCTCAGAAACAGTCATAACACTTCGAGGAGTGTAAAGTCTCGCATTGAAAGTAGCGGCTATTTTTTCAACAAAAGAAGGATAGGGATAAACATCTACACAGATTAGAGTGGGCTTTCCATATCGTGTTATTTCTCTAATTATCTGCCCTCTACTAGCTTCTCGATAACTACTGACTTTTAGTATTCTACCATTTAAATCAAGGATTGATAGTCCAACTGTTAAACCGGGATCAATACCTACAATTAATCGTTTCAAGGACGACTTGACTTTTACTTGTTGCGAGAGTGGAATAAACTCAACTCTTTCTTTATTCACCGGAAAGACTTTGACTTGGCAAATTTCTCCTTTCCGTTTTTTAATCCTTTTTGTGACATTATCTATTGGAGCATAAATACTGAATACAACCTTTTGTGCTCCAAATTTGCTTCTTACTGTTCTTTTGTCGAAATCAAAGCGGAGTTCCACTAACGTACTTTCAATATTCTTCGCTTCTTGATTCACAGTTGTATCTATTAATCGCCCATATCTTTTCTGAGACCACCCACCAGGTCCTTTTGCTTTAGATCGGGATACAACGACTTTAGTTTCGTCCTCAAATGGTTCTACTATATATCCAAGTTTTCTACTAGCTAGAATAGCACATGCTTCTGCAGCTGCAAGAGGAGATAATTTTCCAGAAATCGGTAAATCATTTTGTTTCATTAATCTACGAAGAGATGTAAAACCATGAATAGGTGAACCAGTGACCTGAACTAATTTTGTTGCAGGAAGTAATTGCAAACAAAGATGAGGAATTTGTGATGGTTTTTTCACTAACTCGTATATATTATCAGAAGCAAGAAAGTTAGCTTGAGAACTCCTTATTATGCCTATTAATTTTTGTAGATTAACTTTATTATATTTTTGTATTAGTTTGTCATTAGCACCATCATAAACACTTACAGCATAATGTGATACACCTGAAGGAGAGCTTTGTGGTAATATATCAACTCCTACAACAATTAAATCTGTTTCAGCTATACATATCACCTTTGTTTACTTACCCACAATATATTCAATTACAGTATCAACCTCATCTGTAGTTATACCCCATTTCTTTCCTATAAAGTCAAGTAAATGAGAGAGATCTCTCTCTAGAAGATTCAATGCTTCTGGATGATCAATTTTAACAGCTTGAGGAAAATCTATCACAACCATTGAATCTTTTTCAATATCATAAAGAATATTGAACTCTGTTAAATCAGCATGAACTATCCCATGTTTTTGATAAAGTGTTTTAGTAAACTCAACGATTTTTCCAAGTAATTTAATGGGTTTTTTGGGATATTGAACATTGACTAATTCAACCCCATCAACTATTTCCATTGCAATCATATGACGATTGTGTCCTAGTAATTTAGGAATAGGTAGGCTTTGATTCTGTAATTTTGATAGAATCTCATATTCTCTGGTTGCTGATAATTCTGCGACTGAAAAGATGGAATAATGGTATTTGTTTTTAAGGAAGTCTCTTTTCTTTTTTACCTGCTGAAAACTTGCCCTTCCAGTTCTATTAATTTTCAACATAATTTCCTTTTCTTCAAAATCAATTGCATAATAAATATCGCTTTCTTTCCCAACTCCCTTAGCTCTCCCTGTTCCAGCAACTATCTGTTTGTTATATAATGTATTTAATGCTAGAACATCAAATCCTGTCAAAGTTAAGGAGTATCCTACAAACTGTCCTGTCCATCTACGTATTAATTTCAGTTTGTGTAATCTTGATAAATAGATTTCAACATCCTTTTCTCTGTAACCTGAATAAACAATAATTCTATCCTTAGGTGCATACTCTCCTTTCTTTAGCAGTGTTTCAACCATATTTAAGGTCCTCAACTCTTCATTCGAAAGATCTTTGAGTACTCTTGCTCCACGAAAGGAAATTGGCATTATATTGTGATAAGAGGATGACTTAAAATCATTTTCTTTTATAATGTATTTTAGATGAATGAAAGAAAAGCAGAAGTAAGACGAAAGTACGATACTACTGCCAAAGCTTATGATACAAGATATACAGAGATTCAAAATAGAAAATATCTTGAAGTTTTTTCCAAATTTGATGTAAAAGATTCTGATGTCGTTGTAGATGTAGGTGCAGGTACAGGTCTTCTATTAGATTTTTTACATAACAACAAGGGGAACATCTTCTGCTGTGATCTCTCATTTAATATGCTTAAAGAAGGGAAAAAGAAACATCAACATAACCATTTTATTTGTGCAGATAGTGAGCATCTACCCTTCAGAGAATCAAGTGCTAATATAGTTACAAGCTTTACTGTCTTTCAGAATCTTCCCAACCCTTCCGCAGTTATGAACCAGATCATTCCTATTCTAAAATACAGAGGAGCACTTATTTTAACTGCCTTACAAAAGAAATACAAGATTGAGGACTTAAGAAAACTAATAGCCCAGACTAACTTAAAAATAGTCACTATCTGGAATTTAACTTATGAAGATACTTCTGTGATTGCTAGAAAAGTAGAAAACAAATACTGAGTTTTTACTCAATATTTAGAATTATTTTTCTTACCTTTGTTTTACACACTTTTCTAACACCATGTGCTCCTGGTTCGTATCTTGAATCAAGAACACCTGCTCTTTCAAGGTATTTGATTTGAGCGGAAGTATTTGCTTCAGTCTGTTTCATTCTTTTTGCAATACTCGATATATCCATTTCTTTATCCAACAGAAGTTTAACAATATTATATCTAGTAGGCGAAGATAGTGCTTTTGCTAAAGTTATTATTTGTTTTTCATCGTTTAATTCTAGTGTGTCGGTCAATTAAAACCACCCCTTTGTTTTAATCATGCAATTCTAATCAAACGATTATTTAAATATAATGTTTGGTAAAACATAGAACAAGCGTTTTTTGGTTCAAATTAACAGAAGAATATATATATGATAAAAATTTTGTATATGCTTTTACTTTATCTAATAATCTTCCTCCCTAAGTAAGCAAACGATTCTTTGTTTATTCAATTCGATTGTTTATCTTTTTTGCACTCCCCACATAAATCGTTAAGGCTAAATACAATTGAATTAGAATCTTTTTAAGAATAATACTAATTAACAAAGGTACAAACATGAGTGCCACCATTGACGAGCGAATTGCTGATATAGAGGATCAAATCAAGAGAACTCAGAAGAACAAATCTACTGAGCATCATATTGGTTTGTTAAAAGCTAAAGTAGCGAAACTTAGACGTAAGAAACTTGATGGTGAAATGGCTTCTCGATCGTTCAGTGGTTATGGTTTTGATGTAAAAAAAGCTGGAGATGGTTCAGTTGTTCTAATTGGTTTTCCATCTACTGGCAAATCAACTTTAATATCGAACATCACTAGTAAAGAATCTAAAATAGGACATTATGCTTTTACAACAACTACTGCAATCCCAGGGATTTTATTTCATAAAGGAACACAAATACAAATAATTGATTTACCTGGGGTAATAGAAGAAGCAAGTAAAGGGAAGGGAAGAGGAAAGGAAATACTTGCAGTAGCTCGAAGTGCAGATATGATATTGATTCTGTTAGATCCACGTAAGGTGGAAACTTTCTATGAAAAAACACTTATCGAATTGAAAAATGTCGCAATTAGACCTGGAAGAACAGAACCAGATATAAGAATTAAGAAGAAAGACCGAGGGGGTATTGCTCTCTCTACACTCGCGAAACTTACGCATATGAGTGAAAAAACGTTCAGTGGAATCTTACGTGCATATAAAATCATGAATGCTATGGTTACTGTGCGTTCTGATCCTACAATGGATGAACTAATCGACGTATTAGAAGGGAATAGAGTATATCCAAAACTTCTGATAGTAGTCAATAAAATCGATCTCATTACATCAAAACAAAAAAATAGAATTAAGAAAAAGTTTCCTGAAGCAGTTATGATTAGTTCACTTACAGGTGAAAATCTCGAGATACTAAAAGAGGCTATAGTTGATAGATTGGAATTAATACAAATTTATCTTAAAAAACAGCGTGAAAAAACTGATTTTAATGAACCTTTAATTGTTAAAAAAAACTCGACTATTAAAGATATTTGTAATAAAATTCATCGTAGCTTTGTTAAGCAATTCAGATATGCTGTTGTTTCTGGCTCGAGTGCCAAGCATACTAATCAGAGAGTGGGATTAGATCATGTTATACAAGAGGGGGATGTTATAACAATCATAGTTAAGAAATTTTAGTGTAGTTTTTGTGGAAAATTTAGTTAGAGCATAAATGGAATACCAAAGGCAAAAGGTATCAGATAAATAGCTCCCCATAGAAGTGTCATAACCTGACCAAATGATAATATTTCTAGAAAGTTTATTCCTTTTGTACGTTTAATAGGATCACCTTCTTCATCGTAACCTCCTTTATAATCAACGATAGACATACCAGCTCCCATACCTGAAACTCTTTGAGTACCTACAGTCCCTAAGAGAACAAAGCCTAGAAGTATGAAACCAATTCCAATTTTACCTGTTATGGAGAGCGTAATAACCCAATCTTTCACAACAAGAAAAATAATTAGTGGGATTGCAAGAAATAAACTTGACCATATTGTAGTCCCCAAAATAAATGTTTTATAATCTGAAGAAATCCTTTTTCTTTCCTTAGATGATTCTTGAGATAAGTCTGCCTTTTTGTCAGTCATTTGAAAATCACTCAATTTTGTGCTAGTAGTAAGAATGATATAAAATGATTATGTTCAAT
>DAOVKB010000051.1:0-8507 GCA_030631995.1 archaeon | reverse complement strand
TACAAATTACCATCGATAATGAAAAGAGAATGGGAAAGAATGCTAGGATTAAGTCTAGTACAAGATATTTTAACAGTAGTGTGGAGATAGAAAAATGAATCAGCTTCAAAAAATAATTTGTGTAGGATCAGCATTTGTGGGAAAAACAAGCTTAGCAAGAAGATTCACATTAAACACTTTCATACACAGCTATATACCAACATTGGGAGTATCATGGCTGACAAAAACAATAACATTGACAGAAGAACAATTAAACGAGAATATGACGAAAAAGCTATTTACAGAGGCAGAAACGCTAAGACTCTCAATCTGGGATACAGGAGGCCAAGAGATGTTCACTTACCTCCGTCCTAAATATTACGCTGGTGCCACTTGTGCTGTTATCATTTTCGACATCACTAATCAGAATTCTTTTGATGATATCGACATCTGGGTCAACGAGGTCATCAGCAAGTGTCCAGACATCCCTATCATTATCTGTGGTAACAAATTCGATCTTGTTGATGCTCGTTCTGTTGACAAAGATGCTATTCTCGAATATGTTCGTCTCCGTCGCTTCGATTACATTGAAACTTCTGCCCTCAACTCTCACAACGTTGACCAGTTATTCTATCATGCCAGTCGTCTCTCCCATCAATTTAGCAATGAGCATATTAAATTCCGTGAGGAATATATTCTTTAACAAATTCTCTCTTCTTTTTTAATTAAACAATATTCTTATAAATTTGTAATTTGAGCGCTAGGTATGAGTGAAGAATATTCATCTATTTTATCTGATTTTGAATCTGTAAATGCTGACGAACAATTATCTAAAGTTATTAAAGTTCTTAAAAAGAAGCGAGAGATTTTAGTTTTTGATGAAAGAGAGGTTTTTCTAGGTTATCTAACTCAACGCTACTTAACCAGGCAATCCAGAATACAAGCTGATACCAAGGTTTCGAATCTCATGAAGAAGGTTTCAACTGTGAGTAAAAATACCTCCTTAGATATAGTTGCTAATGTAATTTTGTCTACCAAAATTCAATCTGCTCCTGTTGAAGAAAGTGGAAAGATTATTGGTGTGTTTAAGGATATTGATGTGATTAGACTATCTGCTGAACTTTTTAAGGATCAGAAAGTCAAAGAAGCGATGACTCAAAATCCAATCTGTGTAAACCCTGACACTCCGGTCTCAAAACTGATTGCAATTTCAAGAACAAATAATATTTCAAGAAGTCCAGTAGTTGACGAATCAAACAAACTTGTTGGAATAGTGAGTCCTCATGATGTTTCTGAATTATTACTTGCAAAGTTACCAGGTCAAACTAAAGGTGATAGAGCTGCTGCTCAAATCGACATATTATCATCACCTGTCAGTGAAATCATGACAAAGAACGTTGTTGTTTGCAAAGGAGATGAATTAGTCTTAGAAACAATAAGTAAGCTCTATAAAACAGACCTAAAAGCTCTTGTTGTTATAGATAACGAAAACCATCCTATTGGAATTCTTACAACAACCGATTTACTTGAAACTGTTAGCAAACCTCCTCAGGAAGAAGGGTACTATGTTCGAGTAATTGGAGATGTGGATGATGCTGATATGGAATCAGTTATTGAGATGGGAATAGATCTTGTAAAGAAATTTGCAAGTATAATTGGTACATCTGGACAACTATACATCCACGCAAAAGCTGTCCCCAAGAAGAAATTTAGAGGCTCTATACTATATCAAATAAGATTGAGGGTTTCAACAGATAAAGGAAATACCTATGCTGCCCGTTCTGAAGGTTATGGTGTTTTCAGTGCTTTAGCTGTTGCAGTTGATAGATTGGAAAGAGAAATCATTTCCGAACGAGAACTAGAAATTCAACAGATTCAATCTTCAGAAAGTGAGAGATACATTCTAGAAGATCTTGAAGAATTGGACCTTTAATCCTCCCTCTTTTCCTTTTTTGTTTTACTATGTGTGTTTGCTATATTTCCGCTGTCATTCCGTTATTCTTTTTAATATCTCCTTAAGTTGATTTTTAATGAGTGAAGAACCTACTAGAAAACGAAGACGTAATTTTGCTATGTTAAATAGGGAAGTAATAAAACCTGGTTATTGTGTTTCATGCGGTGGTTGTGAAGCAGTATGTCCTGTTTATGCTATTTCAATGGAACAATTGGTCCCCAAGCTTGTTAGTGCTTGTATTAACTGTGGTGCTTGTATAGATATCTGCTTAAGATACAAACAAAGAGTTGAACAGCCTGAATACCCACAAGATGAAATTGGTGAGATTCTTGAGTTATATACTGGTAGAACAAAATTAACAGATATACATGAAAGATCACAGAATGGTGGAATTGTAACAACTTTACTAGTTACAGCAATGAAAAAGAATGAAATTGATGGTGCAATTGTAACAACACATGTTAGTGATCTCCTAGGGCCAGTTCCAACATTAGCGCTAAATGAATTGGAAATTCTGAAAGCTGCAAAATCAAAATATACCTTAAATCCAGTCTTAACAAAATTACCTTCCATAAAATTAAGCCATAAAAACAAGGTAGCTGTTGTAGGGTTACCGTGTCATAATGAGACTCTTAGCAATATAATTGAAATGAAAAATCTAGGAGCTGATTTCAGACACAAATATACTATTGGTTTATTTTGTATGAGTAGTTATGATCCTGCTGCTTTTCGTGATATTATTTCTCAAAATCTTGGTCTTACTGCAGCTAATTTAACAAAGACAGATTGCGCTCGAGGAAAATTCTTTTTTGAATCTCCTGAGGGTGTTACAGAAATTAAAATTAAGGAATGTAGCGGAGCCAAAGCAGAAGGTTGTAAGTATTGTATGGATTTTGCTGCAGAATTTGCCGATATCTCAGTTGGCAATATCGGTGTGGGTGATGATAGCAATATAATCATAGTTCGAAACAAAGAAGGTAAAGAATTACTTGAACTAGCAATAAAAGATAATCTACTTGATGTTGAAAAAATCCCAGAAGAAAAATGGCCTGAAAAACTTGCTGCAGCAATCAAATTATCTAATTCCAAAAGAAAAGGTAATAAAACCGTTCCTCCAATCGAAACTAAGTAATTATCTTGTTATCACTTCTATAAGAAGTGTGAATTATGAACAGAGTAGAATTGATCCCATTAGTTCTTCCCATAGTTAAAAGTGGGGATGACATCGGTCAGCAGATAATAGATTCAGTATATGAACTGGATTACGAAATTTGTGAAGGGGATATCTTTGTTATAGCACATACAATTATCTCTAGAGCTGAAGAAAGAGAAATTTACATACCCTCTCTTTCTCCTTCTCCTATTGCAGAAATTATAGCAAGAAAAACTGGCAAAGATTCTTCTTTGGTTGAATTAATTCTAAGGGAAGCATCACAGATTATCAAAGCTCAAAATAACATAATTATAACAAAAACAGTTCATGGATGGATTTGTGCAAACTCAGCTGTTGATCAATCGAATGCTCAACCTAATTGTGCTGTTACTCTTCCAGTTGATTCAAACAAATCAGCGGAAATAATTGGTAAGAAACTGAGTATCCACTTTGATAGGAATATATCTGTTTTAATATCTGATACTCATGGAAGAGCATTACGTAGAGGAGCCATTAATATAGCTATTGGGAGCTATAATTTTTCCGTACTAGATGATGTAGTAGGTAGAGCAGATATTTTTGGTTATGAATTGAAATCCACAATAATAGCTCTAGCTGATGAAGTATGTTCAGCTGCAGAACTTGTAATGGGACAAGCGGATGAAATGACACCAGTTGTAATAGTTAAGGGTTTTGAGCAAAGATCATCGGTAAGAAATATTGAGGAATTGCAATTTGATGATGATAGAAGATTATTCAGATAAGAACTATCAACAAACTTATTATAAACCCAATTTCAGTATCAAATAGTCAATTATTCCAATGTCTGAAGACTTGGAAGGCTGCACAAGGTGTGTTCTCTTGTTCAAAGGAATAAAGAAATCTTATGCGGAAAAAGCAAATGAACATTTGGGAAAAGCTCGCTTAGCTGCTCAGAAGCAGCAATATAAAGATGCGGCTGAAAGCGCAGAAAAAGCTATTGAGATTATACAAGAAGATAGCAATAGAAAACAGATGGATATGGCACGAGCTCTATATTATGAGTTTTTGGGCTTGGATTCAATCAAATATGATAAGGCATTAGAGGCTGCAAATTATTTGGGGAGATCTGGGGGATTTTATCACAGGCTTGGAATGATAACTGAATACCAAAGAGTTTTCGAAAAACAAGCTAAAATTCTTCGAGTTATTGCAAGAACTCATATGTTAGAAAAGAAATTTGTAGACGCAGCTTCCTATTTTGAAAGAGCAGCTATGGCTTACCAAAGGCTAGATAATAAACCAGAAGAAATGGACTGCAAAGCTAAATCTTATATTTCTCGAGCAGCTGCTGAAAGGAATATATCTGGAAGAAAGTTGTATCTCAGGAAAGCAGTGGAGCTAATAGAAGAAAAAGGATCAGATGAACCTATTATTAAAGCACATCTTGCATATTATAACGCTCTTTTTGTAGAAGATGAGAAACCTTCTCTCGCACTAACATACTATTCTGAGGCTTTGCAGAATTATCAACTAGCAGGATCTAAAGCTAGAATTGGGGAAATAAAAGAAAAGATGCAAAAGCTAACAGATCAATGAATCGGTTTTTAAAATGCAGTTTTTTTCCCTTTTTACCCTAAGCCATTAAAACAACATTTAAAAGAATCTAAAAGCTAATTATTGTTAATCGTAGATTGGAGGTTTATATTTGGTAAGTATTCTACAAGCTCTTAAAGTCTCAATCCTGTTCTTGTTTCTTGGTTTATTACCTTTACTTATAGCTATATTCTCGTTTGGAGCTTTGCTTAATGGTGGAATTGCAGAATTGGGATTTCTTGCACTTGATTTATCTCAAATAGGTTACATATGGTTCATTGGTTTAATTGCCGGTTTGTTAATCTTCTTCATTGGATTATTCAAAGCAATCGGTGACATAACAGAAGCTGCATTGATAGAATAATAAAAAGAAATTCTTCTATTCTTTTATCCTATTTTCTAAATGATAGAATGTAAATTTCTCAAGAATGCATTTTGCTACCCGATTTTCATGCTACCCACAATGATTTTAAGTGTATGAAATAAAGAATACAAAATAAATGACTATTCAACCAAAGAAATGGAAGATCTGCTTTTAGAGTAGTGAAAAATGATTCAATCTTCACAAGATAAGGAAAAAAGAGAGTCAACATCCATAATCATAACAAGTGAATCATTTTACAGAAACATTCTAAGTTTCTCTAGTTTAGCGAAAATTCTTTTTTTAGGTATTCTTGGAATAATTGTTTATTTTCTTCTATCGTACGTCGAGATATTTGTTAACTCAAATTATTTTCCAATCATAATTGTACTGATTATTATAATGCTGTTTGTTCTTTGGTTATCAATTGTTTATACTTTTTTTTCCATAACTGCAACAAAATTAGAGCTTACTGTAGTAAAGAAAATTTTCACTCTTTTATTAATTATGGGAGCATTAACTGCATATTTTGCCGTTGTAATAAACAATAAAGCACTTATCTTTGCATCAGTTGTTTCAAGTTTTTTGGAACAGTTTGGGATTGTGACTAATACCATTCCATATGTTCAATTTAATTTCTATGTCTTTGTTATACCAATTATGGAAGAAGTAGCAAAAATCTTTCCTATAATCATTCTGTTGGGAAACTATACTCAATTCATTTTTAGGAAAGAACGTATTCAAACTAGATTAACCCCTTCTCTTAGAACTTTTGTCCTCTATGGTGCATTCTTTGGTGTTTGGTTTGATCTTTTTGAACAGTTTTTCCATTATTCAAATTTATTAGCGGATAATATCTCATCTCAATCTATAGTTAATAGCTTGATATATACTAGGAGTGTATATCCTCTTCATTGTGTTACAACAATGATAGCATCTTTAGGTTTGGGAATTGTTTTTATTAATAGGAGAAATTTGAGGAAAAGACTTCAAGTTTTCTTATTTATTTTATTCATACTTTTAGCTGCTTGTCTCCATGGTCTGTGGAATTATTATTCCATTTCTCAATTAGATCCTCCATCTCAATATGCTGCTCTGACAACAATAGGTATCACTTCAATTGGTGTTTTTGCTGTCTTCGTGATGTTCTTATTATTATATAAACCGAAATTATGTGGATCATGCAATACAGAACATGCTTCAGGAAGCTGTGTCGAATTAAACTATGATTTGGAAGAAATTTCAAAAAACCTTTCGAAAAAACGAAAAATCATCCCCCTCCTACAAAATTCATATGATATGATTATGTGTTCGCAATGCCAAAATAAAACATTTAATGGCTATTTTTGCATAAATTGCTGGTCATTTCCTAAACTACAATGTAATAACTGTAATCAGGTTTTACCTTCATATACGAGAATCTGTTGGTCATGTGGTACAGACGTTCCAACACTTTATGCCAAAATGACATCTTCTTCTCCATCATTTTATGTTAACTTATCTGTTGGCCTTACAAGAATTCTAGGAGCTGGGATGTTTATTAGTTTCATATTTGCTTTCGCTACGTTGAGGGAAACCATATTTTCTATAGGTTCTCTATCCTCTATGGGTTATATTATTCTCCTATTAGGGATAATTCTATCACTTATAGTAACTATAATTTGGTATGCTTACAGTGACAATAAAGTTAAATCAATGATAAGTTCAATGAACTTAATCTCTATCGCTGCCATCTCTATCATAATTACAGGTTTATATCTCTCTGTTTTTGCTTTCCTCATGATAATCACTGTTGCACAAATTGTTATGGGACTAATCGGATTAACTTGTATTTTATTGATCATAACAGCAAGTGTGTTTTATCTGTTGAAAATAGTAAAGGGGGCTAGGTTAATTATAATATAGGTGATTAAATGGAGAGGCAAGAGTATATACCACCACAACCTGACAAACCAAAGGAAGATCCCCCATTTAAAATAAGTTATAGGCATTTGTTATACAAACTCTTCTTCCCTCATCTTAAAAATAGGGGAAAAAGAGAGTATTTCGGAGTTCTTGTACTTAGATCTTCAGTATATCTTGCTATAGGTTACGCTCTATCAATTCTGTTTGGAATAATAGTCTATTTCATATCAGAGTTGAGTGAAATATCATATTTAATATGGTCACCAGATCAGATTCTGGTTTTACCATTTGCATTGATTTTCATGGAAGGTGCTATGCTTGGTGACGACATTGCTCTTTCTTTTGTCACATATTATATTGTAGTAATTATCATACCATTCTTTGTAGCTGGTGTGATTTCGGGAATCTTCTGGGGAGATGAAGCTAGGGATTTGATACTAAGTTCTTCAATAATAATACTCATTCTTTTCATTTTACTTCATGTTTCTCAAGAATTACTTTTTACGTATTTCTCAAATGCTATATTAGCTGTGCTTACAAGCTTCGTCTATTTTGCATTTGTAATACTATACGGAGTAACTTTTATGATTTTTAGTGCTATTGGAGGATATATTGGAGTCCTATTTGGAAAATTAATAACCAATATCGTATTTACAAAGAAGGGAGCTAAGGTAGCCTATTCTCATCTTATCATGCCACAAATGCCTTTGACAGTGAAAACAATTTTCGATTTAGCTCCTCCAGAAAAAAAGGAAGATCCTCGATATAGCACTATGTCTTTGGTCTATTTAAACAGAAGAATCAAGAGAAATTTGCGACTTTCTCGTCTTAAAACCTGCCCTTACTTTGAAGAAAACCAATGTGCCTATCTTGGGTATTTAACTTCTTCTCATAAGTATCAAATATGTGTAACTGGTTATTGGACCTTGTGTAAAGTATATGCATTTCTTAGTCAAAGTAAGAAAATAATTGAAGAAGCTAAGGAAGGTGAGAAAGTTGGCTAAAGGAATCTGGAAGTATTTTAATTTCAAGACTCTAGTTCTAATAGTATGTATACTTATTTTTACCTTAATTAATAGTATACAAGAAGATTATGTTGGTTTAGATGAAGTTTCTGATACTACTTTAATTACAACTAATATGGGAACAACACCTCCCACTCAACCAACAAATCCAACCGATCCAACCGGGCCTAGTTTTCCAACAGATACTTTCAGTCAGCCAGATGGGGGGGTAGATACAAGCGGAAAACCATTTATTCCTGCTCAGATTATTCCTGCTATAATAGCAGCATTGATTGGCATCTTGCTTGTAATGCTGTTTTTGCGTAAAAGAAAAGCAGTTTCAGATTATGTTACTCATATTCCAGCATCCCAAGGTGTACTTAGGTCTAGACGGGAAAAATTCAGAACAGAAATTAAAACGCTTGTTGAGATACTAAAAGAATACTTGACACAAAAGAAATATAGTGAAGGAATAATCTATGGTTTTCATCAATTAGATAAGAATATGAAAAGAATTCTGGGGATACGAAGGGAATCCCATCTTACTCCTAAGGAATTCTCCAGTTCCTTAAATCT
>DAOVKB010000049.1:0-8713 GCA_030631995.1 archaeon | reverse complement strand
GCAAGATGGTTAAATAAAGATAAAACAATAATTCAGTTTGAAGCTGATAAAGTATTTTAATTATAGACTCATAAGACCTGGGAACCAGTATTTTGTTCCACCAGAATAGCTTCTATCCACCCGTGCAATCCCATGTTCTTCAAAGAATGTTAAGCATCTATCAATTCGTTCTTCGTTCCAGTCAGTACGCATTAACAAATCTTCTTTTGTAACATATCCTTCACGTGAAGCGTAATTTAGGATAATATCATGGTCTTGACTGAATTCCACGGTGGTAAATTCTACTATCTTAGTTCCTGATTCAAGAGTCTTGTACGGAGGAATAAGTTGAGCATTTATTAGTTTCTCCAGTGATCGATACATATCATCAATAGAAACCATCTTACCTGGACGAGTTTTGTTTAACTGAGTGAATAACTCACCTAATGACATTATCCCCCCGTTTTCAGGCGTAAGTTTTTGACCTAGCTCTATAATCTCATTTGCTAAAATGTCATAAAAACCTCTTCCTGTAAGCTTATCTTTTAGAGTGGGAGTTTCCTGCCAATCAAAACGCCCAATTTCCATGGGTAAACCAAGTTCTTTTCTTAAATCAGCAAGTTTTTCATAATATTCTTTGTTTTCAGTGATCTTACCACCAAATTTTTTCTCGAATTTTTTCAATTGTTTCTTAATTTCTCCAATATTCCCTATCATTTGTTCTAATTCTTTAATCATCAATTCTGCATCTTTAACTTGGAATGCTGATTTTACCTTGATTTTTTTCTCTATTTCTCGTAATCCCAATTCAATCTCCAACTATTTATTGTCTAGCAATTATTTATATCTTCGCAAATCCAAAATATTTCTTCCGACGTTGTTTTACTTAAATTTAAATCAAACCCGGTAATGTTTGTATCCAACTCATTATTTTACTAACAAGATGATTTGCTTCTCTGGGGGTTAAAAACGAAGCTAGTTTGTTTTTATATTTATTGTACAATGAATTATAAATATCTTTCATCTCTACTCCCATATTAGAACCGATTTCACTCATTTTTTGAACTTCATATGATAATTCCTCTATCTCTTCGAGGATATATCCTATATCGATTTTTATCTCAATCATATTTACAAGTTCAAATAAATCCTTTCTTATATTGATGAACATCGTATTGAGAGCATTTCTCCTATCCAAGAAATTCACCTAGTGATTCTGACCTCATGGGATGAAAGAGAAGGGAAATTGTAAAAACCTCATTATGTTGTTATTGCCATTACAATTCTTTCAAAAGTCTTCTGAAATCATTCAGCCATCTTGCTGCTTGAAATTCTAGTTTCTCGCAATCTTCTTCTTTTATCACATCTTGAGGTTTGTATTTTGACAGAATATCTCGCCAATTATTTAGGTCACTTATAACCCAATGGTCTTCAGGTATAGATGGAAATGTTTTCAGAATATGAAGCATTTCATCAATATCTGCTAATAACAAATCAGCTCGAGCTACTGAACGAAGTCTTGTAAGATCAATCAATTCAATCGCTGAAGAAACATAATCTGCAGTTTTAGAAGGCATCTTCTTTAGAGTGTCAAATGGTATGGATATTGCATCAGCTGTTTCAACACCTTCTGCAACACGTAATTGCCTTATACCTTTGGAATATCTTTCTTCCATTTTTTCTCTTTTTACAAATTCTTCTAGATTGAATCCGATTTTTTCTAACTGTATTCGAGCTTTGAATATACCCCGTAATAGTGACCTAAGCTGTTTTCTATAAGCAATTTGCTCTATTTCGTTATCTTCGAAACCTTTGATTAAATTATCTAACGTTACAATTGAAGCAAACAAATCTGCTTCTAATTCAAGTATTTTTTCTTCTTCCTTTGTCATACTACCACTTGAGTCTACTCTGATTTTGTTAAGCTGTTTCTCTGCCTTATAACCTTTTTTAGAGTATCTTCTGTAAAGCTTGAGAAAGTCTACATTTGTCATGTCTCCATCTTCAAATTTTTCATGCAAGGTCTCAAGAGTATCCACTACAGCACTAACATCAGCTTTTAGGTCATCTTCTCTTGATATGGAAACCTCTTTAGTTTCAATTTTAACTCCACCTTCTTTCAAAAGTGATTCTCTTTCTTTCTCTATGCTCCTGCTTATAGTTTCAATCTGTCTCTGATAATTGACAATCGATTCTTCTGTTGATCTCTTTTCTTCTTCGATTTTTGTATCAACCTTTGGAGCTTTAGCTTGAGTTTGAGGAAGCTGTCTTGTTGGTATTGCATATACTGGAAGCCCAGAAATACGTTCTTCTTTCTTTGCTCTTTTCACCTTTGTTTTGTAGGTTCTTGCAGGAACTTTAGTGAAAAGATCCATAATATCATTCATCACTTCATAGATGTTGTAGTTATTTTTCCAATTAGATAGAATTCGTAAATTTAAAGTTCCGTCGTCTTCAACATTAGGATGATTAACTTTTGGAGTAATATCTACAAAAGGAGGAATGTCAGGAAAACCATCTTGAATCCAAATATTGGCAAAAATGGGTATTTCTGTTCCTTCAATTATTCCAACAAAGCCTTTCCAATGTTTAAGATTGCCTCTAACTGGTTCAAATCCGGAAGCTTTTTCATAAATTAACTGCGCTTCATTTGCGAGGAGGAAATCATCTGTGGATATTTGTCTCACCTTGTTTCTATATCTCTAATAAATCATGGCTATCAAACTTTAAAAAATATTGCATTCAAGAACCGCTATTTTATAACCACCCTAAAGTTTTTCAATTTTTATAACAATCTTAATTGGTTTTGCCAGATTTTTATCTAAAATATAAACAATAGATTTTTCCTTTAGTTGATTTTCTACCACGCTCTCGCTATCTAATAGTTTTCCCTCAACCATCAAATCAGGTTTCTCCAAACCGTAAGTTAATGCTAATCTAAGCATTAAGTCTTTAATTGTTTCAATAGGATGAGCAATAAATTTAATCTGTTCTAACTTGTATAATTCTCCACAAGCTGGGCAATCTTCAGTTCTTGCCAATGGTATGATGGTAGTTGCATTATTGAGACCATCGTAGAACATATAGTTCTCCAGAGGTGCTCCTAATTCAAGGATGAGTTTTAGAGATTCTTGAGCCATCATCCCCCCTATGATACTTGATAATGTTGCTACAGCAGGTAGTTTAGCTTCTTCCTCTTCTTCTTCTCTTTCTTTTTTCCTTTCTTCACCATAGGGAGTACATGCTTGTGCTAGTTCTTCATCGGGTACCAAGGGCTGGCATTCAAAACATGCAGTTTTATATGGAATAATTACTTGTACGTCACCTAAAAATGCGAACATTCCTCCTAAAATAAGAGGCTTTTTTACTCTTAAGGCCATAGAACTTATCCATCTTCTGCCAATGAATGTATCAAGGCAACCGATAATAACATTTGCTCGTTCATATACCGAAGCATTGACTTCTTCCATTTTTTTGTGATGAAACTCTATTTCTATCTCTGGGTTAATCTCCTTTAGTCTCTTAGAAGCTACTTCCGCTTTAGGTTTCCCTAGATCCTCATCACGAAAGAGTAATTGTCTATTTAAGTTTGATAATTCAATAGTATCAAATTCAATAATGACAAGCTTTCCAATGCCTGAAGATGCTAAAATAGTGGCAACATAACTACCTATCGCACCCACTCCAACAAGAATAACAGTACTACTATCTAATGTTGTTTGATCCCATCCTGGAATAAGTGATTGACGAGAATATCTGTTATCTTTTGGCATAAGGTAGCACCTCTAATCAATATCTTTCTTAATGAAACTGATATATGTTTCTTTTTAATCTAACAATCTAAAAGTAACAATGAATTTGTAAATAAAAATAACGTAGAATCATGCTTTTGATTCTTTAACAAAAGTGGAGAAGAAATTATCTGATTAAAAACCACCTTTGGTTCTTGCAATCAAATAGCACTTGTCTCCGTCCATCATACCTGTCTGCTTCAAAATTTCACTATCATCAAGTTGTTTTCCATGAAAAACAATGATTACTGTATTAGCAGGTATTTTTTTCTTCTTCGCTACTTCTCTTTTTAATTGAGCCACTGTTGAATGTGGATCTACATCTAGTTCGATTGATCCTCCACCGATAGCTGTTACTACTGAAATTCGCATTTTATCTAACACCAAATTGCTTCTAATTTTTTAATGACTTATTCATTATTAAAGCTTACCAAATCATTCTGAGAATAGAAGTGCTAAAAAATAAAGCAAAAAACTGACTTATACTTTATTTTACAGTTCTTTTCTTTTCTCCTTTCCTTTTAATTGTAATAGATGGTGGAATTCCTTCAATATCTCTTTCTAGCTTCTTAATACCTATTCTATTAACTTGCTTTCCTTCCATGAAACCTATTTTTATCATATAAAGCACATTCTTGAAAATCGTTTCTGCTGTTTGTTTTTTATCCGAACTGTCGTATAATTGTATCCAATATTCATATGCTTCTGATACTAGAAAAAACTGCATCAATGCTAACTTATCTTTTTCTTCTATATTTTTTGGAGCTTCTTCTGCCTCTTTTAATTCTTCCATCCTCTTTTTTCTCTGTTCTGCGATTCTTAGAAGCTCTTGGGTTTTTTTCCCCCTAATTTTCTCTAGTTCCTTGTCTTCTGTCATATCACTACACTGTCATTATATGACTGCTATAACAGCTTTTAAGTTTACTTTTCTTAAACACAAACTACCATCTATTTCATATTTTCCAAATAACGCAAATACTTGGGAAAACATTTTATTATGTCTTACTCACGTTACCTTTTGTTTATAGGTAGATATTTTTCTACAGGGGAATATCTAGTCAAAAGATTGAATTTTTCTGCATAGTCTACTCCACAACGTAAGCCATCTGCACGTTTCATTGTATTTAACCAATCACTTACTCTTTCCCATTTATAGAAATCCCCATATAATTTTGCTACTTTTTGAACCTTCTCAAAATTCTTACTAATGTCAATGTGGATTACAGGTAATCTAGAGAATTCCTCGTAGTATAGAAACATTGGAATATGTAAAGGAGGACGATGTGGGGAAATAGGACCTGTAATATGAGGTATTCTTGCATAAGTTATGGCATCGTAAATTATCTGCGCTGTACCTCGATGATCTGGGTGTCTTGTATTTAACGACCAAGTAATAACTGCATCTGGTTTTATCTCAGCTATCACTTTTGCCATTTTCAACGCATTTTCTCTGGTTGATCTTACATGTGTGTCACCATAATCCAAGAATAGAGTTTCACACCCTACAATCTCTCCTACCTCTTTACCCTGTTCTTCTCGAATTTTCTTAACTTCTTCAAACTCCATTCCATTAAAATGAGATGCCATTTCACCGCTTGTAGTCCATGCTAAAATTACACTATCCCCTTTGTCAACGTGATTACAAAGGCTGCCTATGCTAGAAATTTCATCGTCGGGATGAGCAAAACAAACAAATATGGTCTTTTCTTCTTCAGTCATTAGAATTGTTTAAGATACTAATAATTTTAATTTTGTGTTTCATTAAAACATATTTTTTGTATTTATGTATCTTAATTCCACAAATACTATAAATAGCAAAATCTATCTTAAATAAAAGAAGAAGATGAATATTGAGGCTACTTTAATGTTTGATGAAAATAGAAAACAAAGAATAGCTAGAATTATAGAACTAGCTATTCCTATGGATTTCTTTGATTTATTGGAAGATTTAGCAATACACTATGGTAGCCAAGAAAATGCTATTTTGGAAGCTTTAAAGTCTCATCATAAGGAGAAATTTGGGATTCTCGGGAAAACAAAGATGGAATTTTCAACAACAACTACTAGAGTACTGCGTCAACTACCACAGATGGATACTCCAGTTACAGATGGAAAACTATCAAAAATCTTCGAAAATAGACAGAAATTTGACGAGAAAACTCAAACGAAAATTGAAGAAGTAGATAAAATTCTGGAAAAATTCAGCGAACAGATTGGTGATTTAACATCTATCAAGGATCTACGCGATGAAATTACATCAATGAAATCATTGATACAAAATATGGGTACTGTAGGTAATATGAGTTTTAGAACTACAGGTGCGAGAGCTGATTTATCATCTTTAGAAGTAGATCTAGCTGATTCTGAAGATGGAATAATAGCTCCACCAGAAAGACCATTACTAGAAAACGTTCTTGATAGTATTTTGCTTTTTGATGATGAAGAATTAGATGAGATTGTGAAAGAAGAAGCAGAAGAACAAGAAAAAAATGCAAAAAAGAAAGATAAATAGATTTATGCTAAATCCTTATTTGCTAGTTCAACTAATGATTTTGCAATTTTGGTGAAAGCATCGTCAACATGTTCTCCAGTAAGAGCACTTGTTCTTATATAATGAAGACTTTTGAGTTTTTTATGGGTCTCTTGACACTCTTTGTCTGATACCGCTATCTGATTCTTGAGATCTTGTTTATTTCCTACTAGAATTTTAATAACTGAAGAACCACAGTTATCAATAAACTCCTTATCCCATTTCTTTAAGTCACTCAGAGTTGCTTCTCTAGTAAGATCAAAGACTAACAATGCCGCTTTAGCACCCTTGTAAAAAGTGTGTCTGATAAAACGAAATCGTTCTTGTCCTGCAAGATCCCAGATAGAAAGCGCTACATGTGTTCCATCTTTTAATTTCACATGCTTTTCCGAAGGTTCCATTCCTATTGTCATAAGATATGAACTGTCAAATCTGTCGTGAACAAAACGCTGAACTAGACTGGTTTTTCCTACGGCAGCGTTACCAAGTAATAAAATCTTGAAATTAAAATCAGGTTGGGTACTCATTTCATTCATCTTCTAGTGTCTTAATTATGGTTTCAATCTCCTCTTTGAGACTAGTCAAAAAGAATCTTTCAAAACTTCCCACAGCTCTATCAATGGTAGATAATGAAATACAAAGATCTTCTATTATCTCCTTATGATCTTTCTCATAATCATTAGGGATGTGTCTCCTTATCTTCTTTTGAGCTCTCCTTGCCAGAGCTGAAGTTGTTTTTCGATCTAAAGCTCCTTTTTCATAAGCTGAAACAATGGATAGCATCCAAGATGCAACTTGTTCTAGCTTATCAAACTCTTCAAGCGGGGAAAGTTCAGTCATAACAAATAAGGAAAAGATACTAGCGTTAATATAATTTGTGTTTGCTATTATGGAAACACGAAAGAAAAATTGAAAAAAATAAAAAAAGAGGGACGGAGTCCCTTTCTCTCCCAGAATAAACGGAGCCTGTGCTCCAAAGGCAAACTAAGCTTCTTGACTAATCTCAATCTTGTCTTCTACAAGGAACTCAAAGTTGTCCCTGATTTCAGGATCAAGATAATAAAACACACTGCGCATGTCACTTAAATTAGACATTTTCTTAAGGATACCCTTCTCCAGTAACCTTCTTATACCGTAACGTACGGTCCTTTCAGGTTGGTCTACTGACCCTAATATTTGCTTTTGAGTCATAGGACCGCTTATATCTAGGACTTTAATTATGTCCTCACCACCGCGAGGTAGTTTACGCCTCTTCATTTTTATACACCTGTATTTTGTTTTCAACCAACTATTGTTGATTGTCTTACGCTTTAGAGCGTCTCTAAGAGTCGACTGTTTGTCAGCGATAATGTCCCCTAACTTTTACCCTTATAAATGTTTGGGAGAACCAACTACCACTAATTAACATACTTTGAAATGGTTTCAATACATATTTCTAATATGTATTCTAATAACCAGTTTTTTCTGGTATTTATCCGACTCAAAGGTTCTAGTAATTGTACGTTGATAATTTCACTTATATACTTTTCTCATAAATGAGACGAAAATTTAAAACAAGATAATGTTTTCTTAGAAAATTTGCATTTTACTTGATTTTGAGGGATTTTTAGTTATAAAAATGACAATACGTTAACTTTAAAACGACTTTTACTTTCTTCTTCATGTGACAGAATTAAAAAAACGAGACCTACTATTTTTTTATGGTGGAGCATACCTTATGATAGCAATTTTAGAAGGGATACTATTCACGTTAATAATTGGAAGCTGGGCAGGAATTGATGTATTCTTTAATTTTAGTGTTTGGGGATTGGTTTGGTTAATTTCTATGTTTGCTTATCCAATGTTTTTTATGGATGCAAGACAAGATTTACTTGCTTTAAATGGATTACTTGCTCTCCTTGCTTATGTTATAATTATAGGGGGCTACATCCTTGCTTACTACTTGCATAAAAGTTATTTGACAAAGAAATTAAACGAAGATGTATCTTTTAAAAAAGTGTTAGATCTTTATTTTCCTCCATCAAAGGAATAAAGATAACAGAAAGAAAAGTTAATCTAACACTTATTTTTACTCATTCTTGTGACACTTAAAATCGGTTTTCTTGTTAACCCCATTGCAGGATTAGGTGGGAAAAAAGCTTGGAAAGGAACAGATGAACTAGATGCTGCATGGGATTTATTTGATGAAGGAGAAAAGTACGCATATGAAAGAGTTAGCAAAGCACTAGCATCTATCGCTTCTTCATTACCTCTGTTATTCTATTGTTGTGGTAATCCAATGGGAGAAGATTTACTAAAAAATCTCTCTTTTGATAGTGAAAAGGTTTACTTACCAGAACAATCACGAACTAGTGCATTGAATACAATAGACGCTTGTAAAATTTTTCTGGAAAAAAATGTCGATTTAATTATT
>DAOVKB010000021.1:0-16867 GCA_030631995.1 archaeon | reverse complement strand
TTCTATAAAATTAAGAGGTGTCGCTTTTTCAGGATTAGGAGAAGGTAAATACTATATATCAAGAGCTCCTTATTTCAAGGAGATTACATCCAAACTTGGTTTCAAACCTTTTCATGGAACACTTAATCTGCGGATTAACACCAATGATATAGATAGGTTGGATTTAATACGAGGTTCTTGGCCAATTATAATCAAAGGTTTCGAAGAAGAGGGGAGACGATTTGGAGATGTTCTGTGCTATCCTCTTAAAATTCCAAAAATAACTGCCAATGTTGCTGGG
Source organism: archaeon (assembly GCA_030631995.1). Lineage (GTDB taxonomy): Archaea > Asgardarchaeota > Heimdallarchaeia > Heimdallarchaeales > Heimdallarchaeaceae > UBA460. The sequence goes on along the minus strand of DAOVKB010000021.1, from coordinate 16,587 downwards.
ATTATACCTCGTCGTTCCCATTACGGTTCAAATATTTTAGAGTTAATCAGCGATGTTTATTTGCGAGAAGTTCTAGATATAGCTGATGGAGATGAAGTGGTTGTTGAGTTTGCTTTTGAGAAGAAAAAAGGGAATTGATATCAATGGCTGGGACAATAGAACACCTTCTATTGAAAACAATCTACTCTAATTCAATTAAGCAAATACCTTCTACAATCTCGACCTTATCACGTCTTATAGAGCTCTCACAACTATTATTGGAACCCAGTCTATCTTATCTAGTGGAAAGAGATTCTCTTTCACTCAGCTCAGATGGCAAATACAGCTTATTGGAATTAGGAAGAAAGCAATTAACTGTTGTTATGACAGGTGGGACATTTGATCTTCTACACTCTGGACATCTGTTTACTTTCCAACAGGCTAAATTGTTAGGTGATATCTTAACGGTAGTAATTGCCACTGATAAAACTGTTGAAAAAGAAAAAGACCGACATCCCTCCAAAACCCAAGAAGAAAGAGTAAAGGTTGTTAATCATATCAAAGATGTGGATGTTGCTGTTATAGGGAGTGAGCATGATTTCATCGAAACTGTTAATTTGATTCAACCTGATATAATCGCATTAGGATATGATCAATATCATGATGAAAAACATCTTTATGAAACATTATCCTCTAAAGGATATCCCCATGTTAAAATTATTAGACTTAAGGAATATATTCCTGGCAAATCAACAACAAAAATCATGCAAGATATGATAAAACATAACTATCGTTTTGAGAAAAAATGAGCATAATTTAGTTTGATTTTTTATCAGAAACTTTCTTAATCCTAGAAATTAATTCTTGATTGAGATGTATATTAAGAATAGGTCTTCTCTTTTATCGCTGTCACGAAACGAAGCTGAACATAAAATAATTTCTCTTTTATCTGAATTAATTGAGGAATCCCTAGATATTGCTCAACCGTGCAATTTGATGTCCGAACATATTTCATTTAATAACACAGAGATGACAATAAAAGAAGAAAAAGTTGACCTGTTAGAATTTAACAAATATCATCTATTAGCATTCGGTAAAGCTTCTCAAACCATGTCAAAGTGGCTTCTAGATAACTTTCCTTTGTATTTCTCTCGTATTATTCTCGTATCCCCCAACGAATGCGATGAACACTTTGAACCTTTACCTGATTTATCCTTTTTCAAAGCTGGTCATCCAACACCAAATAACGAGAGCTTAGAAGCAGCGGAACTCTCTCTGAAATTCCTTAGAAACCTTTCTTCAGATGATCTATGTTTTGTTTTAATATCAGGTGGAGGTAGTTCTCTTTTTGAATCTCCTGACTTTAATGTGTCCTTGGGGGATTATCAATCTTTTATAAGATTACTATTATCTAGTGGTGCATCTATCCATGAGATTAACACTATTAGAAAACATTTCTCTAAGGTAAAGGGTGGTAAATTAGCTTTACAAACAAAGGCAAGAATAATTACGGTAATTATATCAGATGTTATTGGAAATGACCCTTCTATTATTGCATCAGGACCAACAGCTCCTGATAAATCAACTTGGAATGACTGTAAAGACGTTCTCACCAAATACAGTCTTTTATCGCAGTTACCTGAAAGTATCACGCTTAATGTCAAAAAAGGATTGAATAATGATATTGAAGATACTCCATCTGATCTCCCTCTTTTTTCTCATGTATCTAATTTTATCATTGGAGATAATTACTTCTTATTAAGAAAATTAGAAAATAAAATTTCTAATAATCACTGCGTTAAACTATTAACTCATTCACTTGCTGGCGAATCTAGTGAAAGGGGAAAAGAGCTAGCTATCACCTCAATTAAGCACTTTACAGATGAAAGAGCTTCAAGTAAATCTCCTTATTGTTTTTTACTTTTCTCAGGGGAAACAACAGTTACAATAAAAACTCCAGTAGGTTTAGGGGGACGCAATCAAGAGTTAGCACTATCTTTTGCACTAGAACTTACAAATAAGTATCCCATTTACTTGGCTTCTTTCGGAACAGATGGTATCGATGGGACATCATTAGCTGCTGGGGCACTAATTGGTCCATTTACAATATCAGATGATGGTAAAAAACAAAAAGCAATAACAGCTTTATCTACTCATGATTCAAACTCCTTCTTCAAAGAAAACGGGGGAGAAATAATTACTAATCATACAGGAACAAACTTGATGGACATTGGTATAATATGTATGAAATTTCATAAAGAAAAATAAACCCTTATTCTCCTTTCAGTTTTTCTTCTAGCTTCCTTCCTTGTACTGCAACAAAAAGATCTGAAAGCGTCCGTTCAACTAAAACCCTTGCTGTATCCTTTTTTCTGCGAAATTCTGGAATTAGATTCTTTCCATAATCGATTTGTAAGAAACTTCCGTATAGTTTTTTCATGATTTCATAAAACTTTTTTGCATCATCAATTTGCCCTTCAACAAGTTTTTCCAGTACATACCTTCTCAATTCCCCAATCAAATCTGCAATCCCTAGGATATAGGATTGTTCATTAATTCCAATTTCCTCAAACGAAAGAAATTTCTTATTTATGATTAGTTCATAGAGCAGTTTTGCTTCTGTATATTCTTGCATTGCGACCCCAACAATACCAATCTGTTGTAATGTAGCATCTTTTTTTAGATAATTGTTAACCTCAGATAAAGAATTCTTAGCCACTAGAAGTTTTTCTTTTGATTGTTCGAAATTTGTGTTATGAAAATTCTCAATACTCTGCCCAGAATTTCTAACCACCTTTCTAGATAGTTTGATTATCTCTTCTCGAATACTATCCAACTCGATGAGTCTTTGTTCTACTTGTATTGCAATAGTCTGGAATTTAGAAGTATCAACCATAATAATCACTCTGACTAAATCTTTTAGTTAAAAATATCTTGTGATTAGGTAAACTTATCACCTAAAGAACAAAAAATTAATACTAGCTCAATTTCTGTATCAAAGTGTAAAACAAGGAAGATACCTATGTTTCTAATGCATTATGCTAAACTTCAAAGAAAAGTCGATGATGCTCTTCATGACTTTATGAATGAACAAATAAATTCAGTTCAGGACAATCCTTTCCTCAAATACTACTATAAACAAATTTATGATTTCCTGTTCTCAGGGGGGAAAAGAATCCGTCCTGTTCTTATGGCTCTTTGTTATCAATCCATAAAATCCGATGTTGTTGGTAAAGAAATTTTATCTGCATCACTTAGTTTAGAACTACTTCACAATGCTAGTTTAATACATGATGATATAATGGATAATGCAGAAACTAGAAGGGGGAAGAAAGCTTTTCACCGTGTTCTTCAAGATTATGCTGAAAATAATTCCAGTTCCAAAACACAAAATGATAATAACTATGGAATATCAATGGGGATTTTAGGGGGAGATTTTGCTTATAATCTTGCTTACAAGGCAATTAATACAAAAGAATTTCCGTCTGATGTTACCTTACGGGCTGCAATAGAGTTCAATGAGGGATTCTTACGCATTGTTCAAGGTGTGGTTGTAGAAACCGATTTAATGCGAAGAACAGATGTTACAGAAAATCAATATTTTTCAATGATTGCTGGAAAAACTGCTGCTCTCTTTGAAAAAGCAGCTAGAATAGGAGCTATTTTTGCTGGTGGAACTGAATCTCAAATTTCTGGACTAGGTAAATATGCTTTGGATGCAGGTCTTGCTTTTCAAATTGTTGATGATATTATAGGTACTTTTGGGGATTCGAGAAAAACAGGAAAACCAATAGATAGCGACATAAAAGAAGGTAAGAAAACTCTTCTACTAATAAAAACTATTGAGAATGCAAATGATGATCAACTTAAGGTAATTTCTAAGGTAGTAGGCAATCGTCAAGCTACAGATCAAGAGATTAACGATGTAAGAACAATATTCAAAGAAACAGGTTCGCTTGATTTTGCTAATAAGAAAACAGAAAAACTGTTTAATAATTGTATTTCCTATTTGGAAGTTTTAGAACCAATGATAGAAGAGAAGTTTAAGAAATACCTGATTGAAATAGCTAAGATGGGAATTAATAGAGACAAATAGGTGTGATAATTAAGTGAATCTTCCAACAGCAGAAATTGTATGCTTGGGGAATGAGCTATTGATTGGTGTTACTGTTAACACTAATGCTACTTTTATTGGTGACCAACTTACTAAACTTGGTTATGAAGTAAGGAGAATTACTGCTATACGTGATGATGTTGATTTAGCAGTTGATTACTTCACTGAATTGATTTCAAGAAAACCCAGTTTAACAATTATCACTGGAGGTTTAGGACCAACATACGATGATATTCAGCTTGAAGTCCTATCAAAAGCTACTGGATTGGAATTAAAAGAAAACTATGGAGCTATCCAACAGATTAAGGATTATTATGCAAAAAAGAATCTAAATATAACAAAAGAAAGAAGAAAAATGGGTTTTCTACCAGAAGGATCAGAGGTTTTGAAAAATAATGTTGGCGGAGCACCAGGATGCTATTTTAAACATAGTGACATTGATTTTTATTGTTTGCCAGGTGTTCCAACAGAGATGAAAGATATTTTTACGAATTACATTAGACCAAGTCTTAAAGAGAAAACAAAAACCGAACTTTATGAGGAGAAATTTCAAGTTTTTGATTGTGTAGAAAGTGAACTAGCACCCTTTATTAATGAAATTAAGACTAATTTTCAGAATCTCTATATTAAATCTCATCCAGCCTATAAAGATAAAAAAGGAGTTGTGATACATATTTCAGGTACTGGAGAAAAGGGGAAAGAGGAAGTTGCATACGCAAAGATGAAGCTTCAAGATGCTTTTCTTTCCAACTTATCTTCAATTAGTATTCAAGAATTGAAGGATTGATGAAAAATGGCTCAAAGATCTTATGTAATATTTATGATAGGTACAGCAGGGAGTGGAAAAACAGTACTTACCAGAACTTTATATGATTGGTTTAATGAAAAACATCTGAATGTAGCTACTCTTAATCTTGATGCAGGAGTTAGGAGATTACCTTATAATCCTGATATTGATGTTCGTGATTTGGTTAATATAGATAATCTTACAGAGAAACTGGATCTTGGGCCAAATGGTGCTATGATTGCGAGTATGGATTTAATTGCAACTAAAATCGATGAAATAAAAGCAGAAATTGATTATATCGGCCCAGAATATTTGTTAGTTGATACTCCTGGGCAAATTGAGTTATTTGCGTATAGAAGTAGTGGTCGTATAGTATCTTCTGTTATCGCTGATGAAAGTCAACCTACATCGGTTTTTCTAATAGATCCTTCTTTAGCAATGCGACCTGAAGGTTTCTCAAGTATCTTGCTGCTGAGTGTATCAGTTGCTTTTCAGCTATCTCTTCCACAGATTGTAGCAATATCAAAAGAGGATATCATAGAAAAAGAACAAATGGAAAATTTGGAAAAATGGATAGAATCCCCTGATTCTCTAGTAGCAGATATTCAAAGCGTCGGACAAACTTCCTTGACTCAACAACTTGGTATGAGTATCATGGAGATACTTGAACAATTCAAAACTACAGGTGATTTAATACCTATAAGTGCAAATACAGGACACAACATTGACACATTAATTGGGCAAATGGAAAGAGATTGGGGAGAAAGAGATGACTTTTACGAGTAATAGAAATCTAGAAAACTAATGTATTTACTGTCCAAATCTTCTTTGTCTTCGTTGATATGTTCTCACTGCACGCCACAAATCTATTTTTCGGAACAAAGGCCAATGAACATCAACAAAGTAATATTCAGAGTAAGCAGATTGCCATAAAAGGAATCCAGACAGTCTTTCTTCACCTGAAGTTCTGATAATTAAATCAGGATCTGGAACACCATCAGTGTATAAATGATTGCTTATTAATTCTTCATCTACCTCATCTAAATCGATATGACCACTATTTGCTTTCTTCAAAATTTGTTTTAAAGCATCGACTATCTCGGCTCTTCCGCCATATGCCATACAAATATTCAAACGATAGTTGGAGAATTCTTCTGTTACTTTTTCAGTTTCTTTAATCTCCTTTTGAACTTCTTCAGGCAAGAGGTTTAATCTTCCAAGAATTTTTACTTGGACTTTGTTTTTGATTATTCGCTTATCCTCTCTCAATCTTTGCAAATACATAGTAGCTAGATTCATAATTGTATTAACTTGATCTTTTGGACGAGAGAAATTTTCCGTAGAAAAAACCCAACAGGTTATAACCTTAACACCAAGTTCCCAACACCAACCTAGAACTTCTTCGAGTTTTTTTGCACCTAGTTTGTATCCATCCTTATAACCTAAACCTAGTTTTTCACTTGCTCTTCTATTTCCATCTAGAATAACTCCTATGTGTTTTGGAACAGGTTGATTTTTTATCTCTAAAGAAAGCTTCTTTTCATAGATGCGATATATAAGACCAGGCACTAACCATTGCATTTGAATACCTCAAAGATTTCTAATAGCTTGTTTTTGTATTTTCAATAGAGGTTTTTTGTTTAAGTTTATTAATACTTGTTTTTATGATTTATATAATATTTTTAAGAACGAAGAACCGATGCTATAATCAATTAGTAACTATTCTTTCTCATTTTAAGCTAAAAATGGTAAAATATTTTAAAGAAGTAATACTCTTAGTTCTTTTGAAAGATGTCTGAAAGAGTTATGAAAATACTTAGAAGGCAAACAAAAAGAGTCTTTTGCCTAATTGATGGAACAATATTAGAATCTATTTCTCCTACAAACATTAAGCATCTATTAGAACAGATTAAACAACTAGGGAGTATAAGAAAATCTGTTGTTTTCTTTGATTGTCAGTTGGCCCCTGAAATATATGACCTGTACTTAAGTAGAGGATTTTCTCCAAAAATAGTTCCTTCAGATAAGGATGTTTTCATAACACTTGAAAGTCTTGATATTGCGAATTCACAACAAGCAGATATTATCTGCATTGGTGTAAAAGATGATTCTTTACTCCCTGTTGTTATAAAATTAAGAGAAACAATTGATATCATGCTTATTAGTCCAACAAAAACAACAGCAAAACGCTATTTGCCTTATTCAGATTATTTTATATCGCTTGATGAATTGTAAAAGCAGTACCAGTAGATGTTTTTTCAGTAAATGGTTTTCATCAAAAATCTAAATCATTCCCTTCTCTACAAGCAATCTAAATTCATCTAGTGAGAGATTTTCTCCCTTTTCATATTTCTCGTATGCTTTCTTGGTATTTTCTTTTAGATTTGCTTGTTTTCTTTCTCGTATCTCCGCTCTGACTTTTTGTTTAACTTCCCTCAATTCACCTTTCAATTCACTTTTTTCTGCTACTTTAGATAAGAAATCACGGTGAAAAGTATCAGATTGTTTTTTGAAATTCAAGAAATTTTTATGGAGATCATTTGCTTGCTTTCTCAAGCCATTTATTTGATGATAACTTTGATTCATTAGATTATGATAAATTTGAGATTCTTTTGCTGCATCAATAATCTGAATATGTAATATATTAATCTCCCTTTGTGCTGCTGAAATTTCCCTCCACATTTGTGTTTGTTGAGAAGTTATGTGAATTTCTTCCGCTATTTTATTTAATTGTTCTGAAAGCTTTTCAAGAAGTTGTATCATTTCTTTTTCTTTTTCTGGGGTTAAAACACTTGTTTGCAAGTCCCATTCTATTTTGTTAATTTTCTCGTTAAGACCTCGCATACTTCTTCGTTTTCTTCTGATATTGTCCTTGTTTAATGCCTGATCTTTTTCCACTACTTCCTCTAGAACCTTTTTATTTTCCATAACTTTTTCTTGCAGTTCTTTTCGTTTTTGTTTTAATTGCTTCACTTGAGAGTTCAAATCATCTCTTTTAGAAGTATATTCTTTAGTTCTTGCTAGACCTTCGTTAATTTGTTGATTAAATTCGTTTCGCTTGGTTAATGCTTCTTTTGTTAACTGGTTGTGTCCATCTCTTTTTTTCTTTAAAAAACTAATTTCTTCTTCCAGTTTTCCTAGTCTAACGACTAAATCTTCGTTTTTTCTATGTCCTTCACTAGTAACTTCCATACAGTAGCACAAGTTTTGGAAAAGTAATGGATTTTAAAGATTTTTCGTATTAAGCGAACAAAAAATAATAATAGGATAGCTAGAATTTGTAAAATTAAAATAAAACAATTAAAGGAAGTTTTCGTTAACTAAGTTGCCTTTCGACTTCTTGCCCTGCTCTTGCCATATCCAGAAAAACTAGACCTAGTTTTGCTTCTTTCCTCGCAGAAACCGTTAGTACAGCATTTTGTCCAGCCGCAATAGTAATAATATAACCATAAGCTCCTTCAATGAAGATTTTCTCTAACTCTCCCCTTTGCATTTCTTGAGCTACTCTCTCTCCTAATGAAAGCATCGCTGCAGTCATCGCTGCTAATCTTGCTTCTTCGATTTCTTGAGGTAGAACAGATGCTATTGGTAATCCTTCAATTGAAACAATCGCTGCACTTTCTATCTCTGGTACTTTTATCTTTAAATCACTTAATGTGGTCTTTAATTCCGCTGTTTTATTTTCAAAAGTTATGCCAAATGCCATGAGGATAACCCGCATAGTTGAATGCTGAATTTTACTTATAAATCCAGCTATTACTGGTACATTTGTCTCAACATCGCTTTTAAATTTATTTGGTTGGGCAAAATAGAAGAATGTAGTTATATCTCCAATTTTTCATTTAACTGATTTTTTACATAATCTCTAAGTTCAAGTTCAGTAGGAATCGCCTTAAGAATTTTACCTCTACCCATTACTTGATCAATCATTTTATCCATGGATTTTCCACAAGAAGGGCATTTAATGGTTGATTTATGAAATTCTTCACAAAGATAAGTTTGACATTGATCACAAAAACCAACTTGTTTTTTGCCAGCGAATTTTCCTCTTTTTGCAATGGATTTTCCTTTAATTTCAACAATATCAAATGCAAAATCTATTGTTGGACTGTTTGAAACAAAGGTTCCGACACCAAAACCATCTGCAAAGTTTCGATACTTTTTAACAGTATCTTCTGTTAAGCCACCACTCAGAAAAATCTTAATATCTTCTCTTCCTCTTAATTTTAGTTCCCACTTTATCTCTTGAACAATGTCTTCAAAACTTCCTCTTCTTGAACTAGGTGTATCCAATCGAACTCCAGAGAGTTTATCCCCTAAAACTTCAAGTGCTTGAAGAACCTCAACTCTTTCATCATTAAATGTATCAACAAGTGCAACTCTTGAGACACTGCTATCAACGTGTTTATCAAAGGATTGAAGTGCTTGTGCTATCCCTCCTTCGATCATAATTAGCGTGTGTGGGATTGTTCCCGTTGCAGGAATACCTAGTTTATCCGCACTTAATACGCAAGATATACCATCAAATCCTGCAATATAACAAGCTCTATCAATAGTAGGTGCTATTTCTGGAGGCATTCTTCTAATGCCAAAAGAGAGCAAGGTTTTATCTTGAGCCGCTATCCTTAGTCGTGTAGCTGCTGTACCTACTCCAGATTGGAAGCATAAATAACCAAGCATTGGTGTTTCATATATAGAGAAATCACCATACTTGCCTTCAACTATTAAGAAAGGTATCCGTACACCATTGGTGTCATTGTTAGGAAGAATGGTTCCTTCCTTTATCGAATAAACATTCACATCCAAGTTTGCTTTTGAGAATAAATTTAACACATCGTACAAACCCAAGAATAGAAACTGTTTTCCTTCCCTAGGTATCCCTCCTGTGGTTACTTCAGCCCAAACTTTTGTATCACTCAGATTATCTTTGTCTAAACATTCTTTTGTTCGGACAAAATAAACATCAGTAGTTTTTCCCTCAGCAATTTCCTCTTCAGTAGCTATCCACTTTTTTATATGTCCCATATTTAAAACATCTATAACTCGAAATTTAAGATTTGTTCTATTGAAAAAATTCGAATCTTTATAGGTTTAGTTTCAAAACTTTGCCTGTAAATTCCTCAATTCTCTCTTCTACTGATTTTGATAATGCTTTTATTTCTTTATCCTTCTCTTCTTTTTCTCTTCTAAGTGAGAGAGTTATACGACTCCTATCAATTTTCAAATTATCTATTTCGTCTTTAAGCTTCTTGATTTTGATATCCAATTGCATATTTTTGAATTTGTCATTAATTGCTTCACTTTGCTGTACCAAAAATTGGGCTCTTATCTGTATTTCCAAGATTTCATCATTTAGTATCTCATCTATGTTCTCATAAGCTCTTTGCAGTTTTTCTTTCTTCATCTGAATTGCAGAATCTTTACTGATTTCTTTTAAAGTATTGAGCACTGCTTTAACTCCTCTATACCCCTCACCTTCGTTCACAAATACTCCAAGTGGATCTTTTGTCAAACTCTTCATTAAATCTTTATCATATTCATTGAGTTCAATTTTTCTAGAGTCCGCAGCTCTTAGAACTTTACTGCTTAATTTCTTAATTTCCGACAGTTTATTAGAAATGGAGATTTCGATATGTTCCAGTTCCCTCTTGTTTTTTTCCAGTTGTTGAAAACCAGGATGATTTTTGAATTCACTTAGATTTTTTTCGTTCCTTTCTATTGTTTGTGTAAGTTTTTCAATATCATCTTTATGGGATTCAATCTCTTTTTCTAGGAACTGGGTCCTATCTACTAATTGTATTAAAGAAGTTATATCATCACAAACCTTTTCCAAATTTATAATTTCAGAATAGGAGAGCATAGTTTTGTTTTCAAAAATTTGGAGCTCTTCTTTTAGTCTGGTTAAAGCTCTATCAAGTGTCTTAACTTTGGTTTTGTAAGAACGATCTCTCTTTAACCAAGATAGATATTTGGATAGTATAGTCATATATGAATTGATTTTATTGTTTGTATCTCTAACAAAATTCTCTAGATTAGTATATGTTATAATTTCTGGTGCATGAATTTGTTCAAAAACTTCTAATGTTTTATCATATATGGTGGTTGCATAGTTTTGGTAAACATCAGGATCCTTTAGATCCGAGTAATCAAATCGATGAGCCGCAGTCTTCAGTTCTTCGATTCTATCATTTATTGATCTTATTTGTTTCATCGCATTGTGTCTATAACTAGAGACATTCGATGATATCTTCTCATTGAACCACTCTAATGCTTCATCTAGGTTTTTTTCTAGCGACATTGAAACAACCTATTCTATATGTTTTACAACTATTTTTAAGAATATAGGAAAGAGACTATATACTTTACTGCGAAACATAGTTAAACTAGATAGTTTGAAGGATGATAAATGGATAGTTTTGTTTTTTACTGTAATGGTCACCCAAATATACACGCAACCCATAAAACAACCCTGGAATTCACAAAAGATGAGAGTCTTACTCCAAGGGGGGATTGTATTTTAGGCGTAAATTCTTCTTGTAATCTAATAAATTTTCCTTTAGAATTAAAGGAAAGAATAAAGAGTCCAGAAGCAAGAATATTGGTACATTTACAGGTGGGGAGATACACTGATACTATAGAAGGTTGTGGAGATTCAAGGCTAGAATTATCTGATGAACATGTTATTATTATAAGAAAAAGTGAATTCATATGTTCTCGAACATTGATGATTAAATCTGATAAAGCTGCAAGAGATGTTAATGATAAAATAATCAAAAGCATGAAAGATCCTAGTAGTAAAATGAAAATCACAATTAAGATAAAGGAACAATAGAAACCTCCAAACAAGCTTGAATCTCGCGGGGTGCGCTATCTCTTACTTTCCTAAAATCTAAAGTTTTTTTAATTTTCCAACCAGATTTAGTTAATTTTTTGTTGAGTTCTTTAATCATATCTTCTTTTGGACTTTTTTCCGAGGTAAAATAGTAGAAATATAAAATCCCATTGGGTTTCAGAATATCACAAGTGATGTCTACAAATTCTAATGATTTACTAGGTAGATTCATTATCACTCTGTCAGCTTTGGGAATTGATTTTACTGCCTCTCTGCAGTCACTATGTATAGGGTGAATTGTTCCTTTCAGTTTATTCATTAAAATTGATTTTTCCAAACATTCTATAGCATTTTTGTTAATGTCTATTGCATAAACTTCAGATTCATGATTTTTAGCTATATGCAGAGGGAATGAACCCACCCCTGTAAAGAGATCTATTATACATTCATTCTGTTTAACTGAATCAGCTACTCTTTTGTGTTCTTCTCCTAATCTTGGACTGAAGTAGGTTTTACATACATTAACTGAAACTCTTATACCGTATTCTAAGTGAACTGTCTCACATTTTTCTTCTCCAGCTATTAGCTCTAATTCTCTTATTCTAAATTCTCCTGAGACTGAAGAAGCTTTTCGGTATACGGAATTTATCGAAGGGAACAAATCACGTAACGAACTCCCTATTTCATTATTATAATTGGAGATTTCTTCTGGAATGTCAACAATCACTATGTCTCCTATCATATCATATGCTTTGGGGATGTATTTATGCTGATTAGCTGGGATGATTTTTTTCACAACTTCAAAGAGATTTTTCGGATGGAAATCCTTTTCTTCAAATTGGAAAACACCAATAATAAACTGCACATCTTCAATGTAAGTCATAAGCAAATTACTAGCCTCTTCCTCTGAAAGAATAAGAGGCATTATTAGACTGTTCTCTTCCTTAATGAATGATAAGGATTGATTAAGAGCATTATGTGAACTTAGCCATTTTCGCAGATGCTCAGCTTTCGAATAGTTTATTCTAATTCCTATCGATTCTAAGTGCATTATGAGTTTCCCCGAAAGAAACCTTTTAAGACTTCTTTTTCTGTATTGAAGTTAGGTTCTTAAAACAAAATGGGCAGAAGTGAAACCTCATTGATTAAAGCTATATTAGTTCTAAAAACAAATGGCTCATGTAGATACTATAGGATCTATGATGAAAAATGGGGTTCCGAAGAGAAGAATGTTGAGGTTGTAAGTTACATTACAGCTGTAACTTCTATAATAAGTGAATTCGGAGAAAAATCTCCAAAGTCCATTGAATTTGGAGACAATGAAATAGTATGCGAAGCAAAAGGAGAATATATCCTTACTATTGTAAAAGAAAAAGGAAAATATGAAAATTTAATTGAAAGAGTAATAAATAATTTTCGAGATAATTTTCAACCACTACAAGTTTTACAAGAAGATTTTGCATGGATTGAAGATGAAGAATTTCTAGAAAACGAAAAAGAAAGAATATATCATTTTATGCGTAATCTGAATTTAATAATAAATAAGAGAACTCTTGTAGAGAAAAACACGAAAAATGTAGCTGTAGAAGATGATCTCATTGATAAACCACTTGTAATTAGTGATGTAGATTTATTGATAACAATAGATACAGGACAACCAGTATTCTTAATGTTGACTCTTACACTTCCCTATGATGCAACACTTTTTACAGCTTTTATGGCTGCAATTTTAGATTTAGGAAAATCAATTGGGTTAGGTGAGTTGACAAAATTGGAAAGTAAGAACTTGATAATTTATGTTAAGAGAATTCAGAAAGCTTTTGCTGTCATAATTACTCAGAACAAAGAACATAGAACAACTTACAAAAGATTCGCCGAATTCATAGCTAATTTGTGCAATGACTGGCTTAGAAAAGATGATATGGAGATAGATGAAGCCTTCCAAGTTTTTGAAGAGAGAAAACAATTCGAAGACATGATAAAATTAATCATTGACACAGATACATGGGAGAAGCATCTGATCAAAGAGTGGGAGAGAGAATACGCACAATTGATGACTTTAGAACAAGAAGTAAGATCAAGTTTATCATAAAGTGGCGAGCCTGACCGGATTTGAACCGGCGACCGTCGGATTACTCCAAGAGAAATTTCTTTCTCCTTTAAGAGTCCGCTGCTCTACCTGGCTGAGCCACAGGCCCCTTGAAATCTGTCCTCTCACATTTTTAATAAAACTTTCGTTCTAAATCCTATCGATTTTGTTCCTTAATAATTCTTTTAAGTAAGTGACAGAAACTTATTTCATGAATTCAACAGAGAAAACCCCTGCTTATACAAAACCAGCATTATACTTAGGCGCTTTTCTACTCAGTCTTGTTGGAGGTATTCTTTTCCTTGTATTAGAATTTGGTTGGTGGCAAGAAATCCCATCAGGTTCTTATTATAATTTTGCACTCTATGGGCAATTTGTCCCGTGGTATGGTAAGGTAATTTTGGTTATAATGGGATTACTCTATCTTTTCGTAGCTTTTGCTACACTCCAAAAATTATATCCCTTCCTTAAGATTGATGAAAATAAGATGGAAACCTTAGAAAAAGGTGCCTTTTACGCAGCTATAGTAGTAGTAATTTTAACAATACTAACTGCAATAATCTTCGGTATAATGGTTGGTGAAGCAATTGAATGGGATTTTGGAACACCTTTCTATACCGGTTTAATAGGAGGAGTAGTTACAGTTCTATTTCTTGTTTTCGCAAGAAGATTGGAAGCTCAGACATAAAACGATTTCATCTTGTAAAGAAAGAAACTTTAACACATCTCAGCAGAGAAGATTTGTTAAAGCTTACTTTATTTTTAAGTCTTTGAAGTTATCAGTTAGAACTAAGATCCCAGCTTCCCAGAGTTTTTCATAGAAAAACTCTTCATCGTTAAAATCAACCTTCTCATTATCCCTAAAAGCATCTTCTTTATTATCCATAGCTCTTCACCACTTCAAAAAGATGGACAGATTTTATTATTTAAAGCAGAGAAAAATCAAAAATTAATGCGTTATTACTTGAAGAAATTTTCCTTTTTTTTCACTCTTATCAAATCAAAAACATATAAATGAGTTATAAATTTAATAAAGTACTAATGTTGAAATTCTCATTGATTTGAACAATTGGTGGCCACAAAGTGATCTGATGATATTTGTAGATTTAGTGATAAAAAACAGTAAAATAATAACCATGGATTCGGGAGATTCTATCACCGAAGCTGTAGCAGTTAAATTTGGGAGAATAGTTGCTGTTGGGAAGAATTCGGATATGAATCATCTGATTGGAAGTAAAACTGAGGTAATTGATCTTAAGGGAAAAACCATGATTCCAGGACTGATTGATTCCCATGGTCATTTTATGCGACAAGGATCCGCAAGAAAATTGTTTATAGATTTAAGTGAGGAAGCAGGAGTAACCTCAATTGCAGACATTCAACACAAATTAAGAGAAAAAGCAAGTGAGACACCAACTGGGGAATGGATTTTTGGTTATCAAGAAGATGACTCAAAACTCCTGGAGAAAAGACATCCTACTCGATGGGAATTAGATGAAGTATCAGTTGATCATCCTATTATTGTTACAACAGTTGGTGGGCATTTTTGGATTGCAAATTCTAAAGCTTTCAGTAATGTTGACGTTACAAAAACTACTCCTGACCCCATTGGAGGAAAATTTGATAGAGATACTAAAACTGATGAAATGGTTGGTGGTCTTCATGAGGAAGCTTACAATGTTCTAAGACCAGAAGGTTCACCAGAACCAACAAGAAAACAAGCATATGACGGTGCTTATCAGATTCTGAATGAATGTGCATCTGTTGGTTTAACCTGTATCTATGATCTGGTAGGAAATAATGAAATTAGAGCAGCAATTGATCTAAAAAATGACACTAAACTACCTATAAGAGTAAGAATGGATGTAACAATAGAACTCTTTGAAGAGTTAGATAAACTGGGGATATATAGGGGTCTTGGAGATGATTGGCTTCGAATTTGTGGAATAAAGTTTTTCTTTGATGGAGCAATTTCAGCAAGAACTGCTGCTGTATCTGAGCCTTATCTGAATAAACCAGACTTCTATGGAGTAATGGCAACAACTAAGGAAATTGCAAGTGAGCTTCTAACCAATGTATATGAGAAAGGTTACAGAATCTCAGCTCATGCAAATGGTGATAGAGCAATTGAAATGTATCTAGATATAATGGAAGAGCTACAAAGAACATATCCACGCTCAGATCCTCGAAATAGGGACATTCATTGTACAGTAATCAATGACCAAATAGTGAAACGAATTAAGGATTTAGATTTACTCCCTTCAATCTTTGGTCCTTACGCATATTATCATGGAGATAAACTAATACCAGCATTTGGAGAAAAAAGATTAGAGTCAATGTTTGCTGCACGCTCGTTTTTGGACGCTGGAGTGAAAATAGCAGCTCATTCCGATCACCCCTGTGCACCTTTTAATCCACTCATGGCAATACATGCACTTGTGAATAGAACAACTAAATTAGGGAAACCAATTGGAAGGAGTCAGAGGATATCTGTAATTGAAGCATTAAAACTATATACAATCTATGCAGCATACCATTCATTCGATGAGAATATGTTAGGTTCAATCGAAATTGGAAAATTAGCTGATATGGTTGTTTTAAGTGATGATATCCTTACTATTTCCCCAGAGCAAATTATTGATGTTTCAGTAGAAATGACTATTATAGAGGGAGAAATTGTATACAGAAAACAATAGTCTAAATAATTATTAAGTAGTGCTAAATCTTCAAAACATGAATGCTCAAAAGAATCAAGATTCTTTAAGAATTGTTATTACTGGTGGTTC
>DAOVKB010000061.1:0-7215 GCA_030631995.1 archaeon | reverse complement strand
TTTTTACACCAGTTTCCTCAAGCACTTCTCGTTCTATTGCACTGGTTAGGGATTCACCAAGCTCCACATATCCTCCAGGAAGTGTCCACAATCCCTCACTTACACCATACTTGTGTTTAACAAATAATATCCTGTCCTGATACAAACAAAGTCCCCCCACTCCTATTTTATGAAGACTGTGTTTAGCAATATAATCGCTATGCATAATTTACTATTCTTTCCACTTGTTAAAAATCTTAACTAATGCAATGTTATTTCTCAATACACCTTGCTAGCTAATCCTCAGCTATTCTTTTAAACCATATTTATGAAGTACTAATACTAAATATACAACTCACAGCAAAGAGTGAGGATCAGATGAAGGACAATTTTCTGAATAATCTATCCACGATGACTAAAACACGACCTTTTGCGATTTTTCAAGCATTTATTGTAACTATACTCTGGTCATCATCTTGGCCAATAATTAAATTCGGTTTAGAAAATGAAAACCTACCTCCTTTCATTTTTGCAGGCTTACGATATGTTACTGCTTCAGTAATTCTTATTGTTGCAGTCCTAGTTTCTCCACGGCACAGAAGAGAGTTGAAGACTATAACAAAAAAATGGTGGCTAATTCTGATATTCTATGGACTGATTTTTTACACGCTAACCCAAGGTGCACAATTTCTTGGATTAGTTTATCTTCCTGCAATTACCGTTAGTCTTCTTCTTAGTTTTACTCCTATTCTGGTTCTCATCATAGCGGTTTTTACGATAAAAGAAAAACCTAGTTTTATACAAATTATATTTGTACTTACTGCTCTCGGGGGGGCATTACTTTATTTTATCCCCTCACTGAACCCAAACCTTACTACCTCTATTATAATTGGATTAGTTGTTGTTATTATTGGAGTTTTAGCAAATGCTTTCTCAACAATAGTTGGGAGATCTATCAACCAAAAGCAAGTACTTAGTCCATTAGTAATAACAGCCGTAAGCATGTTAATTGGTTCTATTATTTTACTTGTTGTAGGTTTTAGTGTAGAAGGCGTTCCAAGTATCTCCCTAACTGGTGTAGGATATATTCTTTGGCTGAGCGTAGTGAATACTGCTTTTGCTTTTACATTATGGAATCATTCTATGCAAAGATTAAGAGCAGTAGAGATTTCAATAATAAACAATACTATGCTTTTCCAAATTACAATTCTAGTTGTGATTTTCCTTAGTGAGAGACCAACACCACTGGAATGGGTGGGTTTAGCAATTGTAGCGATTTCTGGATTGTTATTACCCTTGTTCAAATCGAAGGATAAAAAGAGTACAGAACGTAACGAGATTGAAGATACTCAGAATTCTGATGAATCTAAAGATCAAAAGGCTGATCTTAAACCTCAATTTTAAGCAAGTACCTGTAAGTAAGAAAAAATAAATTAAAGAAGAAAGAACTAATTCTTCTTTCTCCAGAGAACGATTATTCCTATTGTGAGAATACCAATTAAAACAAAAGCCCAATTATAGGGAACTTTGGTAGACAGCTCTGTGCTCTCTACAATAAAAACTATTTCTCGAACCTCGTCTTCTACTGATCCTTCTTCTTGATAAATCTGGTGCCAAGCATAGTTATGGTTCACATAAACTAATAATCCAGTTGCTACATTATATCTTATCTCTGTTGTTATATCCAAAGTTCTGTCTGTAGTGTCCCAATCCTCTGGGTCAGTATAATCGCTTTCCTTGTAAACTTCAGAATATACACGCTTAAGTGACCATGTATCCTTACTCAATTTGGAAGTTGTTTTCACCTTTAGCTGTATAGATTCAGAATATGAATGGAAATTAATTTCTGTTTTAGCATCACCAGTTTCTTGTTGATAGTTATTATGCAAAATCAGAATATTGTCATATGTTCCAGTGGAATTAGTAAAAGTAGTAGGCAATAAGAATTGTTCGTCAAACCAATCAGACCACATACCAAGATTTACCCAATCTGTGTCAAATAGACCAATTTGTGTTGTGTCATTAGTTACGAATTCATCATTTAAGTAAAATTCTACCCATATGTTTGTATCGTTATCAAATAACTGGTCAGGATCTCCAAGTGCTGTAGCATTTACGTCTTTTAACAGTGTAACATTGATTCTATCTCCTTGTTTTAAAACTTCAGTAGGACCATAATCCAAGAATGAAGCGCTTACAGAACCAACTGTTGTCAGAGTTGTTACTTGCCATTCATATGATGTTCCAGCTTCTAGAGTCAATAAATAACTATATTGTCCCTGAATGGATGGGATGAATGAGACGAATAGCACTAAACTTAGAATAAATGACAGTAGAGCCATTGTATTTTTATTTTTCATATATTCACCTTTTCTATTCTATTATACTTACATAAAGTAAGATTGATTTAATTCTCTAGATGGAAAACTTACCATATAAACCTTTTTCAATTTCCCAAAATGTTTAGAAAAGATAAATGAAAAAAGCAAGAATTTTCATTCTTGCGAGAAGGTCTTATTTTTTCTTTTCCGACTTAAGAATTTTTATGAACTCTGGAATTATTTCAAAAATATCCCCAACAATTCCAAAATCAGCTAATCCAAAAATAGGTGCTTCAGGATCTTTGTTTATAGCTACTACTGTATTAGCATGAGACATGCCAACTAAATGTTGAATAGCTCCTGAAATTGCGAGAGCAATGTAAAGATTTGGTGCTACTGTCTTACCTGATTGTCCCACTTGTTGAGGATGAGGCATCCATCCCAGATCTACTAGTGGTCGAGAACTGGAAACCGTTCCTTCTAACTCCTTTGCAAGTTCTTCTATCATTTTGATGTTCTCTTTGTTTCCAATTCCTCTCCCAATAGAAACAAGTAAGTGAGATTCTTCAATATTAATAGAGTCTTCTGATGAAATGGTTTCTTCTTCAATTTTAGTTCTTATGCTTAATGGTCTGAGATTTACTTCAATCTTTTCTAAAACACCGGTTCTCTTTTCATCTAAAATGGGTTTTGGAAAAACATTAGGTCTTACTGTTGACATTTGGGGTCTAGTGTATGGTGAGAGGATAGAAGCCATTATATTACCTCCAAATGCTGGACGAGTTTGAACCAATTGTCTTTTAGCGTTAATATCTAATCCTGTACAATCTGCGGTTAAACCTAATGCCAATCTAGCAGCAATTCTAGGAGCTAAATCTCTTCCATTTGGAGTGGCGCCATATAGAACTATCGAGGGTTTTTCAGCAGCAATTATACTTGAAATTACTGTAGTAAAACCATCAGTAGAATAGTTTTCAAGTAAATCATGTTCAGCAAGATAAACTTTGTCTGCTCCATGATGGAACAATTCCAAAACTAGATGTTCAACATTTTTTCCAAGAAGCATAACAGCTACTGATTCTCCTAATTTCTCAGCAAGTTCTTTTCCTTTCTCTAGAAGCTCCAGAGCTACACCCTTAATATGAATATCTTCTCCTTTTCTCTCCCATTCTCCCCAAACGAAAACATCTTTATAGAGGGCTAAATCTTCTTCTGAGACAGCTTTTCTTTCTATACTTAAAGCATCAAAAGGACAAGCATTAACACAGGTTCCACAAAGAGTGCAATTATCTAAAACTTTAGCTTTTTTGGTTTCTGGTTCAACAACTATTGCAGCAAAAGGACACACTTTTTCACATATTTTACATCCGGTACAAGCATCAATATCGATTTTCAACATCTTTCATACACCTCTATAGATAATTATTCTCCTGTAGAAAGTCGAAGAGTTTCCTCGCAGCAATCTTGGGGTCGGTTCCTTCTGGAATAAGGGCACCTCCAGCTTTTTCGGGAGGAGCAAAAATTCTATCAACTTGAGTAGGGGAAGCACTTAAACCAATTTTGCTTTCATCAATCTCCAAATCATCTGCTGATTTTACTTCAAGTTTTTTCTTTCTTGCATCTAATACATCTTGCATGGAAGGAATTCTTCGGATATTTGATCCTTTACTCATTGTTACCAATGTTGGTAATCTTGCAGAAAGAACTTGATATCCGTAATCTGTTTCTCGCTTTACTTTTATTCCTTTGTTCTCGATTTCTGTTTCAACACCATAGGTGATTTGTGGAACACCAAGTTGCTCAGCAGTTTCAGCAGGAACTTGAGCGGTATCTCCGTCAATAGCTTGTTTGCCTGCTAAAATTAGATCGAAATCGGGAACCAATTTAGCAACCCCTTCTTTCAAAGCAGTTGATGTGGCCCAGACATCAGATCCAGCAAATTTTCTATCAGAAAGCAGATAAGCTTCATCTGCTCCTAATTCCAAACATCGCATAAGTGCGGTTGCTGCAAAAGGTGGCCCCATACTTATTGCTATTACTTTTATTTCCAATTCTGGATTTGCGTTCTTTAATTTGACAGCTTCATCTAATGCATACTCACAATAAGGATTCAAAATCGCAGCTACTCCTTCACGTATTAAAGTTCCAGTTTCTGGATCAACTGCTACCTTATCTGCTTCAGGAACTTGTTTAGCTAACACTACAATTTTCATTATGCTACCTCCTTAGAAAAAATATTTCCAGGATTGAAAAGGAAATTAGGGTCAAGAGTGGACTTTACTTGTCTCATCTCATTAATTGCTTCATTACCAAACATAATCTCAAGGTATTCATGTTTGATTTTTCCTATTCCGTGTTCAGCGGAAACGGAACCTCCAAAAGAAACAGCTTTTTGAGCAAATTTCTTGTAGAGTTGTTTTCCAAGCTCTAAATCTTCCATATTCTTTGGAAGAATGTTTACATGAACATGATTATCTCCAATATGCCCCCAAATGACATATTGTAATCCTACTTCATTAAGGATTTTATGATAGAACTCCATCATCTCTCCAATATACTCATCCTCAACAGACATATCGGTCCCTAATTTGTGTATGGAAGGAAATTTCTTCTTGCGATCAGCGATTATATTGTTAACAATTTCTGGAACCGCATGTCTGAAATGCTTAAATCTGTCAAGTTCTCGTTCTTCATATGCACTCCAAGTATCCTTTAAGGATGCGTTACACTCCTCAAGCATTAGGGCAATTTCCTTGAAGGTTTCTTCTAAAACATCTTCATTATAACCTAGATCAAATGAAATTGCAGTATTAGCTTCCTCTGGGATGTATGGCATATTGACAAATTTAGGATCAACTTTCTGAGTATCTCTTAAAAGAGAGAGCGCGTTATTATCAAAATATTCCATGAATTCAGGTTTGAATTTTGGATTATTACGTAGCAGATTTACAAACTTAATTGCATCAACCTCATTAGTGAAGAAAGCAACATTCGATATGTGTGGAATATATTCTTTCAACCAGACATCTGCTTCTGTAATAAAACCAAAAATGCCTTCAGAACCAATAAAAAGATCGATTAGGTCCATATCTGGTGTTGTATATAAACCGGCAGCATTCTTTGCTTTAGGTAATTGATATGTAGGAACTTTAAATTGAATTTCTTGTTCTGCAGTTTTTATGATAAAAATCCCATCCTTAGCTTTGTATTTTCCACGTGGGATTTCTAAGACTTCTCCTGTACTGATAATGACTCTTAGACGACGAACCCATTCTCTAGTAGCTCCGTATTTGAATGTTCTAGCTCCTGAAGCATTAGCAGCTATACATCCCCCAATTGATGCAGTCATCTCTGTTGGATCTATGGGATAAAACATGGTTGGTTCTTCATTGAATTTCTCAATCCAGTTTTTTTCTGGGAGAATACATTGGTTTTCTTCTATTTTCTTTAATTTAACTATTTCATTAATCTCATTTAGAGTTATATTTGGTTGAACTCTTACAAACCATCTATTTTCTTCCTCTTCGTATCCTAAACCAATGAAATCATTCATACGTTCTAAGGAAACAACGGCTCCACCTAAAAGAGGAACAGCTGAACCAACTATTCCTGTTCTAGCAGCAGAAATCGTGATAGCTTGCTTTTCTTCTTTCATTTTGCTGATGATAGAAACAATTTCATGTTCACTAGTGGGAAAAAAAAGCCATTGTGCATGACCACCACTAATCTTTGATTCATCAACTAGATAACCAGGATAGAATTCAGCGATTTTTTTATCTCCTCTGATAGAACGAATACTCTCAAAAGAAGAGGCTTCAACTTTATTGGCTACAATAACATTTTCTGGCAAAGTAATAATCCTCCAAGATTATTTTACAATATATAAAGGCGTGATAATATCCTATATAAAAAAGTAATTACATGGCATAAAAGGACTTTTACGAATAGGTAGAAGCTAGAATTTAAATAAAGGTGATTTCAAACTGCTCAACATGGTTTCAATAAGAGTTATGTATGCTACTTCATGGTGCGGGGATTGCAAACGATCTAAGAGATTTCTAGATGGAAAAAATGTTCCCTATAAGCTAATAGACATTGATGAGGATGAAGAAGGAAGAAGAATTACAATGGAATTGAACAATGGTAAAGCTAAAGTTCCAACAATCGTCTTTGATGATGAATCTATTCTTATTGAGCCCTCAAATAAGGAATTGGCTGAAAAACTAGGTATTGAATGGAAATAGAATGAAACCAAATTTTATTAATTTAGCAAATGTTTTCATCTTTCTTAATTATATGAAAAAATACTATATTATTCTTTAAGAAAAATACCATCAAGTATCTCTGTAATCTTTAATCTTTCTTCATATTCTAAGACTTTCTGTGAAGTAACAGACTCTACCAAAATACTAGAGATTAATGTTTTTTTACTTAGTATTTTAGTAAACTTCTCCAGTTTTTTTTCACCAGAATAAGATTTACCAATGAACATGTAACAAAAGACTAAACCTTCAAAATTCTTCAAAAGACAAATATAATCTTGTAGCTTAAGCCTTTCTATCATATCTGTTTCTTTATCTTCTGATGTTAATTTCCTAACATTTTTCAGAACTTCTTCCATAAACTGAGGAGAAAGCGACTCATCAAACTGTTCTGAAAAAATAATTGTTCCTTCTAAAGACAAGATGAGAAATAAGATTGGACATTCTTCTCCTATCTCTGTATCCACAGTAGCTACTGTCCTCCTTTTTATAATTTGTTCAAGTTTATCTTCAATATGAGTAAGTTCTAGCTTTTCTGCAATAGTAGGGAGTTTCATTGTAAAATCTTCCCACGTATCTAGTTGTTCTAATAGAACATCATATTCATTAGATATCTTAACTGATAATTTGTCAAGACCATTTTCTGTTGCAAT
>DAOVKB010000031.1:0-12308 GCA_030631995.1 archaeon | reverse complement strand
TATTCTGGGAATTCCAACTTATGATGGTGGCCCCTTCCTAGGTGCATCATACTACTTACATCTTATGAAGAGGAAAAACCTCAGAGAAAGAATAGTAGGTTTCTTTGGTTCTTCAATGTGGAGTGGTAGAGCGTTACATCAAGCTGCAGAGCAACTAAAAGAACTAGATTGGGAAGTAATTGAACCTCTTCTTGAATTTAGAGGATCAGCTACCAAGGAAGTATTAATGCAAGCCAAAGAACTTGCGAAAAAAATAGCACTTATGACCAAGGAATAGAGAGTTTTCCTTCTATTTCCTTTTCAAACATTTTTATCTTCTGCAGAAGAATCAAGTCATGTCTGCATTACAACAACCTCTAGAATCTCTAAAAACAATGAAAATTGCCATTTTTTAATAAAAATGGAAAAGATTTTTTAAGATATAAGCTTAAATACAAAATAGATATGTCCTACACTCCTCAAAAGCTCAAATCAGATGGTACATTAGAACTTACCCCTGAAATAGTGGATGTTATTGTGGATGGCATTAGAGATGAAAATCAAAAGGTGAGGGAAGCAGCTTATTCAACGTGGGTTTCTATTGTTGAGCTTGAATCAAATAAAGTAACTAGCGATATGATAGATAAGATTACTAAAGCATTGAAGTCCTATGATTGAATTCTAAACAAGAATTAGGTTGTCTTAGTTTTCTAGAATCTCCATACAATTTAGATTTTCTAACGTGAGAAATGATTAGTTAGTAATTATTTCCTTGAAAACACAAAAAAAAGAAGATCAATAAATAAAAGAGAAAAATGAGATGGATTTAGTAATCCTCGTCCATTCCGCCTGGACCACCTGGACCACCTGGGGGCATTCCACCACCAGATAGCTCTTTTGCAGCAATAACATCATCTATTCTTAGAATCATTTCAGCAGCTTCAGAAGCACTACTTATTGCTTGCAACTTTACTGAAATAGGTTCCCAAACATTGAGTTTTGCCATATCATCAACTTTAGCAGCAAAAGGATTAACACCATAAACATGACCATTCTTTGCATGTTGAACATGAAGTTCAGAAAGAACATCAATTGGATCTAATCCTGCATTTTCTGCTAGAGTTCTGGGTATTATTTCCATGGCTTTGGCAAACTTCTCGATTGCTAGTTGGACTTTACTTGTGTGACCCATAGCAAATTTGTTGAGTTTGTGACTTATACGAATTTCTGGGGCACCACCACCTGGAACAACCTTCTTGTCATGAATCACTTGACGAACAACACACAAAGCATCATGAATTGCGCGATCTGCTTCATTAACAATCATCTCTGTTCCACCACGAATAATAATTGAAACTGCTTTAGGATTGTCGCAGCCTGTAACGAATATCATCTTATCATCACCAATAGATTTTTCTTCAGCAAATTTTGCTTTTCCTAAGAATTTGCCAAGATCTTCTAAACTTGTGGTGACTTTAGCTCCTGTTGATTTGGCTAGTTTTTCCATATCACTTTTCTTTATTCTACGAACAGCTGAAATTCCTTTCTTAGCTAGATAGTGTTGTATTATGTCATCAATTCCTTTTTGGCAAAAAACAACATTGGCACCAGATTCGATTATCTTATCCGCCATTTCTTTTAACATTTCATGTTCATTATCTAAGAATGCTTGAATTTGATCTGGACTTGTGATATTGATTTTTGCATCAATTTCTGTTTTACTTAGTTCAAGTCCTTTGTCTATGAGTAAGAGTTTAGCATTTTCAACTTTCTTTGGCATTTCAGTATGAACGAATTCTTTATCCAAAATTATTCCATCAATTAAGTGTGTATCTACTAAACTTCCACCTTTCTTCTTTTGAATTTGAATATTATCAATATCAGCGAACATTTCTCCATTTTTTTCTTCTGCTACAGCTTTAACGGCTTCGACAACTATGTCCGACATAGCATCTTTTTCACCACTGACTATTTTAGAAGACAAGGAGGTTTGTGAAACAAATTTGAGTGTTTCCTCATCATCAAATGTGACTTCTTTTGACATTTCTTTCAAAATTTCTTCCGATTTAAAACGAGCTAATCTATATCCTTCAACAATCAAACTAGGATGAATATCCATATCCAACAACTCCTCTGCTTGCTTAAGTAATTCTCCTGCAATAACAACAACAGTTGTAGTTCCATCACCAGTTTCTTGATCTTGAGTTTTAGCAAGATCAATAACAAACTTAGCAGCTGGATGACCAACTTCAATTTCTTTTAGTATTGTTGCACCATCATTTGTGACAGTGGTATCACCAAAATTATCAATTAGCATTTTGTCCATTCCTTTTGGACCTAAAGCAGAACGAATTGCTTCAGAAACTGCTCTAGCTGCTGTGATGTTATTTCTTTGAGCATCTTTACCTCGAGTTCTTTCGGTTCCTTCTTTTAAAATATAAACGGGAGTACCATACATTTTGACTACCTCAAATATTTACTTGAGTAACTTAATTTCGTTTTTAGGTGTTATTCTCTGTTATATATATTTTCCGATTTGCAAAAAAAAAACCCATAATATATTTTCTAATCTTTGACACTTTGAAGAATCCACAAAAATTTCGGTTCAGTTTTTAATTGCGGATATCTGATTCAGAATGTTTTTAAAAGTGTAAACCTAGTATCTATTGGGGTTATTCTGGCGATTCTTCGCATGTTAGTATGAATCAGCAGAAAAAGTGAATCAAATTGTTGGAGCCTAACTATGGAACTGATTGGACTCTGTCCTCTAGAGATCTAACTGTCTCTGTTGCTGGATTAGATGGGGTAGGGAAGACTCTAATTATTAACAAGCTTCTCCACGAAGAGATTCATGAAACCTATGCAACTTTTGGAATTAATCAGGAAATCATTAAAATTGATGGTCTTAGACTTGGATTGACAGATTTGGGAGGACAAGAACCTTTTAGAAAATCCTTATGGGAAAGCTATATTTCTAAATCTGATGCTTTGATTTATGTTGTTGATGCAACCAATGAAGAAAGAATAGATGAATCAAAAACCTGGTTTGTTCGAGCATTAAAATGGGTCAAGAAACAATCACCCGTTTTGGTTTTGATAAACACATGGGATAGATCTGTTGACAGAAAAACCATCCAATCTATACAAAGTATCTTTCAAACAATTGGCAACAATAATGAAATAGATTGCTTTGCTATATCTCCTATAACAGGGAAAAATATTAAGAAAACAGTGGATTGGCTAGCAAATACAATTATTGAGAATTTAATTCACGTGGGAATTTCTGTTGATTACTTTGTTGCATATATTAAGACTGAACAAGGAATTGTTGAAGCAAGAATCAGATCATCAGAACCTGCTTTATTAGATAAAGGTCTATTTCCAGTTATTCGATACAAATTCGCTGAAAATGATGAATCTGTTCTAGAGTATATGAGACTTAAAGGCAGGCAAATTGTTATGGCAGCTGATAGTCAAACATCTTGTTGGTTGGTCACAACTGAAAGCAAGGATTTCAAAGGAACCAACTTACTCATGAAGCTACTTACTGAATTTGTAAAAGAAATTCATGGCTTAAAAACTGATAAGGGAAAACATATTTCAGAGTCAGATTTAACAAGTTACCTCATCAAATATATGATAGACAAACAATCCTTCTGGTCAGTAAAAGAGCAACCTATGTTTGAAATCTCAATAGTTGATGACTTTTTTTAGGATTTTTTATTTTTAAAGAAAATTACACTTGAACAATAATGTTAAATATTTTTTATTTTTCTTTAACTTGATTTAATAATGGATTCAGAGCTAAAAGAAGTACTTAAGGGAATTAAAGGTTTTAGAGATTTTTATCCTGAAGATTATGCTGAATATAAAGTCATTTTCAAAGCAATGCATTCAGTTTCCCATAAGTTCGGTTATGAAGAATACGAAAGTCCCACAGTTGAATTTGCGAAACTTATAGAGTATAAATCTGGTCAAGAATTAGTTGATGAAACTTATCGACTTTTCGATAGAGAAAACAGAAAATTAGTTCTGCGTCCTGAACTAACTCCATCTCTAGCTAGACTCGTTGTAAATCAACATCAAAGATATCCTAAACCAATGAGATGGTATAGCATTCCTAGAGTTTTCAGAGATGAAACACCACAACGGGGTAGAGTCAAGGAACATTATCAATTCAATGCAGATATAATCGGGATAGACCACCCAGCTGCAGATGCTGAGATTATTGCTCTTTCAGTAAATGTAATTAAAACTGCAGGACTAAAAGATGGAGAATTCATCTGTGTAATTAATAGTAGGGAACTTCTTCAAGGATTCATTGAATACATAAACGCACCAAACTATATTGATGTCATCAGAGTTGTAGATGCAAGAGCAAAGCACCTTCAAACTACTCTTGAAAAGAAAATTAAAAAAGATATACAAGATAAGACTGGCAAGAAACCGAAGAAACCAGAAGTAACTGAATTTGCGCTTAAATTGCGCACAATTTGGCAACAAGATCCAGAAACAAAGGAGGATTATTCAGCAATAAGAAAGCAATCAATTCTATCTAAATATCTAGATCAACTTAATTCACTTGAAGAAGATGGTTTGAAAGATGCATTGATGGGAATTGGTTTAACCTCAGAACAAGCATCTAAGCTATATACTTTTGTCACAATACGAGGAAAACCAAAAGATGTACTTCTCAAGCTAAAGGAATTGGATATTGGTGAAAAATCGGAAAAAGCACTAAAGAATCTGGAAGAATTGGCTTATTTTCTTGAGTTGTTTAATGTTATA
This sequence comes from archaeon, assembly GCA_030631995.1. Lineage (GTDB taxonomy): Archaea > Asgardarchaeota > Heimdallarchaeia > Heimdallarchaeales > Heimdallarchaeaceae > UBA460. Next base: position 7,541 of record DAOVKB010000031.1, on the reverse strand, counting down.
GATAATTGTGAATTTGATACATCCATAGCGAGAGGATTGGACTACTATACTGGAATCGTGTATGAATTCTTTGACAGAACAGGATATGTTGTTAGGGCTATAGCAGGTGGAGGAAGATACGATAGATTGGTTGAAAGCTTTGGTGGTGGATTAATTCCTGCTACAGGAATTGGAATGGGCGAGACAGTTTTACACTCAATACTAAAACATCTTGGAAGATTTGAGGAATATTCTTCTCCAGCAAAAATCTATGTAGCTCCTATTTCAAAAGATGTCCTAACTGAAACCGCTGAAATCGCAAAGAAACTCCGAGACGACTATTCAGTACTTTTCAATCCCTTAAACTGGAATCTTAGTAGACAATTAGAAGATGCAAGTAGTAGAAACATTCCGCTAATGATAATTGTAGGAAAAAGAGATTTAGCAGAAAACAATGTAACAATAAGGGATCTAAAAACTGGAGATCAGAAAACCGTTTCCATTTCCAAACTAAAGAATGAAATAAAGAAACAACTGAAAGTGTAATATATTTTAAAGAAATGAATCAAAACAGATTTATTTCCTCATTTTATTTCAGCATTAATGACTGTAGCTTCTCATAATTACCTTAAGTCAATTAAACCACAAATCCTAGCCAGTATGATAAAAGAGAAAGAAAGCTATGAAGAAATTCTAGCTCAATTAGGATTGAATAAAAAACTCTCCAAGAATAGCTTCGTAGAGTATTTACTGGTGGAATGTAAAAGATTACTTAATAAAGAACAACGAACCGAGGCTCTCATTGTTCTGCGTTCAATAAAAGCGATTTTACCTCAAGTTCCGGTGAAATATCATGCAGAATTTTATCTGAGACTAGCTGACTCTTTTCTCTTGTCAAATGATTATGAAGGTGCAGAAAAAGCTGCCACTAAATCTGAAGCTATAGCTTCCAAGCTGAAAGATCCAAATTTGAGTATTAGAGTCTTCAATCTATTGTTTATTATTAACAGGACAATTAGTAAAGACAAATCAGTGGAATATTTACATAAATCAAAAGAATTGTCGGAAGAACATAATATCTACGAAAATATAGTGTTCTGTGATATCAATTTAGGATTATTACATTACTTCAAAAAAGAGCATAACAATGCTGCTGAATATTGTAAGAATGTTATAGAGATAATTTCTGAAAAACCTTATCCTAATGAGAGACTCCTCATGCCAACTGATTACTTTCTTCAAGTGTTTTCAGAAAATCCAGGCTTAGTCGTTACGCCAAAATATAAAAACACAATACTGAAGGGAGTATCAGTTGTTATAAGATCTTTAAAACAATTGAAAAATGATTATGAAGCAACACGTCGTCTCTCAATCTTAGCAAGTTTTCTGAAATTGTCAGATGCTTTAGTTGATAAATCTATGAATAAAATTGTGGAGTATATTGAAAGTTTGAATGTAAACAAAAAATCTCCTTATTATTCCGCATTGGGGAGAGGTATTGGTGATTACAAAGATTTTCAATATGCTTTGATGTACTTTGAAAAGGCTCTTGAATTTGTAAATTACATAAAAGATGAGGAACACAGAAAAATTAGGAAAGGACTAGCATATATCCTTTCAAGTTCAATAGGAGTCTCAATGCTTTATGATTTAGATTCTTCTCCTCAAACCTCGCAAAAATTAAAGAATCTAGCAATAAAAACCAATTCAAAGAATCTCTTAAGTGACAGAAAAGAAACCACAATATCCTTTCAAAATGCTGTAAGTGATTCAGATGCAGCATTTTCCATAAAACGAAAATATGTAACTGGCAATCTTTTAGACATTCTAAAAGAGAAGTATGAAATTCAAAAGAACATTGTCGCTTTCACTTTTCAAAAGAGCAATAAAGAACTAATAAATAACTTGGAAATATTCTGTATAAACACTATGACACAGAATGATGAAGTACAATCTCTTCTTCTAGCTGGAACTACAATGGATGAGAAAAACATCAAAAGGGGTAAAAAGATTTTTTCAGGATATCAAATTTTAGGACATATTGTTCCTAAAACGATGCAAAAAGAGAAACACTTGGAAGATTTTGACATGAGATTCCTTTTTGATTTAATAAGAGCACCTCAGAAGTTTAAAGAAATCGAATTTTTAGTTCCAAGTGACGATGTTGAAATAACATATACACCGTTTTATAGAAGTAAATAAAATTTATCCTAACATAGCAAAAATGGATTTCTTGATCTCACCTATTCTTTCAGGGGAGTATTCAGCTTGTCTCATGTATTCGACAGCTTTATACATATAATCTCTTGCCTTAGGTTTCTTACCCATATTGAAATAAGCTCTACCAATCAAGATGAACAAAGTGATGATGTTATCATCATCCTTCTGTTTAGTGTAATAGTTAAGAGCCTCAGAAAGTACTTTTAAAGCATCGTTGAATTTACTCTGAGATAGTAATAGTTGTCCTAAGTCGTATTGTGTTTCAGCTAGTTTGTTAATGACTTTTACTTTCTTATAATAAGATATAGCAGTCTTGTAAGCGTTAATGGAATGATTAGGATTGGCAGACCCCTCGTCAAGACTAGTTTGATAGGCAACACCTAGTTCTTTCCAAGTATCTGCAAGTTTTTCTATATTACTCATTTTAGTAAATGCTTCAATAGCTTCAGCTAGGTACTGCTTGCTTTTCTTGAAGTTTCCTTCAGTTCTGTAAATCTCTCCCAATTTAAACGAACACTCGCCGATTCTATCTAGCTTAGTAAGTTCTTTGTATCTGGAAAAAGCTTGTGAGTATATTTGTCGTGCTTGGGAAAGCTGATCTATATTGTAATAAGCATTTGCAATCATGAAGAGGCTTTCTGCAGATTGTTCTTTATTTCCCATAGAAGTAAACATTTCTTGGGCATAGATTAAGTTACGAATACAATCTTGATATTTACCATTAAGAAAATCTTCTTTTCCTTTGATAAAGAAAAATTTTGCATTAGATTCTAGGTCATTCATGAATATAGTCCCCTAGCCCCTTCTGAGACTCTTCGTATGAATCTTCTCTTTGTTTATTATATAGTTTATAATACTTTTATCCGCAAAGGAAAAAAAAGGACAGATGTTTTAGTTGATGGAGTTTTCTTCGATTTTATTCCTTCAAATAAAACAATGGACGTTCTTCATAACTTACATTAACAGTATCCCAGTCAATTTCACGTGAGAGAGTCCTTTTACCTGAATCAATAATGTTGTTTACTCTCCTCGCATGTAAGATTTCTCTAGCTTTTCTCTGTATTGAGCGTCTTTGATATTTTGGTTCCCCTCTCGCATACGTTATTGCAGTTTGTTCTTCTATTTCAGCTAGAATTCCAATAATTATTTTTTCTTCACTTACAAATTCTACTAATCTAAACATATTTGGATTTGTTTTTACTTCATAGAACGCTTCTTCAGGTATGATTGAGGTTATGCTTCTCTTTGTAGATGCTGGGATAAAGATTTTAGCGACATCTAAAACACTAATTATAGGGTCTAGAAACTCTGATGGAAAATTAATAGATTTTTCTGAGTAAAATGTTGTGGGACGTGTTTCTCCTCGATCTTCTTCAGCGATAAATTCTGGTTGTTTTTTTCGTTTTACTGATTCAATTACTCCGCTAATTACATAGGCATCTTCACGATATGAATCATATATTTCTAAACCAAGTCCAATACCAGAAACACTTGCAATAATTAACTCGTCTAGTATTAGTCTTGTCCAAGTATCAAAAGGTTGAACCTTAATAATTGGTTTTGATGGAGCTTTTACTTTCTTTTTCTTTTTCTTCTTAAAGATTCCAAAAAATCTACTCAAGACACCTTTTGGTTTTAATTCTTCTACTTCTTCTTTTTCAATTTCCTCTTCCACTATTTGTCTTTCTTCCTTCTTTCTTTGCAAGGTATCAATCTGAGACAAATCTTTGTGATAGTAACTAAAGGCTCGTATATCATCTATTTTAAGTCTCAATAATGCTTCTACATCTTTGAGATTGATATCATCGATTGGACTTAGTAAACCTATCCACCCTTCTGCATTTTCTGATTTAGCATGTACAATAAAAAAATTAGTTGCGGATGGAGATTCCACATCTCTACTAGCCAGACGAAGATATTTGAGTATATGAGGATAGTTTACACTTAAAAGAGGAACTGATTTTTTAAATTCCTTGAATAGTTGATTTGTTTTGTTGCCAGATAAAATCGATTCGAATCTTTCACCTTTGGATCCATCTCTTTCCCAAGTAATGTAATAAAACAAATTTGTTTCACTTAAATATGGAATTGGAACTGCAGGATTTGGTTCTCCCTCAGTTTCATTAATGAAATGATTGAATACTAAATTAGCAATTAGGCCTGTTTCGTTTGAGTGCAAACTACTTTGTTTGTTTGCCCATTTTTCTTGTGTTTTCGAAAAGGTGGATTGGCAGAGAGCTGTTTCCATCAGATATGTAATCCACCATTGAGGGAGATAATTTAATTTATCTCTAACAAATTCTAAAAGATGACGGGCAAAGTAATCAGAAACCATAGCTGATGCTATGTGTTTTGCTACTCCCCTATCTAGAAGATAATAATATCTTTTTCTCATTAGTGAGGTTACTTTGTAAGTAAAAGCTACTAAGTAAGTCACTTCATACCACATTTCTTCATTAGGCAGTGTTAAATTCATCCAAAACTCAACAATTTCTTTTCTACGAGCACTATCTTCAAGCTCAAATTTGACTTCTGAAGACATAATTGTGTAATCAGCTGTGTATAAAGCTGAAACAATAAGGATAGTTGAGCGGGAATACTGTTTCTGATATTCCTCAACTAGCTCACTGCTCATTGTTGTATAACGCTCAAAAAGCGTACGAAGCTGATGAACTTTGATAATCTCTTGATATTCTTTCTCTAAAAAATCATTGACAACTTCTTTCATTACAGACAGTTTCCCAGTATCTAAATTAAATTTATCGCAAAAGGAATGTTAATTTAGGTGTTTTCTAATTTTTATTAGCGTGAATGATGATGTAGGTTTTACCGTTCGAGCTTTTTGCTATGATAAGAACGGCACCACTGAATTCGCGCACTAACTAATCAAATTTTATCCTATCGTGTTCATTCAATCTACGCCATTTTTCTCGGTAAAATAGGTTAGGTTTTTTCTGGATTGGAAGTGTATTTATTCGCTTTATCCATTGCTCTGTCTTATCTCTGCTTTCCTCAAAGGCAATCTTAGTTATACTTTTCATCTTTTTTATATCTTGATCAGAGAGTGGTGATGATAGATTAGCCAAGAGAACATCAACTTGTTTAGTATATTTATCCTCTAATTCGTCTCTCTCTTTTTTATATGCATTAAGTCTTTTCTGATAATCTTGAAGAACTAATCTATGGAGTACTTCGTGATGCCACCAGAGAGTTTCTGGATTGTAAAATTCATTTCCAGGCTTTAAATTAAGTGTCAATCCAGGTTTTGGCATAAAAATTGGTTTAAAGATATTAGTGCAAGGGGCTGATGCACCTGTTACCCAATGTACTTGAATATTTCTCTTTAGCTGAGCAACATGAGAACCTACAGTTTGATCAGGAACTGTTATTCCTGTACTATGTTGGCAAGGGCTTTTCGCTTTCGCTTTAGATGCAAACCAATTATCCTCTCTTTCTGGAGTAATGTTGTGACTACGTAAAATAGACATTACATCACTCGGAGCTATTTTTCCTTTCCTTTTAAGTAAAAACGAGGTTGTACATTGCTGTCTTTCCTTTGCTTTAGCGAAAAATTGAGATCTCTCCTGAGAATCTTTTAGAACATGATAGATTTTGAAACTAGGAATAAAACATCTAGAAAAATGAAATTCTTCTTCTGATTTACAATATCCTTGATTTATAGCATATTTAATAAGATCTGGTTGAATTAAATCAAACTCATTACCAATAGAAAGAGTATTTGAAATTGCTCTAATATCTTTCACCTTTTCTGCAATCCAAAATCTATCTATAGTCTCAAGTACCCATGCTTCCTCAGGATCTGCAATAATGAATGAATTATGATAAAATCTAGCTTTACCTGTTTCCCGTTTTCCAGGTCCACCTTGTCCATATTTTTCAAATAAACTTGTTATTGTTTCGAGAGCTTCCATTGAGGTTTTTGAACGCTCGAGAGCTAACCGAATTACGTCCATTCCTAATAATCCGACTTCTTTTACAGGTTCTTTTGTCCATACTGCTTCATTACCAATAGTAACTCCAAATTCGTTGCTTCCCATCTCACAACCAAACATCCAGAAGGGTTTTAGAAGAAGAACATCATAAGTCTCTTCTACTTGAGGGATTTTTATATAAGTACATTTTACTTCTGAATTTGGTTTATATTTTTCTTTTGGAATATACTCTATATTATGAACTTCATTCGGTTCTCTATTGCTGTTTTTGCCAAAAATGATACTTCCATCTTTTGTTGAATTTCCTAATGCTACAACAGTATCACACATGTAAGATAGCAAAGAGTGAAGATGTAAAAAAACTTTACTCCTTTCCTAATCTATGAATTAGAATGTGTGAATAATCGTTGCGATAGTTTTCATTCCCTTGAACCAATCATCAATGTAAAGATTCTCGTTAGGTGCGTGAGCGTTACCATCTGGATGACCAGTACCAATTGAAACTATGGGAACATCTTCGAAAAGGTACATTGGACCTGAACCTCCTACCATAGGCCAAACTTTTGGATTATGACCATAAATTTGTTTAAAGGATTGAATTATGGCTTGAGCAAATGGATTTGTACTAATGGTTTTAGCAGCTGGATACCCATCCCATTCAGTTATTTCTATATGTTTGAAATTTAAATCATCTAGATATTTCCTAATTTTCTGGACTAAATCATTAGGTTCTTGGCCAGGAACAAGTCTACAATCTACTTTAGCAAATGCTTCATTTGGAGTAACTGTTTTTGAACCAGGACCTTGGTAACCAGACCAAATCCCACAGATGTTAAGAGTAGGTTCTAGGAAATATTTCTTTTTCATATCTAAACCTGTTAAACCTAATCTGAATTCTTCAATATCGAATGTCTCTTTCATCTCTTCTTCATTTAAATCAAATTCTTCTATTTCCTTGGTTTCTTCAGCAGTGGGTTCTGGAATATTATCATAAAAACCAGGTACCAGAATTCTGTCATTTCGATCCTTTAGTTTAGAGAGAGCCCACGTTAATTCATAAGCTGCATTATCAGCAAATTGAGTGTATCCACTATGTATATCCTTTCCGATTGTTTTTGTCTTTATATGGAGGTACAAAATTCCCTTGACTCCAAGATAAATCTGTTGAATATCCTTTTTGTCTCTACCGCCAAATTCCCAGATACATCCATCAGCTTTCAACGCAAATTCTCTATTGTTTCTGATAAAATGAGGAAAATTAGGAGAACCAACTTCCTCTTCTCCTTCAATGACGAATTTGATGTTTATGGGGGGTTTCTCGAAAATTACATTATATGCTCTGATTGCTTCAAGACGAGCTATTATCTCATTCTTATTATCAGTCACTCC
>DAOVKB010000102.1:0-3530 GCA_030631995.1 archaeon | reverse complement strand
TATTCTGTCAATTGTTTTGAAACACATAGGAACAGGAATAACTGAAGAAGAGGCGAGTGAATTTGGTTTGCCTTCACATGATTATTTACCTCAAACTGCTGAAGAGTTAATTGTTTCTTACTCCGATAATCTTGCTTGTGGAATACGAAAATGTACATTTGAAGAGACGTTAGAGAATTTCATTGAAAAATTTGGATCAGAATCTCATGTTGTTAAAGGATTTTACAAACAGAGAGAGCTAATTGAAAAAATGATATCTCGTGGTAAGAAAATCTGATTTTTGTGAGAATATTTTCTTAGATGAAACCAGTAGTTACTCTAGCAGCTGTTTCTTTCTCTCCAGTGATTTTCTTGATTGCATCCATGAAATCATCATTAACTACATAATCTTTGTTGGTTCTAATCGCAAACATTCCAGCTTCTGTACAGATGTTTTTGATATCTGCACCACTTGTTCCATCTGTCATTTGCACAAGATAATCGATGTCGATATCGCCTTTAATGTTCATTCCTGATGAATGAATTTTGAATATCGCTGTACGGCTTTCTACATTAGGCATTGGTATTTCAATAATCCTATCGAATCTCCCAGGGCGTAACATAGCAGGATCTAAGATATCTATCCTGTTTGTTGCTGCTACAACTTTAACATCTCCTCTTGGATTGAAACCGTCCAATTCAGAGAGTAATTGCATTAAAGTTCTCTGTACTTCTCGATCACCGCTGGTTGCTAAATCCAATCTTCTACTACCAATGGCATCTAATTCATCAATGAACAATATACTTGGTGCGTTTTCTCGAGCAAATTCAAAAATCTCTCTTACCAATCTTGCTCCTTCTCCAATGAATTTTTGAACTAATTCACTGCCTATGAGTCTGATGAATGCAGCTTGTGTTTCATTAGCTACTGCTTTGGCTAAAAGAGTTTTACCGGTCCCAGGAGCTCCATGTAATAAGACACCTTTGGGTGGATCGATACCAATCTTCTTGAACAATTCAGGTTTTAACAATGGAAGTTCTACTGTCTCCTTTAATTCTTGTATTTGAGGCTCCAATCCTCCAATGTCTGAATATTTTTCATTTGGTTTTTCGATTAATTCCATCTTCTGAACCATTGGATCTTGGGTTGCGGGTAAGGTATTTACTATAGCAAAAGTTCTTTGATTTAATGCTACTCTTGTATCTGGTTTAAGCTCATTAATATCAACTTGGCGTGATATAGATACCACCAAATTTGGACCAGTAGTACTTCTAACTACTGCAGATTTATTATCAAGTACTTCGACGATATATCCCATAAACAATGGGGGGGATCTTAATCTTTCTAGCTCTACTTTGAGATTATTAACTTCCCTTTGTAGCCGAAGCCTTTCGCTTTCAACCATTTGTTTTTCAGTTTCTAATTGTCTTGCTTGACGTTCAAGATGATGTGCATACGATATTAAGTAAGCAGGATCATTTTGGTCAGGTTTAGCCCTATCTTTTGACAGCTTCAGCACCCTTATTATTTCTCATTATAGTCTAAAGTATATGAATATAAAAGAGTTTTTTTGGTATACTTGAGTTTTACAGAACCTTAAAACATAATAGAAAAAACTAATTGATTCATTTTATATCGAAACAAAGATGCCGAATAACTTCTGAAACACCAACTTTAAGTTTTATTTATTAAATTCAAGATTATGACTCTAGTAGTACTTCGACTCTTACATAGAATAATAAGAGACAAGAGGATGACAACACACTTAGCTTTGTCAGCTAGAGCTTTTGGTTCATCATCTTTTTTCTATTCCGGAGATCACGACAGTGGAGTAGAAGAAAGCATTAGTGATGTTGTACTTGAATGGGGAGGAGAATTCAATGTTGAATACCTTGAGAAACCTTCGAATTTTATAAAAGAATGGAAGAGCAAAGGTGGGATAATAATTCATCTTACAATGTATGGTATTGAATTATCTAACTTAATAGAAAGCATGAAGAATATGTTAGACAAAGATTTGCTTGTTGTTGTTGGAGGGGCTAAGGTTCCGGGGTTCGTTTATCAATTAGCAGATTATAATATAGCAATTGGGCATCAACCTCACAGTGAAATCGCTGCTTTGTCAGTATTTCTAGATAACCTGAGTAAAGGTGAAGCAAGGAAAATAAAACACCCAGATGCTAAGATTAATATTGTCCCAACAGAGCGAGGGAAACAAGCAGAAGCAAACAGGAAGGAATAGATTTGTTGCAATTTACCATTTTGGAAAAAACCTACAATGTTGCTAAACATAGTTCAGCTAAAGCATTAGATTATATCTTAAGCAAAGAGTTAGAAAATCTAGATGTAGAAATTATAAAAATTGATTTTAACAAAGAAAAATATGCAGAAATTACTCTAGATGGTAAAGATGAAATTATTGCAAAGAATTTTATTTCCAATAACCACGGTACAAAAAAAAGTGTTTCCACCATAAATGTCGGTGATCAGATATTTGGGAGATTCAAAGATGTTGGCGGGGTAAAATTTGGTTCCTTTGTAGATGCAGGATTAGAAACTTCAACACAAAAAATTGATGCTTTATATCCTCTATTTGCAATGAGAGAGCAACTTGCAGATGGAAACAAAGTTCCATTGATGAACATATTAAGATCATTTGGTATAGTTGAGAACTTACCTATGTTTTTTGAAATTACTAAGCGCGAGATATTAGGGGGGAAAATATGGGTTGAGTTAACAGATCAATCATTAGATTGGATATTTGACCCTCTAGAAAGAGAAAAAGAGGCTCTAATTCTTTGTGGAACTACTAGAAGGATGATTAAACAAGCTCTCACTCAAACTGGGCATGCAGAAGATATAGAAATAATTGAAAGAATAGGATTACTTGAGTATAGACTAATATGTAAAAAAGGAACTAGAGCAGATGGATTGATCCCTGAATTAGGTCCTCATCTTGGGAGAACAAAAATAGGAGCTCAAGTTCCAAAGAGGGTTTTGGAATTATTTGATGCATAATTGGAAGAGTGAAGACGTTGAAGATTAGTACTCCAACTTTGCTAGTTGATAAGAATCTAGTATATCAAAACATAGAGAAGATGGTCAAAAAAGCAAAAAAGAATCAGGTTAGATTTCGTCCACATTTTAAAACACACCAATCTGCAGAAATAGGGGAATGGTTTAAGGAATTTGGGATTAGTTCAATAACTGTTTCATCAGTTAAAATGGCTGAATGCTTTGCTGCTGCGGGATGGAATGATATTACTATTGCTTTTCCTGTGAATATTTTAGAAATAAAGAAAATTAAAATTCTCGCAAAGAAAATTGATTTGAATTTACTCGTTGAATCAGAAAACGTTATTCAATTTCTGGAAAACGAGTTAGAATCAGAAGTAAAGGTCTGGATTAATATTGATGTTGGATATCATAGAGATGGAATTAGATGGGATAAATTGAATGAAATAACTAAACTAGCTAGGTTAATTGAAGACTCGAATATTTTAGTATTGAAAGGCATACTAACCCACGCAGGTCATTCTTACAAATCAAG
>DAOVKB010000010.1:0-23658 GCA_030631995.1 archaeon | reverse complement strand
TTGTGCAAATGCTTCCATTAATTCAACTGTCACTGAGATCATATCATCAGTTGTCATTAATTGGCTCATCTCTCTTGCTTCAACTGCTGTGACTGAACGATTATACTTGTCAATGAATACTACATTCCCTTCATTAAGATGTGGAGTAATATCACTTTTCGATCTCTTAAATTCCTCCACGATTTTGGATGAATACATATGTACATTAGAATGAATAATTACTCCCTTACCTTCATTTAAATGATGATACATAGTAGTTAAGAATAAGGGGAAGTAATTTGTTTCTCCATCCATCTCAATAAGAATGACACTTCCAGTAGGAATTCCTCCACCTAATAAAACATCTAGTTTTCCTATTCCTGTTTTCTCTTCATCAATTAAAGATATGGGAGGATGTTCTGAACGGAAGATTGTAACTCCCTTTTTATCTATCATAAATCTGTTCTCGAAATGGGTTGGTTGTGCTGACCTAAGTTTAGGGACAGATATTTTTTTGATAAGTTGATTATTTTTTAGTTCAGTTCTTATTTTAATTACACCATCTACTAAGAATTCTTCAAGAGTCGCATATTCTTCAGCAACTTGTGATTCAGCTGTGAATATAAGTACGGCATCTTCGTTTGTGATTTCTCTAATGAAATCCATAAAATTGCTTCTTGCTGTTTTCTCATATTGAAACTCTGCAAAGAATGCGGAGATAGAATCAAAAATAACTAATTTTGCTTTGATCTTTTGCATTTTGGCTTTAGTTCTTGTAATTATACCGGAAAGGTCAAATCTTTCAGTTTGAACAAGATGGACTCCTTGTGGTTTAAGCGTCATTTTTTCTACACTTAATTTACCATTTTTTATGTAAGGTTGTAAATCCATTCCAAAGGATTTACCATATTCAACTATTTTATCAGGATCGACTTCTGTGGAAATAAACAATACTGGAATATCTTGAAGTAATGCACCATGTGTGATAAATAATGAGAGAACAGTTTTTCCTGCTCCTGCCGTTCCTTTGATAGCATAACAGTAACTTGTCCTTAACCCTCCATCTATCATCTTGTCTAACTCATTTATCCCTGTTGAGATAATCATATATTTCAATAATAAATTACAATCTACATCTATAAAATTATATCTAAAGTATTAAACAAAAGTAGATAGAAACATGCAAATTCTTAACAATCTCAAATTATTTATATCTTTATTCACGAGTTAGAATGAATGTCTTCTAAATATACTGCACAGATGATTGGTAACCGGTTAATAGTGTGGGATATACAAGAAGGCATTGAGCTTTATTCCTCAGGTTTCTTTGGAAAACCTATAGGTGTAAGAAAACCCAACCTAGGTGATGAATTCAGAGATCCTTCTGAGCTTTCATATTTTGAAGGTCTTTATCTTCTTGAAAATAAGAAATTGATAATTCTTGATGAAAAAGGTGTACATGTTTCGAAGAAAGTATTCGAAGAAAGATGCAATGATCAATATATGAACTTTGAAAATAAAATGTATGTTTACAGACACTTGAGGAAACTAGGTTATATTGTAAGACCTGGTCTGAAGTTTGGAGTAGACTTTGCAGTTTATATCAAAGGTCCTGGTTTGGAACATAGTCCATATATGGTACAGATTATAGAACAAGAGGGAAAAATAAATCCTATAGAACTCGTGAGAGCTGGAAGACTTGCGACAACTGTTCGAAAGAATTTCGTTATTGCATCAAAAATTAAGAAGAAACTTCATTTCTTCGTTTTTAACCGATATAAGCCATAATTGAGTGTGAATCTCTCAATAATTCTTCTTGAAATCTTGATTTAGATTACCACAAGAAATTAAAAGAGATGTTAATATCATTTATCTGTTGTAGATGAGTTCTCCACAAGGTTGGCAAGTTGACGTATTAGATGTAGCACAAAAGTGTGTATATTGTGGTTATTGTTCATTATGTCCAACCTATAAAGAACTTAAATGGGAAATTTATCATCCAAGAGGAATTCTTGATCAGATTAAGTTATATTATTCTGAAGAAGTAAAAGATAAGCTGAAGACTGATGTCTCAAAGCAGCTATTTGAAAGCGTATTCCTTTGTACCGTGTGTCGAGCTTGTGAAGACATTTGTATTGTTGATTTACCTTTGTTGAAGGTTTGGGAACAAATAAGACAAGAAGCGTTCAGAAGGGGAAGATGGAATCCCGAACTCCTGTCTCTCTATAACAGAGTAAAAGATTTCTTTAATATCTATGGTTTACCAGCGGAAGAAAGGGTTTCTTGGGCAGCATTAAGTGGTATGAATATGTCTAGACGAACACAAAAGAAAGCACCTTTAGCATATTTTGTGGGATGTCAAGCATCATATTCAGGTAAAATGGGAAGTATAGCAGAAAGTGTTGTTAAGATTCTTAGAAAAGCAAAACTAAACTTTACTATCTTAGGAACTGAAGAAAGATGTTGTGGATCTCCTATTTTCTTAGCTGGTGGTTTTTCCGTTGGGAAAACATTCGCAAAGCACAATTTAGATCAATTTAAAAAACTAGGCGTTAAGAAAATAGTTACAGCTTGTGCAGGTTGTTATAGATCTTTTAAGATAGTTTACCCTAGAGTCCTGGGTGAAGAGTGGGATATAGAAGTAGTTCATATCTCTGAATTAGCTAATGAACTTTTCAAAGAAAAGAAACTGAAAGTTACTAATCCAATTAAAGAAAAAATAACATTCAAAGATCCTTGCGAACTAGTGAGACATTGTGGATTAAGTGATGCTCCGAGAGAAGTAATTCAGAACATTCCTGATGTCAGATATGAAGAACTACCATCTAATAGGGAAGAAGCACTATGTTGTGGAGGAGGAGGTTTACTAAAACTAAATGATGAAGATTTAGCTGAGCAAATCAATTCTCATCTTATATCTGAGATTCAATATTCAGAAGCTGACATTGTAGTTAATGGGTGCCCAACATGTTTAGATACTATTCAACATGGTGTTAAGCAAAGAGAAATGGATGTTGAAGTAATTGATATAGCTGAATTGGTCAAACGAATGGTGGAGGGTAAAAAATGACATTGAAAAACAAAGTTCGTACTAAATTCGTGAGACATTTGGGGAAAGGTTTTAGAGATGATGAAACGACCATTCGAATTTATTCTAGAGATCTAGCAGATCTCCCTCCACTCACAAAATTATTTTACAACAATACTGCTGATGCAGTTGTACTTCCATCAACTCCTGATGAAGTGAAAAAACTCTATGAGCTTGCAACAGAAAACAAAGTTCCTATAACTCCAAGAAGTGGTGGAACTGCAGGTTTTGGTGGATGTGTTACCTACAAAAAAGGTATAATTGTCGACGTTAAAGGTTTGGAAAGTGAACTGTTGATTGAACCTTTTGATCAATCTGTTTTAGTTAGTCCTTCAACAGTGATTTCAGAGTTGCAAAGACAGCTGAACCTTCAAGGTTTCTCTCTCTGCTCATACCCTTCAAGTTTTCATTCTGCTACAATTGGTGGGTGGATAGCTCATGGTGGATATGGTGTGGGTAGCGCTAAATATGGGGGAGCTTTAGATCAAATTCTAGCTTTGGATGTTGTATTACCAACAGGAGAAATGAAAAAGTTCACTGAGAAAGAGGATATAGAACTATTTGTTGGTTCAAATGGAACTTTAGGATTAATTACAAGAATACAACTAAAAATCAAATTTGATATTCCTCTAAAACAGTTCGGATGTACCTTTGACTCACCTATACAATTAGCTAAGGGATTGAAAGAAATTTCTGAAATTGATCCTTATTCTATATGGTTCTTTAATCCAAAAAATGTTGAAAAAATCAACAAATCGTTTGGATACTCACTACCCGAAAGATATGTTATTATTGTAACTAAGGAGATTAGCTATGAAGAAGAAGAAAACGAATTTAATCTCAGTTTCAATCATACAGTAAGAAATGCAGGTGGGCAAATTTTAGACAGGAGATACATCACTAATATCTGGAGTTTTCGATTTAAGACGTTTGCAATGTTGAAAGAATATAAGGACTACCTCACTAATGAAATAATCTTACCTATAGAAACAAGTGGTAAGTATCTGCAGAAATTGTCTTCAAAGATTGAAGGTCAGATTCATCTTGAAGGAGAAATGATTGGTAAAACTCATTATTCACTTCTAATGTTTTTGTATTTTGAAGAAAAACTAGGTCCTTTCAAGAAACTTCGAATCAATTTGGATTTGTACAAAAACGTACTTAAAGGGATTAAAGTTAAAGGGTATCCTTACACCACTGGTCTATGGTTTTCAGGATATTATCAGACTATTTTTGGTAAAGAACAATACAAAAAGTATAAAGAATTCAAGAAAGAAGTTGACCCAAAAGGAATAAGTAATCCTGGGAAAGTAATCTCTCCAAGATTGAAATTATTCCCCTTAATTAGTTTAAAAACAGCATTAAAATTAGCAAGTAGGTTTATATAATGAAAATTGAGCAATACGATTTCCCAGATGATTTATTTTACATTCTTAGAGATCCCGGTCATATTTGGATAAAAAGAAAATCAGAGGATATCTTCCAGTTAGGTATAGACGATTATGCTTCAAAAAGAGCAGGGAAAATTGAATTTGTTCGAATGATGAAAGAAGGACAGCGAGTGAAAAAAAACCAAATCATAGGGACTTATGAAAGTGGAAAATGGGTTGGACAAATTCGAGCTCCTATTGCAGGTGAGATAATTGAGAAAAATGAACTATTAAGAAAAACACCTGATTTAATTAACACTGATCCTTATGGAGAAGGCTGGATTCTATCGATTGAAGGAAAAGATATAGAAAATAAAATAGTTGAAGATAAGGAAATTGTTCCAACAGGAGATAAACTAGAGAAATATATACGTTGGAGAATTAGTCAAGAATAGCAACAATATTAATGCATTTTTACATAATTTTTTATACAATAGTCACTTTACGGGATAACAGATGCTTATCTGGATTCTAATAGCTTTTGCTGTTCTTCAGGGAGTTTTAGAATGGTTACCAGTAAGCTCAGAAGGACAAACTATCACTCTATTAACAGGTTTTCTAGGAATCAGTCCTGAAGAAGCTCTTGAAATATCGTTATGGTTACATCTAGGAACACTGATAGCTGTAACAATAAAATTCAGAAAAGAAATATATCAATATCTAAATCCCCAGGTCAAAGAAGAAACAATCAAAAAATGGAGATGGTTCATTCTCTTAAGTACTGTAGGTACAATAATCATTGGTGTGCCTTGTTATTTCTTAGTACGACATCTAGGTTCTAATCCTCAAATTGGAGAGTATTTTATGCTCATCATCGGAATTGCATTGCTAATTACAGCAGCTCTGCTATTCTATGCTAAAAGACAAGATAGAGAAGGAAAAATGATTGAGGATATTTCGAAAAAAGAGATGACTTTCAGTGGTCTGTTACAAGGCTTTTCCATAATCCCCGGTATTAGTAGATCAGGTATAACCATGAGTGGATTATTATTCATGTCAGTAGAAAAAGAAGATAGCATTAAGGGTAGCTTTATCATGAGTATTCCTGCTGTTTTGGGAGGTTTCTTTCTAAATCTAATTGTCATTTTGATAGAAGGAGGTAATGTTTTTCCTCTTCTGTGGTGGCAATTATTAATCGCTATAATTATTACAGCAATTATAGGTTATTTAACAATGGAACTCTTTCTGCTCATAGCTCGGAGATATAATTTTGCTATTGTATGTTTGTTCCTTGGAATAATCACAATTCTGTTCTTTTTCTTGAGATGGATAGGTTAGAATTAGAAAGCGTAGCTTTTACTATCTTAATGTTTAAATAGAATAATAAGAAGTGTGAATCGCTCTAGTTATCTAGACTAAATTACAGTTAGCGAAACATTAAATTACTATGTTAAGATACTAAATTTTGATTAGATATCTAAGAAAAAAACTCACTCTTGCGGATAATTAAGGTGAATGAATGTCTTTCTACGAATTTCGAAAACGAATAATGGAAGAGAAGAAAAGAAGAGAACAACAGGGACACCAGACGAAGGTAGAAACTAGCCAAGAGACTGTTGTTGGGAGGAATAAATTTAGTGTTGCTCTGCTAGGGTTAGAAAGAGCAGGAAAGACATCTTTAGTCAAGAAACTACTAAAACAAGATGACATTGTTGTACGACCTACCTATGGTGTCAACCTAGAAAATTATCAATATCGAGATCTTAACTTCACCTGTTTTGATTTGGGTGGTCACCAGCCTTTTAGATTAAGTTTATGGAAAAAATTCATAGAAAGAGCTGATGCAGTTATATATTTGGTTGATTCAGCTGATCATGCACGATTTGATGAATCAAAACAAACATTCTGGCACTATATAAATTTCGCAAAACAAAGTGCCCCTGTTTTGTTTCTGGCAAATAAGGGAGATTTACCTAATTCAAAAGAATTAACGGAAATTAATGAATCATTTGAATTGGATAAATTCCTCAGAAATTTAAGACCATTCAACATAAAGAAAGTGTCTGCTTTAACTGGACAAGGAGTTTATAGTGCATGGGATTGGATTGTAGATGTGCTTTGTGGTGCTCAACAATGGAAAGTTAAGATTGGTGCAGCAGTTTTGAGTGATATTGATGGAAACATTATTTCCGAAGCTTTATTCGGTAGACCAAGTGAACAAGCTCTAGTTGCTAACGATTTTAAGAAACTTAAAGAATTAACTAAGCTTTTTGCAATAGAGTCAAAAGAAAGTATTCAATCAGTTAAACTAGAAAGCCTCTACAAAAAACATGTTAGCCATGTTAAACGTGGAGCTTACTGTCTCTCTGTAATGATAGATCCTATTGATCCAGTAACTAGAGCACAACAGATTCAATTGAGAATTCTTGAAAATTTCAGTCGTAATCCTACAGAAGCTCAAAAGAATCTAAGTGAAGTACTGGAAAGCAAGTTTCCGCTTGAGGTTGAAGGAGGACGTAGATAATGAGTAGTTACCTTTCTTTCGTCAGAGATAAGATGCTGATGAATAAAGAAGGAAAGGTACCTCAAATAGTTATATTGGGATTAGAAAAATCAGGCAAGTCAAGTGTAATAAATCGTTTGATCTATGGTACTGTTTCAGATGCGCACCCAACACAATTAACTTGTTTTATCAATGTAGCTTATGGTAAATCTATTCTTACAATAATTGAAGCAGATGAAGAAACAGCAAGAGAAAGCCCTTATTTCCAGGATATCTTAGGTGAAATAGATGGTGTGGTTTTTGTAATTGATACTCAAACAATTAGACATGTAGACGTTGCTTTTGAGTACATTTTCAGTTTACTAGATAAAATACCACAGAAAACTTCTATTCTTTTCTTGGCAAACAAAACAGATATAGCTGACTCTGTTCCTTTTCCTGATTTGTTACAAGATCCAGCTTTTCAGGTAATAATGGAAGATATCAATCGTTCTGTTTCAATTTATCCTGTTAGTGTAAAAACAGGAGAAAATTTTTACACAGCTTTTGATTGGATAATTTCCAGAATGACTGGGAGAACACCTCTAAGGGAAGAAGTCAATCCAAAGAGGGTGATAATTCTACAAGAAGGAGGAGTACCAGCATTTGATTATACATTTGATCAATCAGTAGAAGAACATGATAGCACTCTACTTGGAGGATTGATTAGTGCGCTCAATATAATGGCTTCAACCATCTTTGAAAGTGAATCAGTAATGGATGTAGTGAAACTTGGTGCAGTAAAGATGGTTATCCGTAAGATGGGAGGATGGAGTATAGTTTTGTTTGTTGATCGAGATGATAGTGAATCCAAAGCACAATCTCTTGCAGAAGAGATTCTAAACGCTTTTGTAGAGGAAAAAGAACGAGATCCTGCAAAGGAAATGCCTCGACAAGTCAAATACGAAATTCTTAGCAAGATTCCTGAAATAGCGATTTTGCTAGATCAACAACCAGGCAGAGAAGATTAATGAATAAGGAGAATAAAAATGATAAATCCGAACGTTACAAAAGAGCCAAGTTTGGTATTCAGTATATTCAAGGACTACGGTCCAGAGATATTATTTAACAATTCAGTCCTTGAAGAAAATACAGCTTTAACTTTAGTTATGAGTGGAATGACTTTAGTGGAAATGAACAAAGGATCAATTGGAAGAGTTGATGGAACCAAAAATCCAAAAATGTTAGGTCCAATACCTGTCCCTGAACATGAAGATATCAAAGCTATTGCAGTGCCTTTTGAAACACAAATCACAAGTTCTACAGATGAACGAATAGCAGCATCTGGTTATAGGTTGTGTGTAGCTTATTTCTTATTTGAAGGTCTGGCAGTTAGAGAAGTTTTAGATAGTTATGGTTTAATTGAACCATATTTTACATTGATAGGTAGAAGTTTGCAGAAAGAATCTGGGATTAATCCAAGTTCAATCAAGCAAATGTATACAAGAATGATAGATATGTTTTCAGGCAAAATACCAAGAATTTATGGTGTGAACCAAGATAATACATTAAAAGAAATGATAGGTAAAAGATTGGAATATGCAGACACTTATTTTCTCTGTGATATGGATAAAAAAATATTGTACATTCTGCTTTACAATCCTTCAGTTGATGTCTGGAGAAAACGTGAAATTTTCAAAAAAGCCTCTGAATTAAACTCAACAATGTTTAGAAGCGCTTTAAGAATTAAAACAATAGAAGAAGTTAAAGAAATGACAAGAATTCTTGACATTCTGAATATTGAAATATCTCCAGTTTAAAAGAAAGAATATTTCTTCTATTTTCTATTTTTTAATTTGTTCCATTTTGAAAATCCAGCTTCCTGGAAGAAATGCTATTCAGGAACAAAACTCATCATCTCTAAATCATCTCTCACATGCCAACCGATTTTCTTATAAAATTCTATCCCACCTTCATCTTCAACTTCAACAAATAAGTGAACTTTAATTATGTTTTTTTCAGAAAACAGCTTGTGTAGCTCCTCCATCATTTTTCTTCCATACCCCTTCCTTCTGTGATGACTATCAACTGCTAGATGGTGTACATAACCTCTTCTCCCATCAAAAGCTCCTACAACTACTGCTATGATTTCATTTTCTTTAATCCCAACTAAGAACAAATCAGGATTCATTTCTCTCAATCTTTCTACCTGATCTTTGGTATCGGAAGAACCAAGCGATAATCCTGAATTTTTCCATAATTTGTATACATCATTAAACATTTCAATAGAGAACTGAGATATTTCCATAAGTCTGAACATTATTTTAAATTAAAGAATTTTTCCTTATCTAAACATTCTAAAAGTCCCAAATTTACTGCATAATGATGACTACTAACAAAGTTGTACTATTATTAAGTGGTGGATTTGATAGTAGTATCGCTGGTCACCTTCTTCAGAAAAATGGTTTCGAAATAATCCCTCTGCACTTTTCAAGTATTGATTTTGCTGGAGAAGAATCAATCGAGAAGAGTTTGCTCATTTCTGAGAAATTCAATTGGAAAAAGATGTATGTTATAGATATAGCTGATGCTCTACAAACTCTAGTAGATGATTGTAAGCATTCGTATTATTTCGTATTGATGAAACGACTTATGCTTAAGTTAGGGTGTGAAATAGCTGACCTTGAGAAAGCTGAATATATAGGAACGGGAGAGAGTTTAGGACAAGTATCGAGTCAAACCTTAGCTAATATCTCAGTAATTGAGCAAGCAACAAGATACCGTGTATTGAAACCTTTGATAACATTCGATAAAGAGAAAATTATTTCTTTAACAAGAGAGATTAAAACATTTGATATATCCGCTGGACCCGAAGTATGCGATTTATTGGGACCTAAACATCCAATCACAAATGCAAATTTAGAGAGTGTTTTGAAAGAAGAGCAGAACTTGGATTATGGAAAGATTATTTCTGAAAGTATGGAAAAACTTGATATTAAACTCACTTAATGAACTTTTATCTTATCTCTTTCTTTGATTCAAGAATTTTCTCAGCTATCGATGAATAATTCTTCTTAGGTAAAATTTGTATTTCACTACACTGTACTTTTTCAGCTGCTATAGCCATTCCAAAAGAAAGTGAGAAATCGACCTCTTCTGTTTCTAGATATTTTATTAGAAAAGCAGTAATAAAAACATCTCCTGCACCCGTAGGATCTTTGACTTCTTGCTTGGGTGACACTAATTTAAAGAACTGTCCATTTTCAGAGTATATTATTCCTTTATTCCCTAAAGTTACTATTTGGACGTTATTCTTCGGTAATTTATCCAGTATCTCTCTGTGAGAACTTTGTTTTGTATAACTCATTGCTTCGTTCAAAGAGTACTTAACAAAATCGTTTTTTTGTATTAAGTAACTGAAAAAACTCTGATCGAAATAAGAATAAATCTTACCATTTTCATCTTTTTTTCTGACAAATCCCTGTACATCAACTCCCACCCAGTCATGATTATCTTTTGACCACTCAATTGAAAATCTTGAAATTTCTTCAAAAACTGGAGATAGCAGACATGCTTTTCCTCCTTCAAGCAGAAATAGAGAATTATCTAAAGACTTAGCTTGTGCAAGTAGAAATAAGGTTCGATGATCATGATGGATTTCATGTAAGAATCTAGTTGTCTTTTCCGAAGTCTCTATCTTCAGACCATAGTTTTTAATTGAATTTAAGTAAAGTAGATATCCCTCAGGAAAATCTTTTCCAACTGAAGTAATACATTGAGCGTTTGCTTGTAAAAGCGGGATAACCATACTTGCATAAGCTGCTGGACCTCCCAGCTGTTCAGTTATTTTTCTAGGAGGTTGTTCAGTATAGAAATTTTTGTCATCTAGTACTATATGGCTAATTATATTCAGTTCAGCTTTCACAAGACATAATATTGATATTACCGCTTTAAAATACTTCCGCATGAGATAATATTGGAAAACATTTTTGAAGGAGGAGAGTAGAATAATAGACATGGCTACAGAAGAACAAAAGGTTAGAGATTTTGGTCTAATCTTCTATATTTGGTTTCTAATAGTCTTAGCTGCTTACGCGTTTGGTGTATTTTCAATATATCAACTGACAGCAATAAATCAAGGTTTAACAGATTGGGTACTTGAAAAATTCGGTGTAGCCTACTCATTTGTAGAAAGCTACATTTGGTGGGTTGTATTAGCAGTTGTAGTTCTATTAGTGATAGGAATTCTGATTGCTTATTTAGAAGTATGGTTAATGAGCTATGCTGGCGCAGAACTAGTTAATACAGTTATTTTTGGAGGAACAGCTTTACTTATGGCTGCGGGTGTATTCTTACTTGTTCGATATACAGGAAATCTAAGATGGATAGGAATAGCTGTTTTAGCACCGGCTGCATTTATATTTGTCATTGTTCTACTTCTGGCAAGAAGGATTATTCTCGGATCAAAAATATTTGAAATGAGCAATGAAGCTGTGAATGAAGAGAAAGGAACATTGATACCTGTGTTATTCTTTTCGATAATTTCCGTAATAACTACAATTACCGGAGTAGCTGGTTCAATCTATGCAGGAGCAAACTTAGATGCTTGGCTAGAGCAAGTTGGTAGAACAGCTGATTGGCTAGAATACTTGGTGTTTTTCGTTATAATCTTTATTTACTTAACAATACATTGGACTATGCTCTATTTCAGTGATGCAATAAACATCTGTATCTTCAAGAGATGGAATAATTACAAAGATGCTTCAATAAAAATAGCAATAAAAGAAATTTGGAAAGTAAAAGGAAGTGTTGTTCTTTTTGGAATGTTTATGGCATTCTTTGATGCTATTATAAAAACTGTGCAATATTTTGTAAAGAAGAAATTCTGGGGAAAATGGAAACAGATCAAAGCAGTGAAAATAACATTGAAAGTACTTTACGTGATTTTCTTCCTATTCATACTACTCCTGAAAGTGTTATGGAAGGTACTAAAATTCCTTAACTACTACACTTTGACTATCATAGTAGTTGAAAAACAAGGGTTTGTTAAAAGTATGATTAGATCAGCTGATTTAGCGGTTGATTCTGCAGCTGATATTATAATAGGAAAAGCTGGAGTAAATATTGCTAAAGGATTGTTTACAGTGATGACATTTGGTGTCTTTTCAACTGGAGGATTCTTCTTAGGTTACTATTGGTTAGCAGACTTATTCGGTATTGGAACAGGAGAAATTCATGGTATAAGCTATACAGTTATGTTTTCTCTAGCAGTAGCAGCTGTCTTCTTCTTATTTGGATATCTTCCTACAACAGCTATCTTACGACCAATTTCAACAGCATACAAAACAATACTATTCTTCCACATTACAGATTCATTTAGAGGTCATCCTGGAAGAAGAACAAGAATCTCCAAAGATATTCAGAACAAGCTCTCAAAAATCACTGAAGAAGTTATGGAAACATATGAT
Source organism: archaeon (assembly GCA_030631995.1). Classification (GTDB taxonomy): domain Archaea; phylum Asgardarchaeota; class Heimdallarchaeia; order Heimdallarchaeales; family Heimdallarchaeaceae; genus UBA460. The sequence goes on along the minus strand of DAOVKB010000010.1, from coordinate 11,271 downwards.
AAGGAAGAACGTCCAACATGGGAGAAAAAAGTAGAAGATACTGAATAAATATCCAAATTTCTCTTTTTTTTCTATTTTTTTGTTTTTACTATTTTTTGATTGCTCATCTAGTAAGTTTTTTTAATCCGAAAAAATAATTACATTTCAGAGAGAAAATGTCTACACGCCCAACTCGAAGAAGCTTAATAGGAAGTTATCGTTATAGTGTTGTCATAAAACCGGAAGAAAAGGAATTTAGTGACACTATGAATGGGTCTTTAGATTTACTTGATGGAAAGCATGTTATCGAGACACATAAATTTTCATCATTTGAACAATTGACAACAACAATTATCAATTTCTGGGAGAAAATGTTGGGAACTGATGTGAATGTTCACAGATTTTCCAATTGGCTATCAGAATATTTTTCCGATATTGGGATTACCAACGTCAATTTCTATCAAATGCTTGAAACAGTAAGAAGTTTAGGTCAAGGTGTAGCTCTACATTCTTCAGGTTTTAAAATCAGAGAAGCAAAAGTAGTAAGGGAACCCTTGGAACCAAGTAAACCAAAGGGCCTTCCTGCTGAAATTGCTGATGGCCCCATAGATACTCTAGTGAAACCAAGTGAGATTGTAAAACCAGCTGAAATAAGCTCACCAGTAAGAACAACTTTACAACCTGTCAAAAGGGAGGTAAAGGAAGTTGAACCCAAAGAAGCTCCTCCAGATGACACTCTGCTTAAACCAAGTGAAACTTTACAGAAAAAAGAGACTGTTTTTGATATAGATGAAGATTATGTCCCTACGTTCAAAACTATTAGTGGGGATCCTATCGTTACTAGTCCTAAAGAATCTCTTTCCCAAGACGACGCAGTGTTTGAAAGTTTGCTCCGACCCTCAGAATATCTCAAGAAGAGGGATACAATAGAAATCATCTCAGGAGAACTAAGAACACCTAGTCAAATACAGGAAGATCGAGTAAAAACTACATTAGAACAAGAAAAAAAAACTAGAACTGTAGGAGAATCTGTAAGAGATCAAAAACTTGCTCCTCCTAGTGAGAGCTTACTGAAACCAAGCGATTATCTTAAAGAAAAGGAATTAATAGATGCTTTCGAAGTTCATCACCTTCAAAAACCTAGTGAAGTTCTAAAGGAGAAAGAAACTATAAAGACTGTACCCGTTAAGAAAATTGATCCTGAAGTTGATGTCATTCCTGTACCCTATAAGGTTGAACCAAGTAAGAAGAAAGAGGAAAAGATAGTAAAGAAAGAATCAGAATTACCCTTTGAAATTGAAATAATGGAAGATGAGGAAGGAGAAGAAGCTCTATTCAAAGTCACAGATATTATGGGAGTTGGAGATAAAACAGCAATGTTACTCAAGGATATGGGTTATGCTAGTATAGATGATGTTATTAGCTCAAGTCCAGAAGAAATAAGTAAAGTTCCAGGAATTGGTGTCACAGCTGCAAAGAATATAATTTATGGTGCTAGAGCATTAAAATCTATGACAAAAGAAGCAAAGAAGGAATCAGAATTCCCCGCTAAGGTAATAATATCTGAAGATGAGGAAGACGAAAAAACTCAATTTAAAATTACAGATATTGTGGGAGTTGGCAATAAAACTGCAATGTTACTCAAGGATAAGGGATATGTTAGTATTGATGATATCATTAGCGCAAGTCCAGAAGAAATAAGTAAAGTTCCAGGAATTGGTATCGCAATTGCAAAAAAAATAATTGATGGTGCTAGAGCATTAAAATCAAAATAAAGGAGAAAAACAATAACCTCCTCTAATTTTTTTGGCGAATATTTAATGCATAAATTACTTATAGAGAAAAGAACACTGTCAGAAATGAATGAAAGATTCTCAACTCCTTCAAGTTGTTGGATACTCAAAAACAGGAAAAACAGCAATAATAACTAGAATAATTGAAATTCTATCTGAAAAAAAAGTGAAAATTTTAACTCTTAAATCCGCAAGGCAACATGAATATAATCTCTCCGATAAAGATTCTGATATATTTTCACAAAAGGGTTCTTCTATCTCTGTCGTAGCTTTCAAGAACATTACTCAAGTATCTATGAAAAAGGAAATAGAAGTTATGAATGTTGTCGATTATTTAACAGCTTCATTAAAAATAGATCTAATACTCATAGAGGGCTTTAAAGAGGAAAATTTCGCAAAAGTTGTTATTTGGTCAAATGAGATTTTTAAGGAGATTGATACTTTTAATTTTGAAGGCATAAAGTATCTTCTTTGTTCTCAAGAAAATTTGAATAAGCACAAAGATGCCATAAATAAAGTAAATGAGCGCTATAATTTTCATATAATAGAAGAAGAAGAGGATCTAATAGATAGGATAATTCAAGATTATAATTTCTGAGTGGTTAAAATGCATAATTCTCTAAAGATACTTATCGAACAAGCTGGTAAGGAAGAAATAAAGAAGAGAAAAGAAAGTCAAGAAATCTCAGGGATAATTCTTGGATTTGATGGTCAGAAAAACTGTGACGAATTTCTACTGAAACAGATTGTGCAACTAAAAAAATATGTTAAAGAAATAATAATCTCTATTCCTGAAAATTGGGATTCAAGTGGAAATAAAAGTCTCAAAAACGAGGAAGAAAGCTTTACGATAAAATATGTAGAAAGATCTAAGACTAGTTCTCCGTTTTCAATTTTGGTTTTTGATTTATTACAGAAATCATGTATTAATGACAAAATCCTGTTTATTTCATATAATCATGAATTATCTGCAAGTAAAATTGAGAATCTGATTATCCAAGAATGTTCTTTAAGTACTTTTTTGGGACAAAAAGGTAATTTTCTTCCTTCTATAGGATATTACGATAAATGGATTAATCGTTTTAATATTCAGATATTAAAAATCAATCGTGATCAGAATCTATACGATTTATTCCGAGTTTCTTCAGATAAATTATTTCTAAAACTCTCATCATCTGATAGCATAAAGGAATGGAAATTTGAAGAAACAAATCATCATTCTGATGGTCCCGAACAGAATAAAAATTTCTTTATTCCTTTAAGGTTTCAATCTGAAATAGATTCTCAAGATCTTGTAAAAATGATTGCTCTTTTACAAGTTTTGAAAACAGATATTGTAGAGAAAGGTGAAACATTATCGAAATTTAGAATCCAACAAGTACTGTTATTGAGTAGGAAGTTTTTCAATTTGGGAAATTTCTACTTAGCTTACCAGATACTTCTATTCTTCATTTCAAACAAAAACAAAATCAATAACCTTCCAGAGGATTGGAGTATAGGTGCGATTGCTGATTTCAGTAGAAGGCAACTGTTGGAAGAATCACAGTTTTACTCAAAAGATAATCTGGATAGATTCCGTTTTCTAATTTTGAATGATTTACAATCTCATCAACTCATGAAAGAAACTGATGTTAGCTGGATTGAAGATGAAATTAGCAGACTACAGAAAATTCTTAGCAGAGATAATATTGTGAGTTTATAGATACTTTTTCTAGAAAATCATCAAATATTTAAATGAGAATAAGAATGAAGAGCTAATGAGTACTTATTCAGGTTCAACACTTAAACCTCTTTTGATAAGAATTGGCTTCGGTTTAGTTTTACCTTTTTTAATTGAGCTATTTGTTTATATCATCTATACAGGTTTGAAATATCAAGATTTTCAGTTTTCTGCACTCTTAATCTTCGTCTTCTTTATAATCCCTATTCTTTTTCTTTATCTCATCGCTCCAAAAATAATCTTCAATGGTGGTCGAGTAAAGAACCACGTTGAATCAAATCTCAGAAGTAATTTAGATAATATTTTCTTTAAGCCAAGAAGCTTCAGCTTTAGTGACAAAACCGTACCACTGACAGACATGGAGTTAAAGCTCCCTTCCAAAGAGAAAAAGAATCTGGAAGCGAAGATTAAGAAAGAACTAATACCTAAAATCACAGAAGAAGCCAAAAAACAATACTCGCAGAATTTTGTAGACCGATGCCACACAACTAGCAATGAGCGACTTCTCACATATAATGAATCTCTCTATCTTTTCAGTATTGTCTCTTCAGCAATTCTGTTTATTAATTTGATTCTAGTTTTTGTGCTTCGTTGGACATCTATTAAACTTGATTTTATAGTAATAGATCAAATAGAAAATAATGTGAATATTGTAATCTTCATATGCATTTTTGGTATTCTCTTACTCTGTAGTATATATCTAAGTATTTCCTCCTCCCGTCGATTATGTGGTTTAATTCCTAAAGTGCTTTCAATTATTTACTATGAACCTGAAGAAGAGAGAGAGAAAAGATTGTTAATAATCAAATCAATTGCTGAATTTCCAATTAGTAATTTATTTGTGAGAAGAACACAAAGAGAATTAGCTGGAACAATAAATGAAGCGAAGAAAAACCTACTTTTAACAAGACTTACAGAAACAATCTCGTGGTATTATCGTGAAGAATTGGCAAAATCCACAGTGTGGGAATTGTACAAAGAAATGTTAGAAGAATTGCAGATATCTGACGAGACAAAAGACAAAATTGAGCAACATTTTAAGTATGATCCACTTCTACAACTAATCTCAAGTCAAATTCTAACTACTGATGAAGAACAAGCTATCAAAGCTGATATTGATTATGTTAATGAAAAAATCAAAAACTGGGATAAGATTAGATCAGAAGAACAAACACTTTCATTTTTACTGATTTACAGAACTTTGGAAACAATTTTCAGAAGAACCCTTCCTCATGTTAGCACTGAACTTGAGAACGATGAGGTTAACTTCCTAAAACTAATAGATATACTAGAAAATAATAAGATACTTTCCAAAAGCGATGTAACTCTTCTTCATGAAATAAGATTCAAAAGAAATTTGCTGTTCCATGAACCAGGTAAATCTCTTGATATAGGAAAACAAACAATGCAGAAACTGCTGTTAATAATCAAAAAAGTGTTGGATAAGATTGGAGAAACAGAGAAAGAAGGTTAGTATATTGAATCCTCCTGTATATCAAACAACAAACATTCCTTATCTAAAGAATGATAGACCTCTTGTTATGGCACATAGAGGAAGAAGCGCCTTTACTCCAGAAAGCTCTTTTCAAGCATTTAAAGAAGCATATGATTTGGATGTAGATGCTTTAGAAACTGATATTAGAATCACAAAGGATTTAGTTCCTGTTGTTTTTCATGATAAAACGTTGGATCGAACTACGAATGGTAAAGGGCCTATATCCAAGTATACTTACGAGCAATTGCATGAATTTGATTTAGGATATTGGTATAAAGATCCAACAAGTGATTCATATCCATTTAGGGATAAAGGTTTCAAAATAGTCTCTCTTGAAGAATTATTTGAGAAATTACCAGAAATTCGGATTAATATGGATATAAAAGATAGATTCTCTGCTGCTCCTCAAGTTCTTTATGAAACAATAATTTCTTCAGATGTTGAAAATAGGGTATTAGTTGGTTCATTTCATCAAAAGCAATTGAGAAGATTCAGGAAAATAAGTAAAGCAAAGCAAATTCCAACATGTGCTGGACCCTTAGAAGTACTTGCCTTCTTAACCCATATGTTGCTGTTAACAAAAAAACGATTCTGTGCTCTACAGGTACCCATTGGGTTTGGAATTATCAAAATAGTGACTGAAAAGAATGTCCAAAGAGCACACGATCAAAATATTGCAGTTCATTCTTGGACAATAAATGATAAAGAAACTATGAGAAAGCTAATTGAATGGCAAATTGATGGAATAGTTACAGACAACCCTGATCTTCTCTTGGATGTCTTGAAGACTCAAGAAAAATAGGTAATAATTTCATTTATTATTTCATTTGGAACGGAGACTTCTCCTATCTTACCAGTATCACCGTGAAAATCTGTTCCTCCTGTAACTAGTAAATTATTGCTTCTGCAGTATTTTAGTAAAAATTCATTTGCTTCTTGTTCTTGTTTTTTTGAAAGGTTTGATAGACTTTTTCTGTAATTATAATATACTTCTACTCCTTGCAATCCCCAATTTAGAAGCATATCTAAGATATCCTTTAACTTCTTTAAATCTGAAAACTCAACATATAGAGGGTGAGGAATGACAGCAATACCTCCTGCTTCATTAATCAATTCAATAGCTTCCTTAGGTGTAATTGTTACTCTCTTTACATAAGCAGGTTTTCCTTCTCCAATAAATAAATCAAATGCTTCTGTTACAGAAGTTACATATTTCTTCTTCATCATTGCTCTAGCAAAATGTGGTCTCCCTGGACTTACTGCTGCTCCTATTTGTTCAACAACATCCTCCCAAGTTATTTTAATATCAATTTCATTTAATTTGTGTATTATTTTATGAACTCTTTCTTTTCTAGCATCTTGCAGAAAAACAAGTTTCTTCAGTAGTTTATCATTTGTAGGATCAAAATTATACCCCAAAATTTCTATTTTTTGCCCTTCGTGCCTTGCAGATATCTCTATCCCTGTTAGATATAGAAAACTATAATCAGATGATATTTCATTTGCTATCTTTGTCCCTTCTAAATTATCATGATCTGTTATAGAGAATACATCTAATGATTCTCTAGCAGCTATTTCTAGAAGTTTCTTAGGGGTATATAATCCATCAGAAAAATTAGAATGACAGTGCATATCTATCTTCGTGTTCTACACCTCAATTCTATATAACTTCCGGACTATTTCTTCCAAGTCTGCGAATGTTTGATAGATTAGAAATCCAATTGCTATTATCCAAGTTAATGCAACTAAAATATATATGAAAATGTTATCAACATACCTAAAATAAATGTTATCAACATTCCTAAAATGGGAGATAAGAAAAATAATAACTTCTAATAGGATAAAAATTGGAAGAGATGAGTAAAAGAGAGGTAACAGATTAACCTTTCTTGTAACTAATAGATTCTCTCCCTGTTCTTCTGTATTAAAACGTATATGAGAAACTGGGATACCTAAATGGCAAGTGAGCGTTACTGAGTCATCTGTTCTCTTTTTTGTTTTCAATGTCTGACGCTCTCTAGCAATGGCTTCAATCATTTCTAAAAATTCATGTGCTTTCAAAGCTAAGAACTCATGTTCCTTCATATACTCAATCACTCTATTTATTTGATTCTAATTCATCTATTAAAGTTTGTAGAATAATTCTTAAACCATTTTTGATAGTATCCAAACTCATCGATGGGAAATTCTTGCCGATAACCTGTTCTGGTAAAGAAGGAAAATGGATGAATCCAGCTGGAATTGAGACCTCCTTTTCAGCTAAATAATGCATTAAGTGATAGAAGATCTGATTACAACCAAAAGCTCCTGCAGAGTTGGATATTTCACAAGGAATATTATTCTTCTCCAAATTTTCCTTGAGTTTTCTAATTGGGAGGGCAGTAAAATATCCTGCTGGTCCATTTTCCTCTAATATTTCATCTGTTGGTTTGGTTTCACAATTATACGCTGATCTAGACACATCAGCAATATTAATAGCTACTCTTTCCAATGATAACATAGCTCTAGGTGATTGCCCTGTGCAGATAATAGCATTTGGTTTCTTTTCCAGTAAAGAGATAATTTTTTCTTTTATTTCATTAAATATTAATGGAATTTTAAATGATTGAATTGAATAACCCCCCATATTCTCACCATCGAAAGCTTGACATGCTAATATTGATGGATTCACTTCAGATTTACCAAATGGTTCGAAACCTGTAAGAATAATTGCTTTTGACATAACTATAATCCTCAGTGATTCACTCAAACGGAAATGGGTATTTTACAGTATCTCATTTAGCTCTCTAGATTATAAAGTTTGATTCTTTAATATTGCTGGCTAATAAAAACTTTGCAATCTAAAAACTTTTAAAACGGATTTGATGCGTTGAGACATTCAAAAAGGTGCAACTAATGGCTGAGAGTGAAATATCAAACATTAAAGGAATAGGACCTAAAGCTGCAAAAACACTCGAGGATTGTGGTTATAATACTATTGAGAAAATAGCTAATGCAAAAGCTGACGAAATGGCACAACTTCCAGGTATAGGACAAGCTACAGCTGAGAAAATAATTGAAGCTGCAAAAGAAGTAGCTAAAATCATTCCTCCTAAAAAGAAACCTGCAGCCAAACCTACTGCTAAAGCTATTCCCAAACCTCCTGCAAAGCCTGCTGCAAAACCTGTAGTAAAGAAACCTGTAGCAAAGAAACCAACAGCAAAGAAACCTGTAGCAAAGAAACCAACAGCAAAGAAACCAACAGCAAAGAAACCAGCAGTCAAAGAAGTTTCATTAGAAAAAGCTATTCCCAAACCTCCTGCAATCAAGAAAGCAGTGACAGAGAAACCACCAACAAAACCAACTGCTAGGCCATCTGTAAAGAAACCTGTTACCGAACCTACACCCAAACCTGTGGAAAGACATGTTAAAATATCTGCTACTCCTTCGACTCTAAAGGAAATCAAGAAAGCTAGAGCAATTCCTAAGATTAAAACAAAGAAAAAATCTACTCCAAAAAAGGCAAAAAAGAAAGTGAAGCTTTCTTCTACTTATGGAGTAGTGAGAAATATTGTTCACGATAGAACTGGTCGAACCAAAAATAGATCAATCATAATATGTTTACAAAAAACAGAAGCACCACTAGCAAGCTATCTTGGTAAAAAAGTTCGAGTGTACATGAAATCAGGAAAAGAACTAGTCGGTGTCATATCCAAAATACATGGAAGAAGAACATCAAAAGAAAATTCCGTAGTGGTTAGATTTAACAAAAGTGTGAGTCCTCACATTATAACATCTAGAGCTGAAGTTCTCTAAAATTACCCCATAATTTAAAAAGGTAAATGATTAATTGATTCTGTATGGTAACCAAGAAAGAACTGATAAAATGGGCAAAGATTTTTTCTTTAATAGGTGGAGTTCTTTTTGTTCTTGGAGGGTTACTTCTTTTTATTGATTATTTTTTAACAACTTCTATTTTACCAGATATTGCCAGAGATATTATTATTAAAACAGTGGTTTTCAGCGTTCTGGAAAATCTCTCAGAATTTAATTTTATTCTTGTATTAGCCATTTTAGGAGTAGCATTTGGTGCAATCTCTATAATTATAGTAAATGCAGAGATTTCTGATTTAGCAACTGGTATAATGCTTATTATAATTGGTATTTTGGGTTTAGGATTTCCTGGTTTATTCTTGGTGATTGGAGGGATAATTTACATTATTGCTTCGACTAGAAAGAGATAATGAGTAATTAAAATCGAAATCTATTAATTTATTGAAATGTTGTTTGCTGTTTTATCATTTTATACTTAGCTAAAATTTAAAAATAGCTAGTGATAATTTGTTCCATGGCAAAGAAAAATAAGAGTCTTGCTAATTGGGGTTCCATCTTAGGAATCATAGGTGGAATCATCGAAATAGTCGTCGGAGTACTATGGCTTATAGGAAATATCCTTGAAGATATAATATCCATTTTTAACACAGCAAATTGGTTAGGTGGTAATTTAGGACTTGACTATGTTATTGCTGCTATAATACTAATAGTGATTGGAGCTGTATCAGTTCTGTTAGCACTCGGACGTTTTGGTCTTGATTATGTTGTAATTGGTATTTTGCTCATTGTTCTAGGTATCGTTGGTGGTGGTATCGGCGGTCTCTTAGTACTAATTGGTGGAATTCTCTTCCTTATAGCAGGACTGTAACTTAACCCACTTTTTTCTTTTTTTTTTCTTTTCAAGAACATTTTACAATAGTTTTTATATTTTGATAATTCATTTTACTTGAAGAATATGTCAGAGTTAGGGAAGCACCATTCATCACTCTTGATAGGTGAAGACAACGAGACCAAAGAAAATGTGTACCTACCAGTAAAAGCATTGAACAAGCATATTAGTGTATTTGGTCAGAGTGGAAGCGGAAAGACAGTTACATGCAAAATTTTAATTGAAGAAGCTTTGCGAAATGACATTCCTGCAATAATCATTGATCCGCAAGGAGACATAACTAGCTTAGTTATGGTAGAGGATTATGACAAACTAAAACCTTATGGAATCTCTAAAGAATTTTATGATCAGTATAAAGAAAAAGTTGAGATAGTTATTTTTACTCCTGCTTCGGAAAAAGGGATACCCTTATCGATTAACCCTCTTATAATGCCACCTCAAGAACTAGATAGAGAAGAGAAAATTCTCGCAATAGATGGTATAGCTACCACAATAGCAAGTGTTCTTGGTTATAGATTAAATACAGAAAAAGGTGGGGCAGTTAAAGCTTATTTAGTTTCGTTATTTGAACAGTGTTTGGAAAAAGATATTCTAATTGCGGATTTCGAGATGTTAATTGATTTAATCCAATCAGAAATTGCTTATTTACCTGAGACTATCAGAACACTTCTCTCAGCAAAAGAAAAGAGTTCCCTAATTAAAAGGATAAAATCAGTGAATGTGGGAGCACCTTCCCTCGTTTTTAATTTGGGGCCCAAGCTCTCTATTCAAACACTGATAAAATCTACAGATCCTGATAAAATAAGAATAGCAATCATCTTTCTAAATACACTAACGGATTTACGTCTAAGAGAATTGTATATAACATCTCTTGCTCAGAATCTCTATACTTACATTCGGTCGAATCCTTCACCAGATCCTCAACTCGTATTCTATATAGATGAACTGGCAGGTCCTCCACAATTCATCCCTCCACATCCAAAGAATCCCCCAACAAAACAATGGCTACAATTACTTTTCAAACAAGGAAGAAAATATGGTTTATCTATGTTAGTAGCAACTCAAAACATCAGTGATGTTGATTACAAATCCTTTGGGCAAGTGAGTACTTTCTTTTTTGGAAGATTTGTTACACCACAGGACTTACGAATTGTAGATAAGATGCTTCAAGCTTATCCTGAAGCTAGATTCATTGTAGATCAACTTCAAAATTTTAAAAGCGGTGAATTCTATGTATTATCACCAGATAATTTCGAAAAACCTATACATATCAAAACTCGAAGATTGTATACTGTTCATAAGACTCTGTCTGATGAAGATGTAGCTAAACTCTATGAAGACCCACCTGCTCCGTTATGTAAACAAATAGGAGATTATGATTACGATATTGATTCGATTGATTTTGAAGACATAGAAAAAGAGCTCAATTTAGAAGATCTTGAAAAAGAATTATCTTCTATTAAAAAAATCTCTAGCACACCTAGTTTGTTAGATCAACAAGCAGGAATAAAACCTTCGCCAATTGATACAGAAGAAGATACACAACCAGTTACTAAAGAAAAACCGGTAGTAGCTTTACCTG
>DAOVKB010000057.1:0-7699 GCA_030631995.1 archaeon | reverse complement strand
TACGCAATAGATTTCGACTCTGCCCCTGCAGAAACAGAGATTATACCAGATAACCCTAGTGGATTATTAGTCAGCAGTGGAAATCTTGTACGAGTTTTAGCCTTCAAAGTTGACTATAAGCTTCTTACTTTTGTAGCTGATAACCATAAACTAACAGCTAGATATTTGATTGATGAAGTTCCAAGTAGCATAATTATTCTATCTGCAGCATTATGGTTTGTTATGATTTTTGCAGTTTTAGCAACAGTATTAGGACAAGTTTTTCAAAGCGGTGGTTTCGAAAGGAGAGGTCTTATAGCGGATATTTCTGCAGCACTTCTATTGTTTGTGGGACTAGTGGCAGCAATCATTGCTATGAATCAAACTCTGCATATTGCATCGGAGAGGTATAGTGCGGTGGTTGCAGGTCAGTTCTCAACAACAGACATTCTCAATCCGATAACTTTCAATCCGCTTGATTCAACGCCATCTTATTTCAATATTGAATTAATAGGTTTGATTCAGCCAGGTTTCTATATTTTTATTATAGGTATTATGTTGATGGTTACAGGTATATTTTTACCTGTCAATTGGCAGCAACCAACTGGTTCTCAAATGGGCAGAAAGATGGGAAGTTTTGGTCCCTTTAAATGGATAAAAGACTTTGCTTCATTAAGAGTAACAACGTATATCCTGCGTCGTCTTTTGACCTTAATTCCGCTCTTCATTGCAATTAGCATCATGACATTCGTAATGGTAAGTGGAATGGGAGATCCTGTTTCTTTGCTTTTACTTGGGAAACAAAGGGTAACGGAACAAGATAGGATTAATCTTACGCGTAAATTAGGTTTAGATAAACCAATTTATGTTCAATTTATTATGTGGTTTTACAATTTACTGCATGGTGACATGGGAAATAGTTTCACATCAGGTCAATCAATTAGTAATATCATTGGTGGGTTAATTTGGGAAACACTAAAACTTCAGTTAGCTGCATTCGCAATTGCTCTCTTGATTTCTATTCCTTTAGGCATAATTGCAGCCAAGAACCAGAATACATGGATTGATTCTTCAGCAAGTGCTCTTGCACTGTTAGGTCAATCAATGCCAATTTTCGTCTTTGGTTTATTATTGATATATATTTTTAGCGGATATGGTTTAGGTTGGTTCCCTGCTGCTAAAGCTCATCGAATTCCAGCTCCAACGAAAGTATTTAGCGGAGAAACATGGGCATTCCTCGGAGGTGGAGGGTGGAAAACGGGTATAGGATGGGGAGCTTGGTGGGGCAATGTTTCGGATAGATTACTGGATTCTATGATACATATGGTTCTACCAACAATAACCCTTACATTTGCTTTCATGGCATTATACACAAGATTAGTACGATCAACTATGTTAGAAGTACTGCAGCAAGACTATATTCTAGCGGCTAGAGCTAATGGATTATCAGAAAGAGTAATTACATGGAAACATGCTTTCAGGAATACCTTAATTCCTGTAGTAACATTCGTTGGATTATTCTTAGCAACAGCTTTAGCAGGAGCACCAATTACTGAATCCTTATTCACATGGCCTGGTTTAGGTCAAAAGTACATAATAGCGATAGGTTTCCTTGATTTTCCGATGATTCTAGGAACGGTTGCTGTGCTTACGATATTGATATTAATAGGGAATTTAATTACAGACATAATTTATGTTGCAATAGATCCAAGATTAGAACTATAATTAAAGGAGTGATATGAATTGTCAGAAATAATTAAGAAGCAACTGGAAAATTTTTCCAAAAGAACAGATAATTACATGAAAGAAAAAAGACTTCCGAACTCCATGAGATGGATTGGAACAATATCGATTTTCTGGAAACATTATTTCTTAAATTATATAGTTGAATATTTAACGATCCTTATTGGTCTCTTTCTTATCTTCTTTTTCCTAGGTTCAGTGAAAGTAAGAACCTACTCAATTGTTTATGCTTTTATAATAGCAACAGTTTGGATTGTTCTAAGAATCGTATGGAAATTTTTCAGAGCAGCAGCAAAGAAACAAGAGTTTATCATAGCTAAAGATGGAACTCTTAGAGAACGAAGTCCTTCACAATGGTCTCTTGTCTGGAGAAGATACAAGAAGAATAAGATAGCGCTTATATCAGGTGCAATTGTAATTGCTGTAACCATAATAGCGATTGTTTACCCTATACTTGTACCCTATAGCCCTACAGGTATCACTCCATTATATGATTCATGGAATGGAGGAGGAGCGCTCTCAAACCCAAATCTCAAATATCCAGGAGGGACAGATATTCTGGGAAGAGATGAGTTTTCAAGGATTCTAGCTGGAAGTGAGGTTTCTCTCACTGTAGGTATTTTCTCAACTATACTTTCTGTAGCAATAGGAGTAACTCTAGGGGCTTTAGCTGGATATTTTAGAGGATGGACAGAAGAAATAATCATGAGATTAACCGATATGTTTCTTGCTTTACCTTTTCTAGTAATAGCGATTCTAGCAGTCTCATTCATAAGAAGAGGAAGATTAGTTTTTCTAAGACAAATACCTCAATCAGTAGTGATTATTCTCGTTCTAGGTGTTTTTGGTTGGGCGGGTTTATGTAGACTAGTAAGTGCAAATACGCGGCAAATATATAATCTGGATTATGTAAATGCTGCAAGGGTCTTAGGAGCTAGTAATAGAAGGATTATTATGGTGCATATTCTCCCAAACATTCTAGCACCAATAATTGTTATAGGAACTCTAGCAATTGCAGGTGGTATTCTTTCCGAAGCAGGACTTACATTTTTAGGTTTAGGGAGCCCAACGACAATTTCCTGGGGACAAATGGTTAATGAAGCACAAACGGTGCTAAAAACCAATCCTGAATTAGCTTTACTACCGGGATTTGCGATATTTTTCGTAGTACTAGCATTTAATTTGCTAGGTGATGCTTTAAGGGACGCTTTAGATCCAAGATTAAGAGAGTAATAAAAATGGACCCAATATTAGACGTAAGAAACATTTACACATATTTCTACACTGAATCAGGAATAGTAGAAGCACTGGATGGAGTTTCTTTTGATGTTATGCCAAGAGAGCCTGTTGGTATTGTAGGAGAATCTGGATGTGGAAAAACAGTTACTGCAAAAACAGTACTTCGAATACTTGATAAAAATGGAAGGACAATCTCAGGGGAAATCATGTATAAAGGAGCAGATCTTCTTAAACTCCCTGATTTGCAAATGAGGAGAATAAGAGGAAAGGAAATCGCAATGATATTCCAAGATCCTATGACTAGTCTTAACCCAATCTTCAGAATTGAAGACCAAATGACAGAAGTAATTTCATTACATAGAAAGTGTGGGAAGAAAGAAGCAAAAGAAATAGCCATTGAAATGCTAGACCAAGTTGGTATTCCAGACGCTGAAAAAAGAATAATTGATTATCCTCATCAGTTTAGTGGAGGTATGAGACAGCGTATTCTTATAGCAAGAGCCTTATCACTTCAACCTAGTTTGCTCATAGCTGATGAGCCCACAACTGCCTTAGATGTAACAATTCAAGCACAGGTTTTAGAGATCATAAAGGAGATGCAGAAAAAACTTGGATTAGCCATGATGCTCATCACTCATAACTTAGGTGTTGTTGCTGAAATAACAAAGAGAGTACACATATTTTACGGTGGAAGGGTTGTAGAATCAGGACCAACAGAAGAAATTTTTCTGAATCCAAAACACCCATATACCTTTGCATTATTCGAAAGTATTCCGAGTTTAGAAGTTGACAAAACCAAGCTTGAAACCATTCCTGGAATGGTTCCAAGACTAATTAATCCTCCAAAGGGTTGCCGTTTCCACCCTAGATGCAAATATGCAACAGAAGTCTGCAGTCGTGTTCGTCCTCCAGAAATTGAGTTTGGTAAAGGGCGCCGCGTTGCGTGTCATCACTTTGATGAACTCGATTTGCATATAGGTAAAGATGCTTTAAGTGAGAAAACTGCTCAAAAGAATCAAGTTAAGGAGGAGGTTTAAGAATGGCGAGTGATTCTTTCGAAAGATATGAAACCGTAGATCTATTCTCTGAATGGGATGCTAAAAACCAGCCAATCGTTAACCTAATCAATCTTAAGAAATGGTTTCCAGTAAGTCAACAATCACTTCTCTTCTCGAAAGTGGTTGCAAATATTAAAGCAGTTGATGGTGTCAATTTATTTCTTAATAAAGGAGAAACACTTGGTCTTGTAGGAGAATCTGGATGTGGAAAGAGTACAACTGCAAGGGTAGCAGTAAAACTAGAAGAACCAACCGAAGGATCTGTTTACTTCAAAGGTATCGATATATTTCGTCCCATGACAAGAGAAGAAGAACTTGCAATCAAACGGCAACTACAAATGGTTTTTCAAGACCCATATTCAAGCTTGAATCCAAGAAGAATGGTTCTTGATATTATTAAAGAGCCTTATGATATTCATTTTTCAGATATGACCTATGAGGAAAAAGAATCTAGAGTATTGGATATTCTTGCAAAGGTAGGATTGGAAGATTATCATGCATTACGGTATCCCCATGAATTTAGTGGAGGTCAGAGACAAAGGTTAGGAATTGCTAGAGCCTTAGCAATCAATCCTGAAGTAATTTTATTAGATGAACCTGTTTCAGCATTAGATGTTTCTGTACAAGCTCAGATTCTTAATTTACTGCATGATCTTCAAATAGATTTCAACCTAACTTTTATGTTCATCGCGCATGATCTCAGTGTTATTAAGCATGTTTCTGATCGAGTTGCGGTTATGTACTTAGGTAAGATAATGGAAATGTGTCCAACAGGTGAACTCTTCAGAAAAACAGCACATCCTTATTCAGTTTCGTTACTATCAGCAATTCCTCGTCCTGATCCAAGAATAAAAATGGATAGAATAATCTTGGAAGGAGACGTTCCCAGTCCAATTGATCCCCCATCAGGATGTCCATTTCATCCAAGATGTTACAAAGCACAAGAGATTTGCTCTCAAGTTACACCACAACTTGAATTAATAGACCCAGACCATTACGTATCTTGTCATTTCCCAGAAAGATAAAATTTTCTCTTCTTTCATTTTTTTCTTTTCTTAATATTCTTCATCTAAATTGACCATATTTAGAAATTTGTCCTCTCCTCTGGCATATCGACTTATATTTTCTATTTGCTCATCCCATCTTTTGAGATCGTTCATAGGTGATGCACCCCTATGGGGAGAGAGAACAATATTTTCTAATTCATGAAAAGGGTATTGAGCAGGGTATTTTTTCCCATCTTTATCAGGTTCAGGTTGATAGTTGTACCAAACATCTATTGCTGCACCTGAGATGATTTTGTTTTTTAAAGCAGAATACAAACTCTCTTCATCTATCACTTGCCCTCTACCGATATTTATCACTAAAGCGTCATTTCCCAGTAGCTCTAGCTCTGTTTTTCCAATCATTCCTTCCGTTCTAGACGTTAAAGGTACAGCTATAATTAGGACATCTATAATTTTCAAGAAATCATGTAGTTGATCAAAAGTATACTTGGTGACTGGAGTAGGTAAGGAAGTTACTTGCTTGTACCAATTATTACGTAGAACAGCGAAATTTACATTAAAACCTGAAAGAAAACGGTGAACCTTTTGGTTTACTGCTCCATATCCTAGGAAACCTATTATCCTGTCGCGTAAGGGAGTAGAAGCTGCATAATTATCACCTCTACGCCATTCACCTTCCTTCATCCAATTATGATGTAGGATAACTTTGTTCGTTAAAGAAAGCAGAAGAGTTACAGTGTGTTGAGCTGTGAAATAAGCATTACCATGACCATTTACTAAAGTTATTTTCCTGTTCCTTGTTACGTCTTTAAACAAAGGTATTAAATGCTGAATTCCAGCTCCTGGGTTAATAAATAATCTTAAATTTCTTGCAGTCTCCAACAATTCTTTTGTTGGCCTCCACCCCATTATAATCTCGGGATCATACTCTTTCGTTAGTTTCAAAAACGTTTCATGAGATGTGTCTGGAGGAACTATTAAATTGACTTGAGAGTAATCTTTGAGTCCTTCAAGCAAATAATCATGCAATCGTTCATTAGGTTGCCAAATGCATAAAACATTTACTTTTTGCTTTTCATTCATTAATCTCTACCTTGCTTTTGATGGTCTCCATAAGAAGATTTTCATTTTATCTTGCTCATTAGCAAGCAGAATTGATTGAAATTCATTAATATCCCATCAATATGAATTTAAAGAGGAGATAAAGTGTGATATCAATGTTTGATAAAGAATTAATTAATCAAATTCGCGCAGCTTTTCCAAGGGCTGTTACTGATTACAGTGGACGTAAACGTGCTTTTTTTGATAACGGTACAGCAACACTAGTAGTTGATAAAGCAGCAACAGCAGAAGCTGAAGCTCGTATAAACTGGAGTGCTAATGTGGGTGGTATCTTTGACGAATCTAAAAAAGCAACCGATACAATACTCTCGGGGAGACAAGCAGTAGCTGAATTCTTAAATGCATCAGACCCATCAACAATTGTTTCTGGGGAATCTGCAACATCTCTACTGTTCAATTTAAGTTATGCCTTAAGTAAAGAACTCACAGGCAGTGAGAATATTGTTACAACAGATTATGAACACTACACCAATGTTGATCCTTGGGTAGAATTAGAGGATCGTGGTAAAATCAACCAAGTACGATTCGCTAAACTAAACATGGAAGAAGGCACACTTGATATGGGTCATTTACAAGAAATGATTGATTCAAAAACTAAGATAGTGACCATTACTGCTGCCTCAAATATGTTGGGAACAAAGAGTCCTTTAGAAAAGATTGGAAAGTTGGCTCAGGAAGTCGGTGCATATTTTGTTGTGGATGCAGTACATCATATTCCTCATGGTCCAACAGATGTACAAGCTTTAGATTGTGATTTTCTGGTTTTTTCAGGATACAAACTCTTTGCTCCTCATGGAAGTTTTCTATATGGTAAAAAAGAACATCTTGAAACCCTTCAACCATATAAAGTTAGAACAGCGCCAACCACCTCACCGGGTAAATTTGAGTGGGGAACTAGGAATCAAGCAACGTTTGCAGCTATTAAAGGAGTTATGGAACATCTTCTTTGGCTCTCTACTGATGTTCATTCCAATTACGAAGGACAATACATGGATTATGAAGATAACAGACGTTCTCTAAAAATCGTAATGGATGCTATCGAACAATACGAAATGGGATTATCAACCGCTGTTCTCACTGGTATTGATGATATTCCTGGTTTACTTGATATTCCAGAGGTTACAATATACGGCTTAACCGATTTGAAGAGGTTAAATGAAAGAGATCCTACGTTTTCATTTGAAGTTGAAAATGTACCAGAAGAAGAAGTAACTCTTCGTTTGTGGAAAGAAGGTGGAATTGCTGCTCGCTCGGGACATTACTATTCTCTTGCTCAAGATGTTTACAACAAACAGAAAATCGTTCGAATAAGTTTGGTTCATTATAATACTCTCGAGGAAGTTAAAATCTTCTTGAAAACATTGAATGAGATATGTAAAACCAAATAAGAAGAAGTAGTTATGGCGCCGCTGGTAGTTACTCTCATATCAAATAACTAGTAAGGTCAAATCCTACCATCGCAATGCTATGAAGCTGTTTAAACTATGTTAAACAGACTTGATGGATGCTTGATCCATACCCCTCGCTTGCGGAAAGGGGGAATTTGATGTA
>DAOVKB010000042.1:0-9838 GCA_030631995.1 archaeon | reverse complement strand
TTCGATTGCTGAGTCTATATTAAATGCTAAGATAAAGACTTCACTAGAGCTCAAAAACGAAAAGGAGAAAAAAGAGGAAATTAAAATTTTAGCTCATTAAACATTTCAATATGGCCATAACAGTGTGAAGTCTGTTTTCAGCTTCATCAAAAACGACGCTATGTTCACTCTCAAAGACTTCTTCAGTAGCCTCTTTATGTTTATATGGCAAACAATGCATGAATATGTAATCTGCCTTTGCATTTGAACAGAGATCTTCAGTAACTATATAGTTCTTGAATGCTTCTAGTTTTTCTTTCTCTTTGTCTTCCTCACCCATAGATACGAACGTATCAGTTACAACTATATCGGCATCAGTTACTGCAGCAGGAGAATCATTTGTTATGACTATCTTTGCACCGGTGTCCTCTGCATAACCCTTAGCCAATGCTACAATATTATTAGGTGGTTCATACCCTTTTGGTGTAGCTACAGACATATGCAAACCCATCTTTGCACAGCCAATCAGCAAGGAATTACAGACATTGTTTCCATCACCAACCCACGCTAGCTTTAATCCTGCTAATTTTCCTTTATGTTCTTCAATTGTTAATAAATCAGCTAAGATCTGAAGAGGGTGGTATTTATCGGATAGAGCATTAATTATGGGAACTGTAGAGTATTTTGCTAACTCCTCAACATCTTCATGTGCAAAAACTCTTGCTAATACTCCGTCAACCATTCTAGACAGAACACGAGATGTATCTTTGACTGTTTCACCCGCTCCAAGTTGAATATCAGAAGCTCCTAAGAAGAGTGCATGACCACCAAGAAAGTACATTGCTACCTCTGTAGAAACTCTAGTACGTGTTGAAGGCTTTTGAAAAATCATTCCAAGTGTTAAACCTGAAAGCGGTTTGTCTCGCTTATAAGCTTTGAAATTAGCTTTCAATCGTTTTGACTGTTCAAGAAGATGTCGAATTTCTTCTGCAGTATAATCATTCAAGGAAAGAAGAGATCTACCTTTTAGATTCATTTATTTCACAATCTAAAAATCGAAAAGAGATTTAAAAAATGTTCGATATGAATTTGTGTTTGTTCTTAGCTCGGTTTTTTGAGAAAAACCAAGTTTTAAAAGAAAGGAAGAAGAATAGGATTATGATAAGAATGGTAAGTTATAAACGACTTGGAATATCAACAGTAACTGGTGCAATACTGGGTGTTTTCTGCATACTTGGTGCTGTGCAACGAATTCCTGGAAATTTCAGTGAAAATCTTGCATATTTATTGGGCATTTGGGCAATGAGAGTTATACTGGGTATCGTTATTGGTTTAGCTGGAGATATAGCTATTTTTAAGGGAGAAAAATGGCAAAATTGGGTTAATGCAGTGATTCGAGGTATATTATTTGGTTCAATTTTTTCAGTAGCTATATTACTAATAGATCCTTTCAGGGATTATGCGACATTTGCTGCGGGAATTGCGTATGGGCCAATAATAGATTTAATAACAACTTTCATAATTTTCCTAATTCAAAAAAAGAAACAAAATAAAAAAAATTAGGGGAAGAAATACTCAATCATTGATTCTGTTGAATTTTTAACCATATATTAAAAACATTAATTTAGGTTAAATCAGTGCTCCAATAAGATAAGCTATAGTACCAATTTGCATTATTAAAAATATAAACATCCTAAGTTTTAAGGTATTTTCCTTTGTTTGATTCTTGAACAAAGATATTGATAAATAGATATAACCAACTATGGGGATGCATATTAGTGCAAGAAAGATATAATCAAAGTAGAATCTAGAGTCAATAAAAACGTAAAATGGTAGTGGATCTAAGACAATAATGATAAAATAAGCGAAAATTGATATTTTTGCTGCTTTTTGGGTTCCATATTTATTTGGAATTGTATTTACATTTAGTAGTTTATCTCCTTCGATGTCAGCAATATCAAACATGATTTCTGAGCCTAAACCTATGATAAAACCCATGATGGTGAAATAAATTATGATGGGTTCAAGAAATGAATCAGATATTAGTGAACCGAACAAGATTGTTGCTGAATAACTATATGCAATTAAAAGATTTTTAAAAAGAATAAATTTTTTCAATCCAAGACTGTACAAATAAAAAATTGGAAAATTTATAAGAGCAAAAATCATTGCTGTTGGATTCAAGAAAATTGATAAAATGATTACAATAACCGAGAATAATATCGCAATATATAGAGCAGTTCTTCGAGATATTAATCCTAATACTATTGGACGATCTTTCCTCTGGTTTTCTCTATCAATTTCAAAATCGAAATAATCATTGATTGCAAACGACCCTGCTACAGCGAAGAAGATTATTAAGAATGCAATTAGATATTCCCATTGAAAACCTGTTAAATCTTCAGCTAAAATTCCAGAAACAAATAGTCCAATGGTTGCAAACAAGCATAATTCCACTCGAATCAACTTAAAAAATCCCTTCAAAATACTTATCATATTTTTAAAAATCTAAAGAATTATTTTAAGTATAATTATCATCAACTTGGTTTTTGTATCAATTTTTGTTTATACCTTCCTCTTGCACTCTTGTCAATCTACAGGGATTGAGTTATTCATTGAACCATAAGGATTGAAGCTAAAGCAAGTCTGGTTCTATGGACTGATGAGGAACTTGATGTCTTTGTCTCTGAAGCTGAAAAATCTTATTTACCTTAATATTACTAGCAGGAAAATAAAAGGGAAAAGTAAAGAAGGTTAGAAGAAAGTGGGTTCACCTTCAAATTCTCTTTTTGGAGGTTCCATCTTCATAGTTTCTTCTGCAGATAGAATCTCTATCAATTCATACTTTGAAGTACCCAAGCCCATTTTTTCTGCAAAAACAACGGTTTCATAAGGATCTTTGTACGGTCCATGAACTCGAGTGAATGGATGAAGGTCTTCATTTGGATCAAGATTTACATGTTTGAAGTAAGGAGGAATGTTTTTCTCAATGATTTCTTCTTTCTTAATCAAATCAAGAGTTGCAGTTTCTATCGCTACAATATCTTTGCTGCCAACAACACCAATATCATCAACAATGGAAGGCTGGCCTAGACCCATACAATCGCAGTACGTCGTGATTTGTGTCAAGAAATTGATATACATTACTTTAGCAGGTTCAAAGGTTTTCAGTACTTCATTTGTTGCTATAGCCATCATTTCATTAAAAGCAGTGTAACTTTCACGAGGAAGTTTAACAGCTCCAAGACCTCCATCAACCTGCAAGCAAGTCATACATTGATGACAATCATGGTAGTTTCTTTTGAGGTCATCTTTTTCTTCATTATAACTAAGTGCACCATAAGGACAAGATTCAACAAGCTTCTTAGCTAGTTCAGGATTACCTTTTGCTTTATCCCAATACTCATCTAGACCAGACGCGCCATGGATTTTTCTCCAACGGGTTGGACCAGAATAACCTCCAAGAGCTAGATTCTTTATGGCCCCACCATATCCACAAGCACCATGACCTTTAGCATGAGATAAATCAACTAAAACATCTGCATCCTTCAAAGCTCCTGCAAGTTCCAGTGTATCTATTCCTCTATAGTTAACATCTACTGGTGTAGTATAACCGTCCTTTACACCTGCAATTGGTATAATAGGACAACCACATGTTTCTTGAGTGTAACCTCTGTTAACAGCATTATAAACAGAAGTGGGATTATCTGTAACAAAGGGATATCCTCCTCGTTTTTTGACTGCTTCCACTATTCTACGAACAAAGAAAACAGGAATAGTTTGATAACCATCGTTGAAACCAAGGTGCATTTTAACAGCAACCTTATCCTTCTTTTCAATGGGTGTTTCTTCAAGTAGAAGTTCTGTGATTTTGTCCACCTTTGCAGCAAAAGAAGCAAAAGCAGAATTTCTTCCATGTTGAACAGAACCAAAATAAACTTTAGCTTTTTCTGAACTCATGGGTGGGACAACTATCAACAATTAATAAAAGATTCGGATAAAGTTTTTACTTAAATGGATATTAGTTTATAAATTAGAGAATCTGGAGTTATGTCGTGAAGAATGATTCTTGGATAAAGGGAAAGACTTGCTTAATAACTGGAGCAAATACTGGAATAGGGAAAGAAACAGCAAGGCAGATTGCTGATTTAGGTGCCAAAGTAGTAATGGTTTGTCGCAACCAAGAAAAAGGAAAAAAGGCTCGACAAGAAATCATTCAAACAACAAAAAACGAAAACGTTGAACTTCTACTTTGTGATCTGGCATCATTAAGTGATGTAAAACGTTTTTCTGAAGAATTTCTTACAAACCATTCTACTTTACATGTCCTGATTAACAATGCTGGAGTCTTTAATATGAAAAGAACAATAACTAATGATGGATATGAAGGCACTTTTGCAGTAAATTATCTTGCACATTTCTATCTAACTAGATTGCTTCTCCCTTTGTTAAAGAAGAATTCTTCCTCTAGAATAATTAATCTCTCATCTGATATTCATAAATACTACAAGATTAAACTAAAAGATCCTATGTTGGAAAAAAAATATAATGGACAGCAAGCTTACAGTAATTCCAAAACAGCGATGATTCTTTTTACCTATAAACTTGTGAGAGAATTGGAAGAATCAGAAGTAACTGTCAATGCAGTGAATCCAGGTCATGTTGAAACACAAATGACAACAGTTGGTCTACCAAAATGGTTTACAAAAATTAGAGATTTAATATTAAAACATCAAACCCCTGAAGAAGGAGCAAGAACTTCTGTTTATGTGGCCTCTTCGGATGATTTAAGAGATGTATCTGGGAAATATTTTTACAATTGTGAGGAGAGAAAATCTGGAAAAATTACAAATGATATAGCTAAACAGGACTTTCTTTGGGAATTGAGCGAGCAATTGATAGAAAAAGTTATTGAAAAAGAAAACTAATAAACGTTCATACAAGAAAAAACAAAAGCAAACAGGTTTAACAAATGCCCAAACCCTACAGCGTGATCACAGAAGAGATCAAAGATGCTTTAAAAGGAAAAGTGGGAGAAGAAAGAGCTAGAGAAATTAAACGGTTACTCAAAGAAATTCATTGGGATGTTGGAGATTATAAGAGACTTAAAGACAAGTTAAGACGTGAATTAGCTGAAATTGAGCAGGTCGAGCAAGCTAGAAAAGCTTCTCGAAGTCGTACAAAAACAAAAAAATCTACACCTCAGTTCTGTGTAATTGGAGTAGCTAACAGTGGAAAAAGTACTTTAATAAACAATCTAGCAGGAACAGAAATTCCGGTTGAATCTTATCCTTTTACAACAATTGAACCCCAATATGGGGCAGTAGAGTATGATGCAATTAACTTTCAACTTGTAGAAATTCCTGCAATTTATGATGGTTGTTGGAGCGGAGATAAATCTACTCTTGGTATGATTTACTCTACAGATTGTATTATGGTTCTAGGTAGGTTTCTAGAGGATTTTGAGTTGGTTTTGAAGGAATTAGCGGATCAGAATATAGAACTAATGGGAGAAAGAATGGGTGATGGATTTATTCAAACAATCCCAAGAAAGATTCCAGCATTCTTAGTCTTTGATAAGGATACAGCAATTTTACCCTCTTCTCATCTAAAGAAGATTTCATCAGATGACTTTGAAGGAATAAAACAAAATATGATTAAACTAACTAAACCTGTTCGAATTTACACCATGAACTCCTTCAATGAGATTGAAGAACAACCAATAGTGTTCTACAAAGATCAGGTTTCTGTAAAAGAAGTCATTCAGAAAGTATACAGAGTGAAAGAGGAAAGTTTCAAAGACGCGGTTCTACTAGAAGGAGGACCAAACGGAAGAAGAAAACGAGTAGGAATAACTTACGAACTTTCTGATAAGGATGTTATACATTTAACTTTTTACAAATAAAAATAAGAGGGGAGTAAAATTACTCGAGATTAGAACCACAACTTTCGCAGAATTTCGACCCTGCAGGTGGTTTGTGTCCACAGTAGTGGCAGTATCTTATTTCTCCTGCTGGGAAGATGACCTCAGCTTGTTTCTTAGACATCGGTTCAGTAAATTGAGCTGCTTGCTCATATTTGATTTCTTCTCCAAAGATGATTTCTCCTGAATCACTATCATAACTATATTGAAGACCTCTCTTTGTACGAAGGTCAACAAGAATACGAAGCATATTTTTTGGTTTATACCCAACTTCTTGAGCAAGATCCTCGACTTTGACTCTTCCTTTGCGGTTTAAACCAGCAGCATAAACAGAATCTCTCATTCTCTTATCCCAATAGAGGCTGCTAAAGCCACCAATGAAACTAAAGAAGGCAGGAATGAAAAGCCAATAACCCCACCAAGCTAAACCTATGAAATCAATATTATAAGCTCGGAAGATTAATGAAAAAACACCTACTATTGTGAAAGCTATTGCTGCTCCAAAAGCAGAAAAATCTCCCTTATAGTCTTTTTTCTGATAATATCTATCTTGAGTCATAGAATAACCTCAAATAAATGCGTTAATGGACTTTTTTAAACTTAAGCATTTAATGTATAACAGAAGAGAAGAAACGCAACAAAAAACTTTTAATGGAAAGAAGAACAAAAAGGATAGAACAAAGATGCCCAGATAGCTTAGCAGGGAGAGCGCTGGACTGAAGATCCAGTTGTCGCGAGTTCAAGTCTCGTTTCAGATGCGCTCTGAACAGTGAAAATCTCGCTCTGGGCTCCATCTTTTTCTTTCTAATTGGATCGATGATTACAAAGCAATAAAATAACTATTTCCAGACCTGCCACCATTTCTTATCTTGACTTTTGTCTTTTTTCGTAACAGTAGTTCTGAGTTCTATTACTCCATCTTTAATGCCTAATTTGAAAATCATATCGCGAAATCCTTCTGGTTCATTTTCTTCTTCAATAACATAAACCAAAGGAGCGAATTTTCTTTCCACCTCAAGCTTTCTTGATATTCTACCAGCTTCATATTTTTCTTTGATTTGACTGTCCTTTCCTATCCAGATGTAAATATCCATTTGGGCATCTAGTAAAAATGCATCATCAGATTTGAAATATTGGTATCCTATGGGTAAATCTATGATATCAACATCTCCTTTATCATCCTCTCTTAACTGAAGCAATCGTAAATCTTTCTGAATTTGTTTTTCAAAATGCTTTAGAAAACCAGGAGTGTCGCCTTCAACAACCTCAAAATCAATAATCTCGGTGAATTTAGTGGGTTCTTCGCTCTCCAAAATTGTTCTAATTTTCAAGTCTTGATTCTTCTGTTCTAAAATTCTAGCCATCCAAGCACCAACAGTCTTGTCATCAACATAGCATTTTGAACCCAACCAAATCCACATTTCTGTGTCAGTTTCAACAACATACACATCACCATTAAGAAATTTGTAAGGTTCTTTGAGGGGTAATAGATCTTTTTTTGAAACATGATATACCTTCATGCAGCAGTTAAAACTTTTAAAGAATATAATGATTTCCATACAAAGTGAACTAAAGCTCTAAAGGAAATTAATTCACTTCCTTCATTTCATCGACTTTTCCACCGATGTCTAGACCCGCATTTCTGCCTGTACCATCAAAGATTACTTCTTCCTCTTTCTTTGATATCTTTATAAATTTTACATGAATTTTAGAAGTAATACTTTCTATTATCCTTCCTGTCATTGATCCTTCTATAGGTGAGTGCAAATCCACGCTTGTTGCTTTAGTAGCTTCAAGCTCAAGTCTGTATTTTTTATCTTGAAAATGCACTGAGACTAGATTCTCTGATAATTGAAGCTTAGTTATTTTCGCACCTGTATAAGTAGCAAATCTGTAAACTTTTCCATTGAAAAGAAATCCCACAACAAACCCATCAAACGAACTACCTAACCATGGTATTTTTGCTACTGATGCCATTACTGAAATTCCTTCAGTTTCAAAGTGATTGGATTGCATCCAAATATAGTAGCTAGGAAAACTCTTCCCATAATCCTTTTCTATATAACCTCTCCCCTTTGAGAAATCAATTTCCTTTCCATTAATGCTAATTTTACCCTCTAGAGGATGATCAAACCCGATAACTGCATGATAACATTCCATAAAGGGAACGAAAGCATACCAACCCATTGCTCCCGGTGAAAGAAACTTTACAGGCCAAGGTTTAAGATTTTTAATACTTATTTTTCCCCTAATTTTTTGATCATTATTATCAATATTTAATTCAAATCCATACTGATGAAATGAGTTTTTACCAATTTTTATTTGAAATCGTTTCTTGGAATAATGAAACTCTGAGATATCGAACCTAAAATAATTCATTGAAGCTTTGATTCCATCAAAAAACATTATGAAAGCATGTGTATTTCCTTCCTTATCAAAAGAAACACCAGGGATAATAGCATAGATATTCTTTTCGTCTTTATCTACTATCTTGAAATACCAACCTTCAAAATATCTTTTAATGTTCTGTTTTCCTTGATAAACCTCAGGCTTCCAAATCTTTTTTCCTCTATTAAGTTGCATTATCGTTCTCTGAAACTTATGATTCTTCGCTCTTATATTATTTTGCTACCCCCAAAAATGATTTGGTCAGTTAATGGTCACTTTTACTCGCCATGTTAAAATGAAGTGACCAGTGCATAGTATATATTAGTGAAAAAAAATGAGTTCAAAACGAAGTCGAAATAAAAAAGAAAGAATGGTAAAGGAATGGAAAATCAAATCCGAAGGTAGAAAGGAACAGAAGAAAGAATTTGATTTCATTGCTGGTCAAATGATCTTCTACTAAATTCTCCTTTATTTCTTAATAATTCATAGAAACTATCTCTGTTTTAGGAATACTCTAGAACAAAACCCTCTCCCAAAGTTTAAATTTTATAAACAATTCTTGCGTATTAGGTGTCTTATTGGTTGAATAAAGCAAATGAAAAAACCAGGATAGGAATAGATACAGGGGGTACATTTACAGATTTTGTAATTGTTTCAGAAGGATTTGTAAAAGCATGGAAAATCCCCACAACTCCCACTGATCCAAGCGAAGGGATAATTTTTGGATTAAAGGAAGCAGCAGAACGATTTGAATTTCAGTTAAATGATATCGAACTTTTAATCCATGGCACTACAATAGGAACCAATGCTTTTCTTGAAGATAAGTGCCCACCAATTTGCTTTATTTCAACAAAAGGATTTCGAGACATCGTGGAAATTGGAAGACAACAAAGATCAGAATTGTATAATTTAAAATTCGCACAAAAGTATCCAATTTCGTTTTCAAATGATTTAATACTCGAAGTAGATGAAAGACTTGACAGCGAGGGTAAAGAAACAAAACCGCTTGATATTAATCATCTAGATAGTATCACGGCTTCCATTAAATCCAAATCGATAAAGAACATTGCTGTATCTCTGTTGTTCTCCTTCCTCAATCCAACTCACGAAAAAAAAGTATCAGAATTTCTATCAACTAAAGGATTTAACGTTTTTACATCGCATGAAATAAGTCCTCAAATACGTGAATATGAACGTGCAGTTACTACTATCGTGAACGCCAAAGTAAGTCCAGTGGTAAATAATTATTTATATCGTTTAAAATCAAAACTTGTTTCTGAAGGAATAAGTTCACCTCTGTTAATTATGCAATCAAATACAGGCATGTCAGATGTTTCTTCCATCGGGAAATCTGGTGTTCAGACTCTCTATTCAGGTTTAGCGGGAGGGGTAATGGCGGCCACCGATAGTTTAAAACATCTTAATAGATCACATCTAGTTTCCTTAGATATTGGAGGAACATCAACAGATGTTTCCGCGCTTATAGATGCTCCCATTGTTTTACGTTCCAGAATGTTTGGTGGTTTTCCTCTAGTAGCAAGCATGGTT
>DAOVKB010000116.1:0-1507 GCA_030631995.1 archaeon | reverse complement strand
ACATGTTGTGGTGCACATCTCCCAAGAAATATTGTTAAAACTACCTACAAAGGAAAAGCATTATACTTTTGTCAAAGAGATTGTATGATTGAATTCATGCAAGATCCAGAAGCATTCCTAACATCAAGTCATTTTAAACTTAATTTCGAAGAATTAGATGATGCATAAGCTCAATTAGGTTGAGTTATTCTTCATGCTTTATGTTTTCTCCAATACTGTACAGATAAATCTTAGCGGATTTTGGTCCCATTCTTGAAAATCTCTTTCCTAGCTCTTTCTTTACAAATTTGTAATTTTCTGATTTATCCAGATTATCTATATAATTTCGAAAAGACTCAAATTCTTCTTTTATCTTCATAAATGCCATCGCATTTACAATAACAGCCTCTATCTTTGATCTGTTTCGGATTATACTTTTGTCTAATAACAATCTTTCAATATCTTCTTCATCAAAATTACTGACTTCTTCTATATCAAAATCTTTGAACGCTTTTCTAAAAGCTAACCATTTATCTGCAATCATCTGCCAACTTAAACCTGCTTGAAATACAGCTCTGGACATATTTTCAAAATAAGCGTCGTCATTCGGAGGTTCATCCTCCCTAAAGAACCAACCAGTACGCGCATTTTCTTTTGACATAAGTTTACAAGTCCATTAGTATTTATTTAACTATTTGAAAGATAATAATTGGCTAATAGAGAATATGGTAATTAATCGAATTCCCCACTATAATAATTGTAAAAACTCTTCTTAATCCAATTGAGATAATTATCTAAAAATCGGAGAGCATAGCTTTTTTTGGATTTAAGCTCAATAATCTCATACGCCCTTTCAATAGGTTTCAATCTTGGCAGTTCTATTTCTTCCAGACTTTTACCTTCTTCAATAGCCGAAACAAATAGTGATTTCAAAGCGTTATAAAATGAGATTTGTTCATCTAAATACTCTTGAGGATTATGAATAACTTCTCCATGTCCAGGGACAATCGCAGCAATATCCATTTTCTTAAATTTATCAAATGCTGCTATATATTCTTCTGGGTTACCTGTTCGTTTTGTTTTGTTTTGATAAAATCCCATGAAAGGAAGACCAAAATTGATTGGTTCTGTAAGAAAGAGATCTCCAGCAAAGAGGACTTTCTCACTTGGAAAATAAACTACACTAAATCCTACACTATGTCCTCCAACACGATAAAATTCAACTCTTTGATCATTATCCTCAAGTATAAATTTCTCTTCGAATGTTTCTAATGACCATTTCTTGAAATTAATTCTCTTCGGCATATTTTCTATACATTGCTTGCTAGCAATAAGTGTTACATCATTAAAAGCATCTCTTCCATTTCTATGATCATTGTGGGTATGAGTGAGAAACAAGTATTCTACAGGTAACTTGAAATGGTTTTCTAGCTCTTTTCGTAATTCTTTTCCTACTTCTAATGAGTCTCCACTATCAACAGCTATAGAGTAATTTTCTAATACAATTCCTCCTAAGACACAAGATCTT
>DAOVKB010000053.1:0-8125 GCA_030631995.1 archaeon | reverse complement strand
TTTCTCACATATTTAGAGACATATCACTTATACAACATGGAGTTGGTGATGCATCAAAAGAGGTTGCTGAGCAGCTTAAAGCTGATTTCTTTGGTTTGTATGATTTCAGAAGTAATGTGTGCTTCGCTCAATACTCAGAACAGGAAGAATTAGAGGATTTAGCACATACGGCATATTATGAAGCTATTGAAACCATAGTGAATATGAGAGAACCATTTCTAAGAATCAGAAGATATACATTAGATAAAGATGTCAATGAGATTTTTATCCTAAGGGACTTAAGATTTGGAGGAGATCGCTATATTATGGCTATGTTCACTCAAGACGAAGAAATGGCTAGAAGCCTTGATCAGGACGCGATTCAAGAAATAATTGATGAACAGCTTAAGGATTGGATTGAATTCAGAGGATATGCAGCATTTCCGTTAGATTGATTCTTGTTGCATATCTATTTTTTGTCTATATTCTATACCAAAGAATGAATTGAAATGCCCCGGTAGCTCAGCCGGCCGAGAGCGGTGGTCTCGTATTTTTTAAAGAGACAACCACAGGACAGGGGTTCAAGTCCCCTCCGAGGCTCCATTCTGTTTCTCATTAAACTTTAAATATAGCTAGGTTCAGTTTGTTCTATGGTTTCATATTTGTTTATTGTTAATCCTAATGCCAGAAATGGTAAAATAGGTAAGATGTGGCCAAAGGTTGAATCAGAAATCAAGAATCAAAATTTTGACTATTCGGTAGAACTAACAAAGGAACCCCTACATGCAATTGATATTGCTCGAGATAAAGGAAAAGATTTCGACTGCATTGTAGCAACAGGAGGGGATGGTACAGTAAATGAAGTTGCAAACGGTGTATATGAAATAGATGGAACATTCGGAGTTCTTCCTTTAGGAAATGGAAATGATTTTGCTTTTGGGCATAAATATGATGATAACTACATGAGGAGTTTGAACATTCTAAGTGAATTTAAAACGCTAGATCTAGGAGTAGGAATAGCTAGATGTGAGGATAATGAGCGGTATTTTGTAAATATTGTAGACACAGGAGTTGGAGCAACTATCTCAGTATCGTCATTCACAGAAGCTAAATGGTTAAAAGGATTTGTCAAATACTATTACCTTGCTCTCAAAGGAATAACAAAATATAGAGTGGTTCCATCAAGAATTAAGATTGATGACTTAGATGAAATTAAAACAGATTTAGTGATTATGGCAGTAGGATTCGGGAATCGATTTGGAGGAGGATTCAATGTTCTACCAAATAATTATGGTTTTAGAGAGGACTTTGAAATAGTCATAGCGGGAGATGTAGGAAAACTATATCAGTATTATCTGCTTAATGTACTAAAACCAGGGAAACATGTTGGTAAGAAGGGAGTTAATTTCTATAATGGTAGGAAAATGAGTATAGAAGCAGACAAACCCCTACCAATAGAAGTCGAAGGTGAGATTGTGAGTTTTGGAGCAAGGAGTATTGAATTTGAAGTGGCTCCAAGGAGAATAATAACTGTTGTACCTCAAGAATTAATAGATTTGAAGAAAGAAAAATCGAACTGATTTTTCTATTATTCGGTTTTTCTCGATAAAAAGATATTAAATTGTTTGTGCATTTAGCTTATTTGCAACAAAATGAATGAGAGCTATGGGGATAATTCTTTGCATGTAGGATTTATAGTAAAAAATGTATCAGGTAAAGAGTTAGAGGGAAAAACAATTTCAATCTCTAGAAAAGATAGAGAAATGTTTCCCAAAGAAGGAGTATTGTTTTTTATTGAGTCTTTTGATGAATACTATGGTTCTCATATTACGAAAAAGGGAGAGATTACTGGATTAGATGAATGGTTTGAAAACTATCCGGTAAAGCAAAATGATACAATTATTATCTCTAAATATTCAGAAGGATATTATCTTACAACAATATCCGAAATAATAGATCAACAACAACACTTTGTAATAGAAATGGAAAGAATATTAGCATTGGAACCTGGAGATATCCTGTGTCCAAATTGTAGATATAATTTAGAACATGCAGGGAAGGGAACTAAAGTGGATTCCTACATATTAAAGTGTGCTCGATGTGGTTTTACTTTGGTAAAAAAAAGTCATTTTGATATATAGGTGAAAATACCCATGTATTATATGCATTTTTCTTTTGAATGACTTTAATCTTCATGAAGCTTATGCTACATAATCTATGGATAGCTAAAGATACAGGTGAATGTCTCTTTCATCGAAAGTATGGTAGCATAGAGCATGATGAGAATCTAATTACGAGTTTCTTAAGTGCAATAGAGATTTTTGCACAGAACATAGATGAAGGGTGTGATTTTCTTCAAACCTCAAGTTACAAGTTTGTTTACACAACTGGGAAAAACACTGTAACTGTAGCTTGTATCGACAATTGTGATGATGAATTAATAGTAAGACAAGAAATTGATTCCATTCAAGATGAATTTCTCAGCAGATACTCTAAAGAACTTGAAGAATGGAATGGCAGGGTTGAACGATTTGGAGCAATGAAGAGTTTTGTTGACGATCATTTGCACAAATATGGAAAACCAATCAAAAACATGTTAACTTCGAGACTGGAGCTAGATCCCTCAATGGGGAAGAGAGACATGAAATTGAAATTCAGCTCACAACAAGACAAAGTGATTTCTCTACTCAAATATAAAGGAGCAGCAACGATAAGTGAGATAGCAAAACTAATGAAACTCACAGAACCAGACGCAGAAAAAGCTGCTAAAGCACTTCTATACAACAATATTATCAGAAAAGTAGCAAATTCGTGAAGTTGTATTATCACACTGAATTTTTATCCTATTTATAATCATCAGTTAGTTTTTATAATCATTTTTTAATATTCCAGTAAAACAAATCCAAGTGATAACATGCGAGTATTTGCAGAAACATTACAGTTTCAAACAGAGGGAGAAATAGATATAGTCGATTTGACACATAAGTTAGACAAATTAGTTTCCAAATCAGGTATAAAAGAAGGAATACTAACTGCTAATGTGATTGGATCAACAGGAGCTTTGACTGCAATAGAATTCGAATCAGGAGTTTTAGATGATTTCAGAAAAATGTTAGAAAAACTTGTTCCAAAAGGAGCTGGCTACAAACACGATAGAATTGATTCAAATGCGCATTCACACTTAAGGGCATCTTTACTAGGGCCTAGTCTTTCATTAGCCATTCATAATGGAAGATTACAACTTGGTACATGGCAACAACCTGTCTTCGTTTGCCTAGATGTTCGCCCCCGATCTCGCAGGATTGCAATCACAATAGTTGGAGAATAAAAATAATGGAAGCAGATTATGCAGTAATACGATGTACTAGGTTGAAATGTGGAAAATTCAGTTACTGTAAAGCAAAACAAAAAACAAAAAAATGCCCGTATTGTGGAAGAGTTGTGAAGCTAAATAAAATCAAACCTATACCCGCTAAAACAACAGTTCATGCAAGAAAAATGGTTCAAGAGTTCAATAGAAAACTTGGTGAGCTTACCGAACCTAGTTGGTACAAACCAGAGAAAACAGCAGACTCAAATTGAACAATCGAAATCGAAGTAATTATAATATTTATTCTATGTATTGCAGTCAAAATGTTTTTTTAGTAACTTTCTTACCAATGTTTAATGTTATTTTCCAAAGGCACCATAGAATTACTCGGTGATTCACCGTTCAAACAATTCGTATTAATGGAATTAGAAAGAGAGAGGATATATCAATCTTTCATTCAAATTGATGAATTAGTAGAAATAAGCGAAATATGGACAAGTTTTTCCAGAATTTGTGCGGATTCTCTTTCTGACGTTTCTTCATTAGCGAAACTTCTTTATCAGAGATTCTTGGATGAATGGACAAGGGATAAATCACAAATTGAGAGTGATAAGGACAGAAAGGAAAATTTAACAATTAAAATAGAAAATCTCCAAGAATTCCAAATGGAGCTAGCTATTCTAATGATCACATATTCAGATATTGTAAATACAGGAATTTTTGATACAGAACCATCAGTAGATTACTGTAGTTCATTTGTTGAAGGACACCATATATTGAATAACATTTCACAAACTTATTTTGATTCTACTCACCCCCGAGCTTCAAGTATTGAAGAGATTATGCTAACATTTCTTTTACTAAATCAGAAACATCAGCTAATACAGATACTTGAAAACTCTCCTCAAAGTGAAACTAATAAACGTTATATCGAAGAAAGCGGTTCTTATGAACTTGCATATTCAGAATTTGAAGTATCTTTTACAGCAGATCTATTAAATCGATTAGGAAAAGATTGGTGGTGGAAGGATCCTATAGCATCTCATTTTGCTTTTGAAAAGAGTTTATCTCATTTACAAAAATCTTTGAGTTTCTATAAGCAATTACCTGAAGATCCGGAATTGAAGGCAAAATTGATTGAAGAAAATCTCATTCCAATTAATCAAGCCTTACGAAATAAAGAACTAATTGACCATTACTTCAGATTAAGTTATGAAGCTGCAAAGAATGATATCTTCATTGCAAGTGTTGAGTATCTCAATCTAGTTTTAGGATTAGAACAAGAAGCTCTTGAGATTATTTCGAAAAACACTCAAGCCTCAGATAGAAATCTTAAACTAAAAGAGGAAATAGTAAAGGAAGAAACAGTACATCTATTTTTACATAGTATAGCAGAACTAGCATCTAAAACTTCTCAATTGGTTAGTACTATACCAATCGCAAAAAAAGATTCAGTTCAAGAATTAATAAAACAAATCGAGGAAATAGTGAATAGACCTGGTTTAAAGGTTAATATTAATTATGTGAGTAGCCTTCCTTTTGTTTATCTAAATTATGTTCAGGAGTTTAAAATAGCAATCTTAGAAGATATTCCCCATCCCAAAGCAATGGAAAGAGCGGAACAGAATTTTGTGAGATTTATTGAAAGGTTAGAATATGCAACTAATGATATTTCAGTTCAACTTATGAAATTAGAGAAAAAAGGTAAAAAAATCAAAATAGAAGATGTAGAAGTTTTAATAGATAATATCAAGAACATAAAACTCGCTGCATATTTTCTACCAAAAACAGAGAAAAAAGTCTACATTGTCAAAGACATCGAATGTTTAGAATTTATTGCAGATTCAATTCATCTAGAACAATACCTAAGAGATAAAGAAACAAACGAAGTGCTCGATCTAATTTACCATGCTAAGGCACATTATTATTCAACAAAAGCTTTAGAAATTTCTCAACTCAGTGGAACATCTAATATAGATAGTAAATGGGTGGAGCAGCGATATTCAAATACATTTATACAAGGACAAGACGTTGAACTTAGATTATTTGAATTGGCTAGGCAATTCTTATTCCTTAATACTGTAATTGACAAACTTGCTCAAGGATACAAACTTGCTCATTCAAGAGAGCCCACAATAAAGAGCAATTACCTTGCTATTATCAACAATACTTTCAGACACTTTGAATTATTTGACGCAATAAACTCAAGAATTGCTGCTGATTGCAAGGAATTATTAGAACATAAAAAGCTCTTTAAGATAGATGATTCAGAAGTCAGTTGGAATACTATTGAAATTAAGAAGAACTTAGCTGATGCTTTAATTCATTTCTTAGAAGCTACTAAAAAAGCTATTCTTGCTTTTGGGGCAGATACAAACAAAGAAAATTATAAAGCTGCAACCTTTTTCAATGATGCTGCAAAGCTAGCAACTAATTCTAGTGACATACTTCAATCAATATCAACTTATGAACAAACCTTTGCTCAATTGGCTAAATCAGCATATGAATTCAGTGTTTTATTAAAAGAACTTGAACGAAAATCACGAGATTCATCCAAACTTCAGAAATTACCAATTGAACAATTATTTGGTGTACTGAAACAACTAACTTTTCTCTCTTAACAAGTCATCGAACGATTTTTAAATTAGTATGATTAGCATCTTTCGATGACTAATTTCCCTTTAGATGAGGAAACCATAACTAAAATGAATCATGCTTTTGACTTGGTCAAAGCAAGTAGGGGGGAGCCTAATAAAGAATTGGATCAGTATTATGTAACAAAAGACACTAGTATACAAAGAGCTCTTTTGGTAGATCCAGAATCTTATGTTGGAAAGAGGATTATCTTAATTGGAGATATGGATCTAACATCACTCTTTATTGGTATGTCATCTAAACCAAAAGATTTAGCTGTTTTAGACATAGATAGAAGAATTCCTGAAATAGTTTTCAAAATGAAGTTTGATCATAAAATCCGAAGTATTCGTTTTGTGAATCACGATTTTCGCATTAGAATGATTGCAGTTTTGAAAAACCAATTTGATTATATCTTTCTGGAACCACCAATGACAAAAGAAGGATTGGAATTGGGATTATCAAGGGCAGTTCAGTGTGCAAAAAAGGATTCCCAAACTAAGATTTTTCTATCATTCGATATAGAACAAGAAAAAGAAAGTCTCATTGAGTCCTTTATTGATAAAATGAATCTTGAAAAGGTAGAAACTAAAGGAAATTTCAACAATTATGATATTTCCACACCCTTAGGTAAGAAAAATTCTGATTTGTATATATTAAGTGTCAAACCAGATTCTGAAGAAACAATTCCTAATCATTATTTTGGCCCAACATACTATAGAGAGAGTAATAAATTCCCTCAACCCTATAAATGTAAATGTGAAGAGAATTACAATATAGGAAAAGATGAAAAATTCCGAACAATAACTGATCTGGAGGAAAGCGGGTGCACTAAATGTGAATATAAAGGACCGTTCCTTTTTGAATCGAGTATTGAAATGGAATAGTACAAAAAAAATGAAAATCACAATGGTGAAAGAATGCCGGATACTACAAAAAAGAAAACAAAATGTGCAATTTGTGATAGAGAACTTACTCTCTCGACTCAAATCATTGTAAATGGATGTCCTTATTGTGGTTCTTATAAATTTAAAACTTACAGAGAAAGCTTAGAAGACGATGAGAAAAAACAGGAATTGGAGCTTATTGTAGAGAAAGAAATTGGAGATACAGATATTCAAGAGGGTGTAGAAACTATAAGATTAACTAGTAATGGAGTATTTGAAGTAGATATTGATAAATTATTGAGTGAGAGTAAAGATGATCAACCAATTGTAGGCAGGAATAAGGATGGTTCTTACTATATCAAACTGCAGTCTAAGAAAGAAAATGAAGAAAATGAATAAAAGCTCTCACTTGTCAATAAATTTTAAACTATTAGAATAAAAAGAAGAGCGAGGTAACCTTCTTGTCATCTAAAGAACAACAAGCAAAAGAGAAGAGGATTTTATCTGGTATTAGAGAAATCTTAGAGTTTCGAAGATATAAAATCAAAAAAACAGATGAAAATGATGATTATTTAGATATTCATGGAGATAGAGTTGAGGAAGATGGAGAAAAGACAAATGTTATAGCTCGATTTCCAAAGAATCCTCAAATTGGAGTGAAAACTATCCGAACACTAGGAAAGCTCCAAGAAGAGGAAGATATTGACAATGCAATGCTAATCGCAGAAGCTTCTTTAACTCACTATGCAAAGAAAGAATCTGTGAAGCTTGGTATAGAAATTATTAGTAGTTCTAATCCACTATTCAATATTTTTGAACATGAAGTAGTTCCTCAGCATTTGAAGCTTAAGGGTGGTGAAATACGACATTTTCTCAACAGATATCAGATTGAGAAACATCAGATACCAAAAATCCTTGAAACTGATCCAGCAGTCAAAGCGATACAAGCAAAACCAGGAGATATAATAAAGATTGTTAGAAATCCTATAATGGGAGAACAAGGTACCTATTATAGAGTTGTTATTAAATCATCATCAAGATTAAGGCTAACAGATGTAACACCTGTTAGAAAAGCAAAAGCTAAACCAAAAACAACACCAGCTAAGAAAACTGTAGAAAAACCAAAAGTCACTCCTACAAAGGAAAAACCTGCTAAGAAAGCGCCAGCTAAGAAAACTACACCAGCAAAGAAAGCGCCAGCTAAGAAAACTACACCAGCAAAGAAAGCACCAGCTAAGAAGAAAACAACCAAAAAGGATGCAGCAAAGCCAAGAAAAACTACAAAGAAAAAGTAGTTTTAGAATTAGAGTAAATT
>DAOVKB010000003.1:0-38643 GCA_030631995.1 archaeon | reverse complement strand
GGAAGATGATTACGAATTCTGGTATGGAAGTGGATATGATTATTGGCCATTTACACAAACATTTGTACCAATGCAATCTATTTTTGCACCTGAAACTAATTGGGTAAGTTTGAATGATATGGACGTCGCGATGAATACAACTCCAGGATATGAATCACCTGGTATCAATACAACCTATGATGTAGCGAACAATTACTTCCTATTCGAACTGCATATGGATATGACTGAACCTGGTATGACCCAAGATGTCTACTGGGGTTACAATACAACAGATGGAATGTTGCTAAACATATCTTTGGGTTTAGATTTCTATAGTCTGACTGATATGTGGGTTGATATGGTTATCGAGCTGAATTATAGTAAAGAAGAAGTAGTTACTTTTACTGATCTTACTTCAGATTCTTGGACATATTTCATTGATGACTTTGTCTTCTACTATGATGTTCCTCCCGTTGCACCACCAGAGTTTGTCGATGGACTTACTCAATTCAAGACTAGCGGTATAGATGCTATAGGAAATGACTTTCTAACAGTAACTGTTGATCGCTATGAAGGTCTTTGGGCTAATTTCTCAATGGAATTGTCTGATCCTTCTAATCCAACCGCGGGACCAAATATTGGATCCTACTCTTATCCACTGATTTATCCAGCAGGACCTCAATTCTTACCGGATTGGACTTTGTTGGATGGAATGTTTACTACGGTAACTTCAGTTATAGGTAATCTAGATTACTTTATTGGTGCTCTAGCAGTACTTGCTGGACAGAATACGAATGTAATCCTTAGTCAATTAATACTTGATCCAGTAGTCGATTCATACTATTACTCAACTACCGGTCTAGATGTGATGTATCAGTATCTTTCAATTGATGCAGCAGTAGACTTCCAATTTACTATGTTGAACGGAGAATACGAATGGGAAACAACTTCCTTCGATGGCTGGATAAAAGCCTACATTTGGGTAGGAATTGATTACTTTACTGGACAAGTTCTTGGTGGAGGAGTTAAAGCAAGCTTTGACTTCGTCATCGGTCAAGTACCTGATTATGGTATGAACGGTATGGGACTTGAAGCTTATCTAGAAATCATAATTGGTTCAGATCTTGCTACAATACCTCACTTAGATGCTCTTATAGGCACTTTACCAATAGTACCAGAATTTGGATTAGTAACCATTCTAAGTATCATAGGACTAGCAGCTATTTCAAGCGCAGTAATATTCACAAAAAGAAGAAAATAATCTTCTAACCTTTCTTTTTTTTATTTTTTCAATGATTTTAGTACTACATCTGGTTTGATTCTATTCCGATATTTAAAAAATAAATTTTCTTAATTCCTAGATTAACTTTAAAACAGCACAGTTTAAGTGATATCATGGATTTAGATATTGATAACAAACACTTTGTTATTACAGGTGGAACTGGGGGGATTGGTGAAGCGATTCTTTCTTTGCTTTCCGAAGACGAAGCAAGAATAAGTGTTCAATACTTCAAAAATGCTGAGAAAGTCAAAGAACTAGAGAGCTTATACAAGGACCAGAGTGTTAATTTCATACAGTGTGATTTACGACAGGAAGATGAAGTGAAGAAATTCTTTGAAAAATCAGTAAAATACTTTGGAAGAATTGATGGATTGATTGCAAACGCAGGAATCTGGGGTAAAAAAAATATTCCAACTTCGGAAATGAGCCTGAAACAATGGGAAAATACTATGCGAGTTAATCTAACTGGAGTTTTTTTGTGTGTCAAAGAATTCTTCATAAATCTAGAAAATTATCCAGGAGATAATGCTTCATTGGTTCTTATAGGTTCAACAGCTGGATTGTTTGGAGAAGCTGGGTATGCAGATTATTCCGCGACTAAGGCAGCTTTGATGTATGGTTTAACAAAAACCTGGAAAAACGAAATTGTTTCATTTGCTCATTTAGGAAGGGTAAATACAGTAGCTCCTGGATGGGTAAGTACTCCTATGGCAAAAAAATCACTAAAAGACAAACAGGTAGTACGTAAGATTCTGCAAACTATGCCCATACAGAAAATTGCTACACCATTTGATATTGCTTCATTAACTGTATTTCTTCTTTCAGATAAAACAGCGAGTCATATAAATGGAGAGACAATTATGGTTCATGGAGGGATGGAAGGACGCGTTTTGTATGACATAAGTCAAACGAAACTTGATCTCATAGATGAATAATATCGAAAAAATGTCTTTAGCAATATCTTTATGTTTATCTTGAATATGTTTATTTGATGCCTGAAAATCCTCAAATTGTTGATGTGAAGTCTAATTTTAAACAAGTTCTTCAGCAAGTAGAGAATTGTTCAGAAAAAGTAGGAAGAG
Organism: archaeon; assembly: GCA_030631995.1. Lineage (GTDB taxonomy): Archaea > Asgardarchaeota > Heimdallarchaeia > Heimdallarchaeales > Heimdallarchaeaceae > UBA460. The sequence goes on along the minus strand of DAOVKB010000003.1, from coordinate 36,300 downwards.
ATTCTGATGAGATAACTGTAGTTGGCGTTTCCAAACGAATTGAGATTGAAAGAATAAAAGCAGCAATTGATGCAGGTCTAACAATCATTGGTGAAATAGCTGGCACAGACCTTAAGAAAAAACTTCCTCTAATTGCTAATTATTCGTCAAAAACACAGATGCATATCGTAGGAAAAATGCAATCAAACAAAGTAAAATATGCAGTAGAAAACTGTAATTTGATACAAAGCATCCAAACAGAAAAAATCCTTTCGCTAATAAATAGAAGAGCTCAATCAAGAGAAATAAGATATCCAATTTTCATTCAAGTTGATTATAGTGAAACAGCATTTCCTAAAGGGCTTGATATGAATACTTCATTGAAGTTTATCAAACTAGTAGAAGAATATTCTAACGTTGAAATTCAAGGTATTATGACAATAGCTCCTCTAGAATATGAAGTTGATCAGAGTAAACTTCGAAAATTCTTCTCAAGAACTCACAAATATTACTTAGATAAAATTGTTCCACTGTTGGATGTAGAAAAACCTCAGCTTTCAATGGGTATGTCTAATGATTTTAATATTGCAATTGAGGAAGGCTCAACAATGATTAGAGTTGGAACAGCTATTTTTGGTCCAAGATATTGATTTATTCCTTCTTCTTCTTCTTCTTCTCAACAATTTGAGTTGGATATTCAGATAGCATGAATAAAGCTTCCTTAATTGTTTCAGAAAGATCAATCACATTTGCTTCTCCGTTTTCTATTAGGTAAGGAATAACTGATTTAATTCCTTCAATAACTGGTCCTGTGAATTCATCGAATTTTATTCTTGCAGTAAAACCTACAACATCACTCATAACTATAAGACGATCTCTGTATCCGTCCATCTTCTTTTTATATTCTGGCTCCAAATACAAACGTATCTCCCAATCATCATCTACTTCTATGGGTTCAACGTTAGGAAATTGTAAGACTGAAAGAATAGCCATCTTGGTAGAGTATACCTCTTTTGTGATGCGTCCTAAAGTAATATAGTATCCTTGTTTATCACTAGATAATTCTATATCGTTTTGTACGAAGAACGTACTTATCAATCTTCCATATGTGTTGATCATCTCTGTAAAAGTATTCCCTAAGGCTCTCATGTTAAGATAAAGATTACTCTCAAAATCACTTCTTGACTTGCTTTTGCTCCAAGCCTTCAAAACAGCATCTGCGACTTTCTTTTCTCCACTTATCATCTGATTATAGGACTCATCAATTACATATTCTGGAATACGACGGTAGAGTAATATCGAAATGGCAATTTCCATAAAATTCTTTGGTAATTCTTCTATCTCTCTTGGATTGATTTGATTTAGAGTATCCGTTATCTCCTTCTGGCATTGTTCAATGGAAATTGTAAATCTACCATAATCAAGCCTCTGTATCTTGAATATATCACCCACCCAATCTCCAACATTTTTACTAACTGTATCTAAGTGAGCTGAAAGATCAACACTTACATCTTTAGACCATTTCTCTACTAACTTTGTCATCTGATCATTCAATGGATTCCAGCTCTTTAACAACCGTTTTCTTATATCTTTTAGTTCCTTTATCGCCCTACTGTATAACCTCATAGCTTTTTTCTTATAATTGAGATCATTCGATCTTAATGTCGAAAAACCATTCAAAATGTCTTGTACGACTTTAAGTGTTCTTGGTGCTTGCATGCTCCAACTTTCTTGACATTTCTCATGAAAACCTCTTCCTTTGAATTTTTGAGGAATATTTCTTATCATTGGAAATATTGGAAAAGGATCTCTTATTTCGCTTAATCTATGAGCAGGAGTTAATTTAGAGGCCATCTCTTTACTAAACACAGTTATTAGTGAATCAAGTCTATTTATCACTTGCTCTTCGAAGTTGAAAAGTTGTTGAAGATAAGATGTTATCATACCTCTTAGTATAGCTTTTGCGTAAGACCTTCTAAGTATTTTTGTATTTTTGAAACAAGTGACCAAGAATTCTGCATCTTGCTCAAATTGTCGTAAAGGAATTATTCTGTTGCTTATATTAAATGTTAATCCGTTTTTCTGAAGTAACTCTGCAGAAGAAATTGTCCTTCCATCAAATCGTAAGTTTGATCGTCCAAAGAAAGATCGCTTTAATTGTACTGGAACAGAGTTTACATAAGCTTTAACTGCACCCTCATCTATCGCAGAACCAATTAAATCTGTTGCACTCAAACTCATTTGAGGAGCAGTTTCATAATTTCTAGATTTTATATCTCGAGTAACGTTAGAGAGAATTTCGACTAAAACTGTTTTTGGTGCAAGGCTTTTGAAAGAATTCATCATATACTTGTAAATATCACCTAGAGAGGAATTAAACATCTGATCCTTAATCATTTTTTCCAGAGTTGTGATTATAGCTCTCTCCAGAGCATTAGCAAATAGAACTGATTCTTCTATATTTGAAATTTGCAACTGTTGCCCAAGTCCAATTTCTTTGAACCGCTTTGTGAGCTCCTTAATCCAGTCAGGTTGAAGGACTGTTAATTTGGCTATCCTATCAAGAATTATATTCCTCTTCACATCTATTGATGTTCTAGGTTGTTTATTCTTATCAGCTTTTATCTTCTTTTCTTCTAGAATAGAGTATGTAAAGTTAATAATTACATTCCAAATGCTGTTTGGTAGTTTCCTCCCAACAAAAGGACCTATTAACTGATTGTAAAATAATCGAGCACCTTGAAGCACTAATGGTGAAACATCTTCTATGAGGGCATCACATATCATATTACCAATATGAGGAACTTCAGTAATAGTGCTTATATGCTTTTGAATTGTTGAATAGAGAGGAATGTCTCTAAAATCAATTAATGCTAGAAATGGAGTTTTCTTAGCAATTGAATAAATTACCTCTTTAGCGAGTTTATGTGAGATGAATGAATTTGCTGAATGTATTTCATCAATAGTAAGTGCTTTAAGTTGTTTTGTAACTAATTTTTCCATGTTTTTGGGTAGATGTTCTTCTATCAGCTCTTGAGGTTGAACATCTTTCTTTCTAAGGTAATTCTCAATAAGGTTACGAATTTCATCTATTGCGTACCTAGGGTTTTCGTATTCTAGAACTATGAAAGGATCATCGATCAATATTTGATAGAGAAGATCTTGTGCAACCATCTGAACTAGCAATTGCCTCTTAAAAGATACTATCGATCCTTTATCCCAGGAATTCTCATCTTCTCCTATCCAATCATCAATGTTTTTCAATTGAACTAAAGTTGGGAATTTTATTGGATCCTTTTCAATTATTTGTAAGTACTTCTGAACTTTCTCCACTACTCCCTTGTTATTCACAGGAATAGATATCTTCTGTTTTGCTATAGTACATGCTTTGAGAAATGATTTTGATACATAGTTTGATGATATCATTTTTCCTGCAGATAAATGTTGATGAAAATTGGGAGTTAGAATAATGAATCTGCAGAATGCTAAAGCTAATTCTTGAACTATCTGTTCATCATATCTTGACAGCTTTCTTGCTTGTTCCGATTTTACTACATATTGAACTACAACATCTTCTGCTTCTTCTGCAAGTGTAAAAGTGCCAAATTTAACGAATTCGTTTTCCCCTGTCATGAATTGAGAGTTAGTTACGTCAACCTCTGTTGACATTAAACTCTGAAGTGAAAGAAGAATTCCTTGCATCATGCTTGAATCTTTTGCTAGCTTTCCCACAGTTGCAAAACTTATTCCTGCATCACTACCTGTAGATATCCATAAATCATAGGGGAATTGTTTTGTCATAGACCTCACCGTATTATATAACCTAGTTTTAGGCTCCAATTACTTAATATTTGTTATATTTAATATTCTTTTTTCTATTGGTAAAGGAAAACTACAGAATTTTGAGAAAATGTCCTCAAGACAAAGTTTTTTTAAATGCGAACAGAAAATGAAATTAAGCAACTATTTGGAACATGGGAAATAAAGATGGCTGAATCTACGAAGAAAGTCCATATCAGAAGATTAGTGTTAGACGTTTTAAAACCTCATCAACCAAGAATTGATGTTTTGGCTTTAGCTTTAGGAGTTTTACCAGGTATTGAATCCGTTAACATAACGAGAACAGAAACTGATTCAAGCACTGAAGGTATTATTGCTACTATTGTTGGTAATGATTTAAATTTCGAAGAAATAAAAGAAACTCTGAGGGAATATGGCTCATCTATTCACTCAGTAGATGAAGTCGTTGTTGGAGAACAGATTATTGAAGCTGTTAGATTACCAAATGAAGAAGGGTTAACATAAGTTTAGCAAGATACCTGATCTGTACCTGAATTGGAAAACTCTATTATGAGGTAAAGTGTATAATTAGTTAGTGTTATTTATAGCGTTTTTTCCTAACTCAAAAGCTTTCAAATTTGGTTCTATGTACTTCTTAGGAACTCTTTCCTTCAGTGCTTCTTTTAATTCTTCATCAGATAGAGGAAATCCTTCTACTTGTGACAAAGCTCCTAGTAATACTATATTTTGGGTTAATGAAAGACCAGCTTCAAGAGCTAATGCTTCAGAGTCTATCTTGATTATTTTAGCTTTGAATTTAGCTAAATTTTCATCAATCTTCTCTTGTGCTTCTTTAGCAGCCTTCTTGTTCTTTTTCCAACTAACAGGATTTAAAACTGTTCTAGATGTTATTGCTATTCCATTAGGCTCTAAATATTTAATGAATCGCAAAGTTTCATTCTCTTCTATTCCTACTAGAACCTTTGCACTTCCTTCTGGAATTGTAGGTGAATGTAATATCTTCCCAATTTTGAGATTAGTGATTACTGACCCTCCTTTCTGTGCCATCCCATGAACCTCGGATCCCAAAATGTGTAAACCTTTTTTCCGAGCTGCAATTGCAATAATATCAGAAATTGTTAATATTCCCTGACCACCTACTCCAACTATAACCATTTGGTATTCTTCAGTCATTTTATTCCACCTTTGAAATTGCTCCTGTTGGGCATATTTGGGAGCATACAGAACATCCAGTACACGTTGCAGGATCTATTACTGTGTATTTTTTATCTTTGGAATTGGTATCCAAACTCCAGGAAATTGCTGGACATTGATATTGAACAATACAGGTCCCACAAGCAATGCAAACTTCTGGATCTGTATGAAAAACTTCTATTTTTTCTCCTTTTCTTCGTTTTCTTCTCCACCATTCATTTGCACAGATTTTTCTCATGATGATTACTGTTGGCCCTTCATGTTCTAATGCATCTTCAATAGTTTTCTTTCCGTTTTCAAAATCATAAGGATCAAATTCTACAATATAATTTACTCCTAAACCTTTTACAACATCCTCGATAGGTATATCTTCTGTTGGATTAGGTTGAAATCCTGTCATAGCTGTCATTCTGTTATCTAGTATGAGTAAGTTGAAGTTTGCTTTATGATAAACTGCATTTGCAAGTGCTGGTAATCCAGTATGAAAGAAGGTTGAGTCACCTATTAAGGCAAATATCGGTTTATCTTTTATCACTCTTGCAAAACCATTTGCCATCCCTATTGATGCACCCATGCAAACAATAGTATCTGTTACCCAAGGATCTAAGGAGTAGCAACCTATATCTGATGAGAAAATTCCATCTCGTTTTCTTACAACTTTAGAAAGCTCATAAAATGCTGCTCTATGTTGACATCCCGCGCAGAAAAGAGGGGGTCTGAACGGCATGAAATCTTTTGTCTCTTCTACAGCTTTTTGAATTTCAGATAAAGATGGTAACTCTCCACCAAAAACCTTTATCAACCCTTCTGCAACAAGTCTGGAATTTAGTTCATGGTACCTTTTAGTTATTCCATTACATTTACCATGAATTTTAGGATGTAGGTTATTCTGAATGAACAACGCAGAGATTCTATCTTCTAAATAAGGATCAACTTCTTCTATAAAGATTATATTCTTTTTATTTTTTGCAAACTCAAGAATTGTTTTATCATCTAAAGGTGATACCATTCCTAATTTTAGGATAGGAATTGTTTTCTTCAGAGATTTAAGTGCATCTTTCACATATGAATAAGAAATACCTGCAGTAATAATTCCATATTCTACTTCATTATCATCTTCAATAACAGATAATCCACTCTCATAAATCCATTCTTTTACTCTATCCATTTTTTCCAAAAGTTTTGGGTGATTAGCTCTTGCAATTGCTGGCAAACATTTAAACCTTGGAGTTTTTTCTAAGTCGCCCTCTTTAAAATCTGATTCATATTCATAATATAGAACATCAGCTCGAGCGTGAGAAATTCTTGTAGTTGATCTTAACAGAATGGGGGCTTCGAATGTTTCACTTATATCAAAGGCGCGTTTAACATAATCTTTTGCCTCTTGAGGATTTGAAGGTTCAAGAATGATGAAATTTGCGGAAACTCCTAGCCATCTTGAATCTTGTTCATTTTGACTACTGAAGCAATGTGGATCATCACCAACAACTGTTACAAAACCTCCTTTGCAGCCCATGTACATAAAAGAATAATAAGCATCTGCTGCAACATTCAACCCTACATGTTTTAGAGCAGTCATTGATCGTATACCACTAATAGACGCTGCATAAGCAATTTCCATCGCGACTTTTTCATTCGTACTCCACTCTGCATAAAAATCTAATTCCGTTGATGCTGCAATTAAAGCTGCACTAATCTCGCTGCTTGGAGTTCCTGGATAAGCTGCGAAAACTTGAACACCGGCTTCAATAGCGCCTCTTGCTATTGCTTCATTACCTAAACAAAGTACTCTTTTCTCCTTATTTTCGATAAGGTCAGATATTTTCCCCATAGATATCTAAGTGCTTGAAATACTTGATAATAAAAAAGATTGTGAAATGAATGCTTACAATTCTACTCGACTATGTTACTTGTCAATTGTGTTTCGTAAAGATCGTAATATTTTCCTTTTCTCTCTAGAAGCTCTTGATGTGTTCCCTCTTCAACTATCTCACCATCATCAATTACTACTATTTTCGTTACATTCTTGATTGTACTTAATCGATGAGCAATTATTATTGATGTTCTCCCTCTAAGTGTATAGTTGATTCCCTTTTGGATTAAAGCTTCTGTTATAGGATCAACTGAGCTACTACACTCATCAAGTATCAAAATACTAGGATCTGCTACAATAGCTCTCGCTAGAGATATTAATTGTCTTTGACCAAGTGAAAGTCTTGAACCTCCCTCTTTAACATCGGTATCATATCCTTCTGGAAGTTGCAAGATATAGTCGTGCAGTCCTAGAACTAGACACACATTAAATACATCTTGATCGTCAGCCTCTTTTCTTCCAAATTTGAGGTTTTCCATAATCGTTCCGCTGAAAAGATATACATCTTGTGGAACGACTGCAATATTTTTTCTTAAATATTCAAGATCAATCTTTTTTATGTCAGTATCATCTATGAGAAGATCACCTTTCGTCACATCATAATACCTAGAAAGGAGTTTAGTTATAGTTGTCTTACCAGCACCAGTTTGTCCAACCAAAGCTACACTTTCTCCTGATTCTATGGTCAAATTAATGTTCTTGAGTACCTGGACATCGTCTGTATAGAAGAAATCTACCGATTTAAGTTCTACTCTACCTTTGATTTCCTTAGGGTATAATGGTTCTTCTGCATTTCGAACACTCGGTGTCTCGTCCATTATTTCAAAAATCCTCTCTGCTGAAGCAAAACCTGATTGAATAATTGTATAGAAGGTGAACAAACTGATAATTGGCATGAAGAATCTATTTGAGTAATCAAGAAATATGTATAACTCACCTATAGTTAATGCTTGTTGAGTAATTACTAAATATCCTCCGAAAATTACGACTAAAGTACTTCCTAATCCTGCTATTATTAGAATAATCGGAATAAAACGTGATGATACTCCAGCAGCTTCTACATTTGCTTCATAATTTTCTCTGTTAAGATCTCTGAAATTTTCTATGTTTTCCTCTTCTCGAGATAATGCTTTTGTAACCTTTACACCTGTTATCGTTTCTTGAAGATTAGCTGTAACTTTCGCTATTGCAACTCTTGTTCTTCTATAAGCTGATCGAACTCTTTTCTGGAAATAGAAAGCTGTAATAAGAAGGATGGGAACAATTGTGAAAGTTACAAGTGTCATTTGAACATTATAAATGAACATAATTACAACAATCCAAATTAAACTAAAGAAATCTGCAAAAATATCTATTATACCTGTAGTAAGCAATTCTCCAAGAGCATCTACATCATTTGTAACTTTGGATATGGTTCTTCCTGATTCTGTTTCAGTAAAGTAATCAAAGGATAGATATTGTAATTTTGCAAAGGTATCATTTCTTATCCGGTAGATCATCTTTTGCCCTAATTTCGCAAAGAAGATTGTTCTCGCTAAAATCAACATGAAATTAAGAATTATAAATATGATGTAAAGACCTCCCATTATAAACAAACTTGAAACAAAATCTAATCTATCAAGTTTAATAAACATATCAATTGTTTGTTGCATTAAAATTGGAATTAAGGTTGAGAAAATTGAAGCAGTCAGAACAACTGCCATTACAGAGATAGTTTCAGTTTTATAATGTCTAAAAATCCCAAAGACTCTTTTAAAAAGTGTCCAGTCTGAATATTTCTTTTCTCTTTCAGCTTCCTCTCTTCTCATATAATGAATAGCCCAACCCATTAATCATTCCCCCGTGTTTTTGTTTCTTGAATCTCGTCAGTTATAGGTTCAAGAGAGTAGCTTTGTGCTAATGTTTCATATATTTCTTTGTACAATCCCTCTTCTGAAATCAGTTCCTTATGGCTCCCATCTTGTATGATTTGTCCTTTTTCAAAAACAAGAATCCTGTCAGCATAATGAACCGAGGAAATTCTTTGTGATATTATAAGTGTTGTTCTTCCCTTGCTTAATATGTCCAATGAGTCTTGAATTTGAGCTTCAGTTTCAGCATCAACTGAAGCTGTAGAGTCGTCGAATATCAGAATAGAAGGATCAGTTAGTAGAGTTCTCGCAATTGAAACTCTCTGTTTTTGTCCTCCTGATAAAGTGATACCTCTATCCCCTACCTTACTATCATACCCATCGGGAAGACTTGCTATGAAATCATGTATTTTTGCAATTTTTGCTGCTTGAACAATCTCCTCTTCGTTTGCATCTGGTTTACCAAACGCAATATTTTCTTTGATTGTAGCATTGAAAAGGAATGTTTCTTGAAGTACAAGCCCAATCTGTTTTCGTATTGCTTTTAATTTGTATTTCTTTACATCAATATCATCTATTCGTACACTGCCTTCAAAGGGGTCATAAAATCTTGAAAGCAAATTAACAAAACTACTTTTTCCACTTCCAGTTCCCCCTAAAATAACTACCTTTTGACCAGCTCGAATTGAAACACTAATATTGTTCAGAATAGCTCTCCCTAACTCATATTCAAAACTAACATTGCTGTATTGAATTTTTCCTAATAGTTTAGGTGGATCTAATGCATTAGGATCTTCCTGTACTTCTCGTTTTGCACTTATCAGCTCGATAATTCTATCTCCACTAGCTAGCATCCTTTGTATAATCCCTACTAACCATGTCAACTGTCTTGTAGGACCTGGAAGAACAGCTAGATAAGATAAGAAAGCTATGAAACTTCCTAATGCCATTTCGTTTCTGATAACTGCTCTTCCACCAATAACTAGTACAAGTGTAGTTCCAATACCAATGAGAAGAGTCATTGTTGAGAAGTAAATAGCTCTGAAAACCTGTGTCTTAATTCTCAAATCACGATATATTGTATTTGATTCATCAAACTTTGTTATTTCATTTTTCTCTTGAGCAAAGCCTCTAACTACATGAGTTCCAGTAACATTCTCTTGAAGAATAGAAGTTACATCACCAAATTGTGTTCTTGCTTGATAGAAAAGTGGTCTAACTTTGGCGCTAAACCAATAAATCAACCAGATAAAACCTGGAAAAAGAGCTACAAGAATTAACCCTAGTTTCCAACTCAAAACTAGCATAGCAACGTAAGAACCTATAAAGAATACTGCACCATTCATGATGAGTCTAATTGTAAAACTGACAAATCCTTGAATTGCATTCAAATCAGTCGTTACTCTAGTCATTATCTGCCCAGTATTCTCTTCGTCATAATATTCTAGACTTAATTGCTGTAGTATTTTGTAGATATCATTCCTTAATTCATATACAACCCTTTGTGCAAACTTTGCTGCATAAAATCTGGAAAAATAATGTAGTACCCCTCCAAACAATGCACCTCCAAAAATTGCTCCTCCAAAGACCCAAACTAGAGCAAGACTCTCATTAGGAATTGCAGTATCAATTGCTTGTTTTATTAATAAAGGAGTCGCTAATCCTATGATAGCTGCGAAAAAAGAAACGATGCTAACTGTGATTAGAAAACCTATTCTGTTAGATAAATATGGCCATAAGATGGCTAATATTTCTTTTGGAGAATGTACTCTCTCGCGGTTTTCTAACCATGACATTTGGTTCAAGATTTAGTTTGAACGATTTAAGATTTACGATTCGTAATAGATAATTTGAATCATAAAAATAAGTTTTATCAATAACGTTTATAAATGTCATTTGAACCATTGGTGTAGCATAAAAGTTCCGGAGGAAATTGTGTGAGATATACTAAAATCGCTTGTTTAGTAATTTTGGTGTCACTTTTGGCATCCCCATTTGCAAACTTTAATATTAATGCACAAGAAGAAAAGTGTCCAGTATTAAGAGGGAACTTTGAATATCAAGGAATTGTACATGAACAGAAATTCAGAAAGAAATTAGTACCAAGCTTCTATGGTGATGAATCGCACCCTCTCTATGATATATTTGGTGGATTCAAACACCGAAGTTTTCTATTCTGTTTTGATTCTTGTTTAGATGATGATGAAGACATTGATCAGCTAGTTGTCATCTATGGTGTAGGAACCCTAAGAAACGCCCCACTCTATTCTATTGATTTTGAATCTACTGAATTAGGCGGAGTTTATGGATTAAACGTTTCGCTTGAAAACGGAATAGATTGGGTAACTATCTCTCCTGATGTAATGAATAAAACTTTACCTGAATATGACCAATTCTATTCAGCAATCTATACTCTGGTAGTAAACCAAACCTACTTAACTCACACAGAAATATACAAAGAAAGAGATGACGAGATAGGTTATACGCAAAAAGTCATCTATGAAGATTGGGACCTATGGGGATTTACTGAAAACTTGGAGAATATTATATTTGCTGATTTAACACAAAGTACAGGATACGTTGGAACTTGGCAACAGCTTAACAAAGATGAAACAGTAATAAATGGTAATTTTTCAACGTTTGGTCCAGATAATCCAATTTTTGTTGACCCACAAGACGAAAACAATACCGCTTACTGGTGGCCAACATACAATATTTCTATCGCCCAAAATGTTGAAAGAACATCTCTTCCACGAACAAATAGTTTCGAAATCGATTTTTCATTTATGGGTGTTCTCATTGCGTTTTCTATATTTTCAACAGTATTTGCACTTACAAGGACAATTAGGAGGAGTAAGAAATGAAAAAGTATCAAATATTCATAACATGTTTTTTCCTTTCAACAATAATGATTGTTTCATCATTTACACACAGTGCTAATGCTGCTCGTGATGAAGTTAGTGACGAATGGGATTTTGAAGGCTCTCTACGAGTACAATGTGAAGAGCAAAAACTGCTCATTTATGATCCTACAGATTCAAAATATGAAAGTCCTCCTATGAATGAATCAGTTGATGGTTATGATAGACCCTTGGTATATTTCCAAATCATGGGTTTCGATACTAATGATGACCAGCTACTCGATCATTATTATGGTTATTATGGGATTAGTTATTTTGATCTTTCAGATTTCTATAATTATACTGTTGAAGGTTGGGATAGATATTGGGTTATCGTCAATGCCAAATGGCGGTTGAGAATACCTGAAGGGTCAACAGCACAATGGGAAGTTCTGTATTATCCAGATCCTTATTATGATTTAATAAGCGTAAATCTACTTAAAAAAGTACCAATTTATTACGTCAATCTCACAAAAAATCTTGGATGTAACTTGGAGTATAGAGTCGATTTAGGACTAAACTATACCATAGGTAATTTTACTACTTTCGGTCCTGGAGGACAACTTTTGTATCCTGACAAACCAAATTTTCCTGGATATAATGTTGCATTACCTCTATTTACAGCTATTCTCCCTGTAGAGTACTTAGTACAAACAGGATTCTTTGGTAATGCATTAAGTTTTGTGATGATAGTCTCAATGTCTTTTGGGTTATTCTACAAGCTAAGAAATCGACGGAAAAGAAAAAGATAATCTCCTGATTTTCTCCCAAAAGCTTTTATTTTTCCCTTAATCTATATTTTCATGGTTTGAATATGTTTGGCATATCTACTACAATATCCACGATACTCATTTCAATTTGTGGTTTAATCGTAGCTTTATTCATTATCTATCCAGCATCCTTTAAGAAACAAAAAACTTGGTTAGCTTTTAAACTATTTCTCATTATTATAGGTTCAATATTTATTATTTTGTTACTCGAAATAAAAAGAGACAGCTTTTTCTTCATAGGTTCGTTTCTAGGTATTAGTTTTTTACTAAAAGCAGTTTTTCAGTTAACAGAGTTAAAATCATTATATTTACTGTTATCTTACATTTCATTTACATTCATATTTCTTTCAATGGGTCAAATTATTTTATTTATATTGAATTTAGGTTTCGCATATATTCTTTTTATCTATATATCTATTTACAAGGTGTATGATTATGGAAACAAAGATCAAAAAGAAGATAAGAAAATTTCAAAACTCTTAACAAATTTGTTCTTATTCTTCGCTTCATTAACTATAACAGGTTTTATAGTATACGAATTACTGAATGATCAAGCAATTTTGCTTCAGAATGATTCTTTGATTCAAATTTTCTCAGGTCGTTATAGTATAATAATTCTTGTTATTTTTATTTGTTTTCTAACCATGATACTTATCTTAGTCTTCACATTAGATATTCGAAAAAGATACACAAAAAGGAAGGATGAACCATGGTATTCTTAAACAGTCTCATAGCTTTATTCTTTCTTTGTTTATGTTTCAGCTTTTTAATTATCATAGGTACTAAAAAGAATGTAAATATCCTTTTTGGTTTTCTTATGATGGTTCTTTCAGGCATAGTTTTGCTAGGTTTCTCAGAATTGTCTGCGGAGAACGTAATATTTGTAATTCTTGGGTTGCTAGTAATTTCAATAATGTTTGCTTTTCAATTTAGAGATCATTTGATTGTATCTATTGAATCAGGAGATTCAGGGAGCGATAATAATGGATAGTATTTCTTTAATCTTAACAATACATGTTATATTGTTGTTATTATTCCCTCTTCTACGAAGACTTTTCAGTTTAATCTTTACTGAAAAAAAGGAAGCAAAGTTAGCTAATATGATAGTGTTCATAACTGTAAACCTGGTTCTTCCTTTGAGTTTGTTAATTGTTTTTCTCTTCTTAAAGCTCACTGGATCTTTCAGTGAAATAACATCCAAGGTCCTACTGTTTGGAAGTAAAAACTATCTGTTTGAATTAGGGTTTCAAATAACCTCTATACAAGTTATCTCTTATTCTTTCATTTTTATTATATCTTCTTTATTATCCTACAGAACAATTCTGAATGAAGAAAAAATCTTAAAAAACTATCCTGACACAATCTCACTTCTTTTAACAATCTTTGTTCTTTTACTCTTTTCCCCCAATTTCTTTCAACTCACGTTATTTATGATTTTTCTAGATATCATGATTCTTAGGTTCATTCAGGTTTCCTTCAAAAATTCAGGTTCAAGTGATAATAAAGGTGTAAAACAAGTAATGCTTTCTCTTATCATAGGAAATTCATTGTTATTATCCAGTTTTGGTCTAATCATAAAACTTTCAAAGACTTTCGATTTTTCCTCTATATTACATGATATCAGTTTCCACTATAATCTTTCTCATCCATTTTTCATTGCTGTTTGTAGTATCTTTCTTGTTGGATTAACTGCCAAAATTTCTCTTTTCCCATTTCATGAATGGAAAAGAAAATCGTGGAATTCAAATATCCCTTGGATATTTCAAATAGTTTTCTTATATGTATCCGTCACGCTACTGTTTTTCTTCATAACACCTTTTATGGGAATAATTCCAGTAATTAAGAATGGAATTGCTTGGTATGGTATCATTATTGCACTCTCAAGCTCAGTCTTAGCTGTTTTGATACAAAAGAAAGAGGTTGTTTTAACTTTGCTTTTATCTTTTTACAGTGGAATTATACTTTTCACTATAGGTTTGGATTCTTATTTAGTTGCTTTCCAACAGATGATTCTTCTCCCCTTTATTTTTAGTATCTTAACAGTTTATATTGTAAAAAAGGAAAAACCTACAGAAGAAGGGGATATACAAAGGAGACCAACTATACTAATATCATCATTACTCTCAATTCCAATTCTGATAGCAGGACTCTCGCTTGTAGGAATTCCTCCATTGAATAGCTCTCTTGTTTCAATTACATACAGTTTAGATCATCCAGATATTCTTTTTAAAAATGGGCTTTTAGCTATTGGAGTAATATCTTCAGTTTTTATTGTTTATCTAGTTTTTAGAACAATATATGAAGAATGGAATCAAAAATCTCAAGCAGAAATATCATTGTCGAATGTGCTTATCTTGATAGGAAGCTCCTTTGTCATTATTCTATTTAGTATTTTATTATCTTATCTTTTACCTCTTGAGCATTTTCCAGTGATTATTTTATCTGAATCAAGATTATATTTGAAATCAGCATTACCTATTGCAACAATAAGCCTCATCTTCAGTCTATTATACCTAATTACATTCCACTATTTCAAAAGTAAACACGAGTTTTTATCCCATAAATCTAAGTCAGTCAGTGGTATTCTTCTGAAGATTATTACATATGATTTCATCTTTGAGCTGTGCGCAGTAATTTACTTGAAAATAATTATTCCCTCAGCTATTTGGATTAAAAACAGAATAATCATTGGTTTCTTTGTTGAAATTGTTTTTCACTACACTTACTTATGGTTTCTACTTATAATCAGAGGTCTAAGAAAACTAGTTTTGGATATTATTATACCTACAATTAAAAGGGTGTTTGAAAAAACATCAAAATTTCTGAGAAGTCTGGAGGGGATTAATCTTAAACAACAATTACAATTGGCAGCTGTTTTCCTTGTAATTCTGCTAGTACTCGTTATAGCTTTTTACTTCGGAGGTGCTGTCAAATGAGACTAAGTAGAGGTGATATCGCTTGAGCTATCATCTTGAGTTTCTAAAAACGTTCTTCCATCTTGAAGTGTTATTAATAGGTGTTATTTCACTTCTGATATTAGGAGGATTAGCAAACAAGATAGTGAGAAGATTTCTCATTTTTAATGGGAGGATGAGGATACTCTATGGATATATATCAATAATCTGTAGCATTATTTCAATGATAGCAATAGGTTATATTGTATCCCCTTTTCAAAATGAGACATCAATTTTCTTTCTAAGTGAATTCTCTCCCTTTTCAGTTGGTGCTTATTTGGCTCTCAGTGTAGGAATTGTTCTTGTTGAATTCGTTACTATAAAGGAAACTGATTTCTGTTCAGAAAAGAGCTTTAATGCATTTATTTCACTTCTTCTTGTTCAAGCTGGTAGTTTCTTTATTGTTTCAGCAGTTTCTTGGCTTCTAGTTTTCTTTGGGTATGTTATGCTTTTCACCTCCTTCAATTATTATATTCGAATTATGTACAATCTAAATAAAGTCAATAATCAGAACTTAATTTCACCCTATTTCATAATGAACGCACTATCGATAGTTATTCTTTTCGTTGGTATAATTTGTTACAATATTACTGAAAATTCCTATCATATTCATAACATGTTAGGATCCCAAAAGATTTGGGAATTTCTAAGTCTGTCTTTCATTCTATTCTTCGTATATATTCAACTCGGATGTCCTCCATTTCATTTCTGGATTTTCTCTCATTCCGATCAGGAGAAAAATTCAAGTTCACAATTGTTAATTGTAGTTCAAAGAGGCATAGCTATTGTGTTTTTGATCAAAATACTTAATATTTTCAGATATTCCGATTATTCCAAAGTTCTTTTATGGATTTTTGTTATTTCTGGAATTATTTTCACTTTTTGGGGAATTTTAGCATCAATGACAGAAGACAAATTACAAAAGATAGTTAGTTACGTGAGTCTCTCTCATATAGGTTTTACTTTTCTTCTAATCTCTTTCCTCTTCTCTTCAAACATCGGTCAAGAGATTGCTGTGGAAATCTATCAAGGTCTATGTTATTTATCATTAGCTTATATTCTTCTATATTCTTTTACTTCAGCTGTAACTAGTATAATTTCAAAGAGTTATGGTACAACTGAATTAAATAGTCTAAGAGGTTTGGGAAGACGAACCTATATTTTGCCTTTTTTGATGCTTTTAGCATTCCTTCTTCTCTTCGCTTTTCCAATTGCAATAGGTTATCAAACGAATCTCTTCAACTACAGTCTTTTGCCTTTCTCATTATATTTTATAATGGTTTTATTCGATCTTCAGATAGTGCTTTCATTTGTATATCTTGCAAGGATTTTGAAGATTTTATATTTTGAGAGAAGAGTTCCAACTATTCGTTATTCTACAGTTGAACCTGGTATATATTTAGCTCTTTTGTTCTCGCTGTTCCTCGTTATAATATTCTTAATTTTCAGTAACAGGATTTTCGAGTTCTGTTTGTACATGGTGGAATCTATCACATAAATTCAATAACTTTATTAATATCTACTCGGCATTTACTTAATTCTCATGACTCAGATAGACGATGATTTCTCTTTAGATATTGAGAATATAAATTCCTATTTAGCTAATCTAAGAAACCATAGTCCATATGAGGATGATATAAATGATTTAATAGATCATATTTTGCAACGGGGAGGAAAACGAATACGTCCTCTTTTATGCTTGCTTTCCTTTGAAATGACATCTGGCAAAGAACGTAATGACATGAGTTATGCAGCAGCATGTGCCCTAGAAGTTATTCACAATGCTTCTCTTTTAGTTGATGACATATTTGATAAAGATGTTTTTAGAAGAAGTGAAAAAGCATTTTATCTAAAATTTTCAACATTTGCTGCACTTTCACTATCTTATTCTATGAGCAGTCTTGCGTTAAGTCTAGCATCCCAAACAAATGATATAGAAGTCGTAGAGGAACTGATTAATACTCTTCATACATTGTCTGCATCTTTGTTTCTTGAGCAGAAGTTTAGATCAATAGGGGAAAAAATGACAAAAGAAGATGCTTTAAAATTAATTGATAAGAAAACATCGAGTTTGTTTGAAGCTGCCTCTGTTATAGGTACTATGCTTGGAAAACGAGGAGATAAAGATAAAGAAGATATGAAATTGTTTGGTAAATTGTATGGTAGATCTTTCCAGTTACGTGATGATATTCTCTCTCTCATATCCACAGAAAATGAGTTAGGAAAATCAGGTGTATGGACTGATATAACAAATCGAATTCAGACATATATTGTTATAGAGGCTATGGAAATAGGAAATGAAGAACAAAAGGAAATTTTGCAGGATTATTATCTACAAAAGAAAGATATTTCACTATCATTTATTAAAAAAGCAATTTCTGATTCTGGAGCTGTTGATTCGATAAAGCAATTAATCAAAGACTACACTGATGAAGCAAAAGTAATTCTCAATAAATATCCTTCTTCTGTAGCTCGCGAGAAGCTAATTGAAATAACAGACTATCTTATCATATTATAAAAATGAAAAGATAGAGAATTAATCTATTCTCTTCCCTTCGATATATTCATCAAACCATTTGTCTGCAGTATGTCTATTTGTTGTTATTGGAGGAGCTTTGAAACCAAATGCGCAAATCGAACTAATTGGACCGCTTCCTGCTCTTCTTTGTGCTAGTTTTGTTGCTCTTATAACGTCAATAAGAGTAGCAGCACCATTTGGACCATCTAATGTCTCTAAACGAATATCAATTTTAACAGGCATGTTCATGAATCCCTCTCCATATATCCAGAAATGACCAATTCTTCTATTGCCTAGAAACTCTAGATAATCAGATGTTCCACTTGCTATGTTTATATGATTATCGACGGATTGTTGGATACTTCTCTCTTTCACTCTTCGTTTGTATTGCTTTCTATCATCATCAAGTGTGT
This sequence comes from archaeon, assembly GCA_030631995.1. Classification (GTDB taxonomy): domain Archaea; phylum Asgardarchaeota; class Heimdallarchaeia; order Heimdallarchaeales; family Heimdallarchaeaceae; genus UBA460. Next base: position 18,048 of record DAOVKB010000003.1, on the reverse strand, counting down.
TTAAGGTTTCCAAACCACCTGCTACATCTAATTGATATGTATCTTTAATGATAACTCCTTGTTCTTTCAAAACGTCCAAGAATCCTTTATGTAAAACAGTTCCACCTGCTAGTGATTGTAAATCATCTCCAATGAGGCAAATATTTGCTTGTTTGTATTTTTTGGACCATGTAGGATCACTTGCGATTCTAGTTGGCGTACAATTAATAAAAGCTACTTCTGCATCAAGAGCAGCTTGAGCGTATGCTTCTACCGCTTTTTCAGCACCTGAGGGTATAGCACAAATTAGCATTTCAGTACCTGTTTCCTTAAGAATAGAAGCAACATCCGCCTCTTCTACATCAGCTACTGTAATGACTTTCTGTAGAATCTCAGAGAGACCATCCTTCACTGGACCTTTTTCTACTTGTACTCCAAGTTTTTCAACATTAATGAGTTTTGGAGTACAATTGATTGGTGCAAAAATAGCATCTGAAATATCTGTTTGTACTTTAGTGGAATCAATATCAAAAGCTGCTACAATTCTTATTTTATGAGCTTCATAACTTCCTATTTTTGGGTGCAAGAGCTTGTTCTTTTCCTCTTTAAATTGATTAAGATAAATTATCCCCTGAAGTAAACCTGATGCAATATTTCCAATTCCAGCAATTGCTATTCTAATTTCATCGCTTTCCATTTTCTTCACCTTAATTAGATATCTCTCCTTTTATGAATTTTTCAACTAGTTGAACAGCTTCAGCATCATGAATCTGTTTTGGTGGATGCTTGAAGAAATAACTTGAAACACCTATAAGCGGTCCACCGATTCCTCTATCTTTAGCAATTTTTAGTGATCTGATCACATCAATCATAACTCCTGCACTATTAGGAGAATCTTGAACAGAGAGTTTTAATTGTACTTTTATTGGTTGTTCTCCGAAATTCCTCCCCTTTAACCATAGATAACAGATTTTTTCATCATTTAGAAATGGAACATAATCTGAAGGTCCTATTCTTGTAGGAACCTCGTAAGGTATCATGCTTGTAACTGCTTCAGTTTTTGAAACACGTTTTGTTGTCAAACGGTATTCCTTTTTCATATTCTCGAAATCTGTATTTCCTCCAATATTCAGTTGAAAAGTTTCATCCATTTTAATCCCTCTTTCGTGAGCTAGTGTTACTAATAACCTATGAAGAATAGTAGCACCAAGCTGAGATTTGATATCATCTCCAGCAACTGGAATATTCTTTTCGGTAAATTTCTGAGCCCATTCTGAATCAGAGGCTATGAAAGCAGGAATTCCATTTGCAAATGCTACATTAGCATCTAGTGCTGCTTGAGCATATACTTTCGAAGCTTCCTCGCTTCCAACAGGGAGAAAATTAACTAAAACATCTGCTTCTGTTTCTACTAAAACTTTTGCAATATCTACAGGTTGAATCTCATCAGAATTATAACAATTAAATGACTCCATCATGTGTGGAGCAACTCCATCTTTTATGGGACCTGGTAATACTTCTACACCTTTCATAGGAACGTCTGAAAACTTAGCACAACAGTTTGGAGATTCCCAAATTGCTTCAGAAATGTCTTTCCCTATTTTTAATGTACTAACCTCAAAAGCTGCTACTACTTCAACATCTGATATGTGGTAGTCCCCAAATTTTACATGCATAATTCCAGGTACAAAATCATTCTCATCTGCGTTTTTGTAGTACTCAAGTCCTTGAATCAAAGCAGATGCACAATTTCCCAATCCTGCTATTGCAACGCGTATTTTCTTTGACATTAACTCACCTATGTATTTCTTTGGAAATCCAAAAGAAATATTTAAACTAATGAGCAAAAGAGCGTTATGCTTTTAAAAAGTTTTACCCTATTTGATATGTATGAGTGAACATAAAGAAACTGTACTAATAACAGGAGGGTTAGGACAAATTGGGTATTATACTTATCTTCAATTGAAGGAGAAATACCAAATCTGCATACTTGATAATATGTTAGATTCCAAAATAAATCCGCCTGCAGATGTTATTTTCATTAAAGGAGATATAAGAGATCAAGAAACTTATTCGCTATTACCTAAAGTAGAACATATCATTCATTGTGCAGCTCAGATTAGCATTGCAAAATCTACAGTTAATCCTATTTTAGATGCGGAAACGAACATTCTCGGTACTCTAAACCTACTTGAGTTCTCTAGAAAGAAGAATATTGATAGATTTGTTTTTATAAGTTCTGCAGCCACCTATGGAAACCCTCAGTTCCTACCAATAACAGAAGAACATCCTCGTAATCCTCTATCACCATATGGAATGAGCAAATTAGTTGCTGAAAAATATGTTAGCTTATATTCCGATCTTTTTGGTCTAAACTCAATCACCCTCCTTCCATTTAATATTTACAGCCCTCTTCAGAAAGAGGATGATCCATATGCTGGTGTCATTTTTAAATTTATAAAAACAATAAAAAACAATCAATCTCCCATCATTGAAGGAGATGGTAATCAGACTAGGGATTTTGTACATATTAAAGACATCACCGCTGCTATTGAGCTTGCTTTGGAAAATAAGCATATAACTAATAAAACTATTAATATTGGTTCTGGAGAACCTACGACTATTCTAGAATTAGCTAATCTGTTAGTTCAAATAAGTGGAAAAGAATTGGAACTTGTTCACAAAGAACCTAGAGAAGGAGATATCAGAGAGAGTTTTACTTCACTTAAACTTGCTAAGGAATTGCTGAATTATTCTCCACAAATCAAGTTAAAAGATGGATTAAAAGACATGTATGATTCTCTTTTAGTCTAATTATTGCATTTTTAGTATAAATATTAAAATATGCGCTTGTTTTTACATAGATTAATGTCACTATATGTAATCGATACTAATTTCTTTATCTCAGGTTTTCAACACAATCCTAGTACCTATCGTAAATTTGCAAAAATTCTTACAGAAATCAAAGCAGAGGTGGCTATCCCTACTTATGTGAAAAATGAATTGCGGTTTTTCGTTCAAAGGGAAATCATACCTCATGTTAAAGTAAAAGAGATAAAAGAAGTAGACTTTCAGAAATTCATTCGAAGATTAAGTGAAGAATCAACTAGCCTTCCTCAGAAACCTGATTTAGCGGTGATTTATCTAGCTGAGAAAATAAAAGCTACCATAGTTAGTAGCGATCTCAAATTATTAGAAGTTGCAGAATTAATTGGATTGTCTACTCTTACTGATAGTGCTTTTGCTAGCTACGTTATTGAAGAAAATCAAGAGAAAAGTTCTGAACACTTTCTTAAAGAGCTGGAATCACGACTTTTTACAGCTGAAATAAGATATTCAGTTGAGAGTACAAATCGTTATGATCCAGTAAAGCGTATTAGAAAAATACTTGATTCTGCTATCTCTGTTATACGTACGGAATATGAAGAGAGATTAACACTAGCAGCTCCAAAAGATATGAAAGAAGTAGATGGATTTTCAATTGAATCATTACAGCTTAGAGAATTACTTGTTGAGGTTCAAAGTGATCTTACACACTTAGAAGAGGATTTTGTACAGGGAAACTATCAGGAATTAGAAGGTGAGATTCTGACTAGAGTCAGAGAAATTACAGATCATATAATTGATTGGAAACTAGCTATCGATATAATAGAAGATCACTCAACTTACAATGAAGCACTTCTTCTACTTGGAAGACTACAATACTTAGGTTGTATTTGTTTAATCGAAAACAAGAAGCTTGACTTAGCAAGAGTTTACATGGACAAGCTGATGATGATTTTATTTCAAGGTACAAAGGAAATTAGTGAACTTAGCATTGATATTCATTTCCTTAGAATGATTCTATTGCTACTTTCTGGTCAATTGCATCGACTAAATTCATACTTCACACCAGCCTTTGAAGATAAGTGTAATACGCATCAAAGAAGTGATGTTTTTAACGTTATTCCTGCATTGATTCTTCTAACAGTGATTCTGGGAGGAGAAAGAATTATAGAAAAAACTACAGATTATGATTATGATAATATTGAATTTATAAATCAACTTGGATTCAAATATATGCAATTGGGAGAATTAAAGAAAGCAAGTTTAATGTTTGCACAAACATTCCACTTATCTCTGAATGGAAACAACAAAGGATTATGTATTGCATGTCTAGAATATTTAAGCTGGTTGTATTTTGCAGGATTTTCTTCAGCTAAATCGGAAGTAATGGAACTATATAATTTGCTTATCAAGAAGTTTCCTGATATTAAATCCAGCTACCAATTACAGCTCAAATTAAAATCTAGTCCAAAAGAACTACAAAGCTTTCTTAAATCTAATTTCACTCCCTACTCTTCGCTTTCAACCGCACATAAATCCTCATTTTATTGCTTGGGAACTGTGAATGTTCATAGTAAGGGCAGAAGTCATCCATTGATAAGAACAATGAATTGGGAAATGATGTCAAGAGTTGGTATAATAGATGAAACTTCAGAACTTTCAAGCAAAGCTTCGTTAGGTACAGTTATCCACATTGTTGATGGCAACTACAAATTTGTTAAAGCTTCTTCACATTTTAGAAAGAAATATGATGTAGAGCTTCTAATGCATATAGACAATTTGTCTCAACCAACTATAGCTTTTCGATCAACAGGTGGATGGGATATAAAGAAAATCGAGGAAAAATGACAAAATTAGCTATCACTTCCGAAATTTTTTTTATATCGTAAAACAATTGCACTTATGGAACTTATAGAAACCGGAATAATCGGATTAGATCGTATAATTGGTGGAGGATTTCCTCGAGGTAGAACAATACTCGTTTCAGGACCTGCAGGAGCAGGGAAATCTACTTTTGGAGTGCAATTTCTATATCATGGAATAGTTTCTGGAGGAGAAAGCGGTATTTTTGTATCTTTTGACGAACATCCTGCACATGTACGTGAAGAATGTCTTAATTTTGGATGGAATTTAAAAGATTTGGAAAAAGACAATTTACTAGTTCTTATTGATGGTTTCAGTCCCAGAGCTGGAGTAGGTTCTGAAGAAAAATATCAAACAGAAGTTGATGTTGATGAGCTAATCACACAACTAGTAGAGGTTATAGATAAAACATCTGCAGAGCGAGTAGTTATAGATAGTATAACAGCTCTTGCATTATCAATGGAATCTGAACAACAAATTCGAAGACAAATACTGAAATTAAGTGCTGTAATGTCCTCATTAGAGTGTACAACAATTTTAACAAGTGAGATGAGAGGAAGAGAAGTTAGCCGTTTTGGTGTTGAAGAATTCATGAGTCAAGGAGTAATTATCCTAAATTATGAATATCTCAATAATGTAGCAATTAGAAGTCTAAACATTCGCAAAATGCGTGGATTAAAACACGAAATGATAGAACGTCCTCTTTCCATTACTTCAAATGGTATTGAGGTATATGCAACTGAGCAATTTTACTTCTAACTCTCTCTTTACTAAATACCTCTTTGATAGTAAGATTTAAAATTAATTGTAAAAAGCACCAGATAGTGATTAAATGGGTAACATCCGCACAAGCCAGATAAAAAGAATTTCCAAACAAATAGTAAGAGACTTTCACGACCAATTAAATAATGATTTTCAAAATAACAAACATGTTGTAGAAGAAGTATGTTCAACCATGTCAAAGAAGATGAGAAATCAAATTGCGGGTTATGTTACAAATATAATGAGACAATTCAAGGATCAAAAGATCCAAGTACTTGAAGAATTATAATATTGAAAAAACCTTTTTAATTGCTGTTTTTGCATTAGATATATGACCTTTAGTTCACGGATTCCCAATTTTTACAATCTAACTGTTGAAGAGAGAAGAAATATTATCGCAAAATTGCTTGAACTTACTGAAGAGGAAATAACTAATCTTGAAGGTAAAACAATTAGTGATGAAGCTCTAAGTTTTATGATAGAAAATGTTGTGGGAAGACTCTCTCTTCCATTAGGAATCGCAACAAACTTCATTGTTAATGGAAAAGAGTACTTAGTACCAATGGCAATTGAAGAAACTTCTGTAGTTGCAGCAGCTAGTCATGCTGCAAAAATAGTCAGAAAGTCAGGAGGTTTTAAAGCTGAATATTCAGGATCTTTCGCTACTGGTCAAATTCAAGTGTTGAGTGTTCATGATTTTAAATTAGCTGAGAAGAAAATTCAATCTAATATTTCTAATCTACTGGAAATAGCTAATTCAACAAACAAGATTTTAACTGATCTAGGTGGGGGAGCTAAAGATATAGAGATTAGAAGAATAAAAGGACAATTAGAGTCCTATCTTGTATTGCACCTTATAGTCGATGTAAAAGATGCTATGGGTGCGAATTCAGTAAACACAATGTTGGAAGCCTTAAAACCAGAAATTGAGAAATTAACTGGAGGTACAGTGCTTCTTCGTATCATTTCAAATCTATCAGACAAAAGATATGTGAAAGTAGAAGCTGTGTTTGATAAAAAAGAATTAGGGGGAGAGAATATAGTAGATAAAATCCTTCTTGCTTATGACCTAGCTGATCATGACCCATACAGATGTGCTACACATAACAAAGGTATAATGAATGGGATCATAGCAGTGTTGTTAGCAACTGGAAATGATACTAGGGCCGTAGAGGCAGGAGCTCATGTTTATGCTACGAAGGATGGTGGATATAAATCACTCACTAAATTCACGAAAAATAATAATGGCGATTTATTCGGTTGTCTAGAGATTCCTCTATCAATAGGTGTACTTGGAGGTGCTATTAACATGAATCCAACCTATAAAGCTGTATTAAAGATCCTCGGTGTTTCTAATGTTGAAGAATTTGCATGTGTTGTTGCTGCAGTAGGTTTAGCACAAAATGTAGCAGCACTTCGTGCTTTAGTATCTGAAGGTATCCAAAGTGGTCATATGACCTTACATGCTAGAAATATTGCTATAAACGCAGGAGCTAAGGGTGACAAAATAGAGGAAATTGCACAACAGATGATTGAAGAAGAAAAAATTTCATTTGATCGCGCAAAGGATATTCTTGATAATCTTAATGCTTAACCTTTCCAAGGATAGTAACCTCTTCTGTGAAATCTTTTTATTATATAATTCTAAATATATTATCATGCACAATAACGGAAAGAAAGTATCAGCTGATAAACCAACTTTTGAAGAGGGAAAACAATACCACATTGAATGTAAACCAAATGATCTTCTAGGACCTGTTTTGCTCCCAGGAGATCCAGACAGAGCAAAAAGAATTGCTAGAACATGGGATGAATTTAAAGAAATAGCAACACATCGTCAGTACTACTCTTTTACAGGGAAGGTTCATGGTGTCCCAATCAGTGTAACTTCTACTGGAATAGGCACCCCTGCTTGTGAAATTGCTTTAACTGAATTGATGAATATAGGCTGTGATACTTTTCTAAGGGTAGGTTCTACAGGAGTGATACAACCTGGTGTTGAGCTTGGCGATTTAGTAATTAATACTGGTGCAGTGAAAATGGAAGGATCAAGTATACACTATGTTCCTGAAAGCTATCCTGCAACAGCTCATTATGAAGTTGTCCTAGCACTCATAGAAGCTTGTGAAAACCTAGGTTACACTTATCATGTTGGTGTAGCTGCATCATCTTCAAGCTTTTATCTTGGTCAAGGAAGACCAGGTTTCAACGATTACAAAATATCAAAGACAGATACTATTGTTCCTGATTTACAAAAAATGGGTGTGATAAATATCGAAATGGAAGCTTCCCACATCTTTACTTTATCTCAAATCTTTGGTAAGAGAGCTGGAGCCATATGCGCTGTTTATGCTAATAGAGTTACTAATGAATTTGGAACGTTAGGTGAAAAAGAAGCAATAAAAGCTGCAAATTATGCTGTGAAAGTTCTTGCAGAGATGGATGAAGAAAAAGCAAAACTGAATTCAAAATACTGGTTCAGGCAAAAGTGATTTAGATTAAGGGTAATTCTGGAAGAAAATGAGGGAGGGAGGGCGAGATCAAATAAAATATTTGTTTGATCTCGCCAAGCTTATTGAGTGTTTGTTACTTTATAAATTATTCGTAAAATGCAAAAAGGTAATTTTATTAGATATCACTCACTCCAGGGAAATAATAATTTCCTGTTTCCCCATCTAGAACTGCTATATCTAATTTATTCATAACAGTCAATGTGTTTTGAGCTCTTTCTATTGGCCAACCTAAATGACTTGCTATCTTTTCAATTGTTAGGAATGGTAATCCTGTGGATAATATAAGCACTTGTTGAATGTCTTGTGATAACTCAATAGGTTTGAATCTAATGAGAACCTCCTCATCACCAATATCAACTCTTTTTGGTATCACGTCTTTTTTCTCCATTACCTTAAGAGCTTCTAAAATTTCTCCTGTTTTTATTTTCCAATTAGGTCTGGTTTCTCTGAAGTAATCCACTAAGTTAGCAATGGTTATAACACTCCCAATATCAGCTAATTCTTCTGTACCTATAACTAATAATTCTCTTACGAGTTTCTGTTTGAAATCATCTTTACCAAAAAGGATGGGGGTTTTAATTTTTCCAGCAGTTCCTATTGTTTGTGTCATTCCTGCCTTTTGTCTGATATCAAGTATTTTTGCAGCAAGTATCTTTGATGAACCTAACTCTTTTGAGGATTTTTTCTCTATCCTCTCAATTCCTTCCTCAATAATTTCTTGTTTCTTTTGTTTATCCTTTTCTTTAGTTTCGTCTAATTCAGAATCAAATGATTTGTATGCATCAGTTAAGGAAGAACGAAAATCTTCTTTTTCTTTCTTTTTCTTTTCATCAGACATTCTTCTCATGCTGAATCTATCTAACGTAATATAAAAGAGTATTCAAATTAATTTGTTAGTTAGTAATTGGCTAAAGGGGAAATTTTAAGAGCAGTAAAAGAAATCGTCGATTTAAGGCTTTAAAGAGGTCACTTAGTCTTCTAAGCTTTTAACTAAAAACTACGAAACAGTGAAATAAATGAATGACATTGAAATCATTGCTCACGGGTCCACAAATTATGTTGGAAGAAGTGCTTTCGTTATTCGGGATAGAGACCGAAGCATTCTTCTTGATTGTGGAATTGAGCTTGTTCCCAAACAACTCTCAAGAGCACCTGTTGGTGTTGATCCTATTGCAGAAAACTTAGACGCGTTCATTCTTAGTCATGCACATATAGATCATTCTGGTTATGTTCCAAAACTGGCAAAGAAGGGTTATAAGGGAGATTATCACATGACAGATCCAACAAAGGAAGTTGTGTATAAACTTTGGTTGGATCACTTGAAAATTGAAGGAAGAAGACATTGGTCTGAAAGAGATTTAGATAAAGTATATCAAAATATCAAAACTCATAATTATAAACGAAAGTTCAAAATTGCAGATGGTATAACCGCAGAATTTCTTAATGCTGGACATGTTCTTGGAGCTGCTCAAGTTCTCATAGATTGGGATGGAACACTTATTCTCTATACTGGGGATATAAATGATAGAGTTACTCCCATGTTTGACGGATATGATCTCCCGGAGGAGAAAATAGATGTCCTTTTGATAGAATCTACAAATGGAGATCGGTATGTACCTGAAAGAAAAAAAATCGATGTAGGTCTAAGACTTTTAGCTAAGCAAATAGCAGACGAAGGAAACAAAATGATACTACCCTCTTTTGCAGTAGGTAGATCACAAGAAACACTGATTACACTTGCTTTAGATCAAGAATTAGATGATATTCCAATTTACATTGACGGTATGATAAATCACATGAATATGGTTACTGAACATTTTCTAAGTGAAAATTGGGTTTCAAAACGATTTCTAACCCAGATCAAAGAAGCTGGTATGAGCTCTCCCTTTAGAAAAGATAATTTCATACCTGTACCTTCACTTTCTGAACGAACTAGCACTTCTAGGAAATATATATCAAATAAAGAAGAAGGTTCTATTATTGTTACAACCTCCGGAATGTTAGAAGGAGGGCCAATTCATTCTTACTTAGAACTTCTTGGAACTAATGAGAACAATGTTCTAGGTTTTACAGGATACCAAGTTGACGGTACTACTGGTAGAGCAATCTATGATGGAGAAAGAAAAGTAACTCTATTTGCAGATTATGGAAAGAAAAAGCAAATTGATCTTGAAATGCAGATAATGAAATTTCCATACTCTGGTCATAGTTCTGTGGATGGTTTGAAACTCATAATGGAAAAAACAGGTGCACGAGATATAATTCTAATTCATGGGGATAAAAGAAATCAAGAATATATATTAAACTATGTAAAAGATGTAGCACAACCCAGACTTCTAAAAGAAGGTTTTCCGGAAAAACTCAGAAGTGTATAGAATGAAATTAACCAATCCTCCTTACCTTCAAATAGCTTTAGATTTAGTTGACAAAGAGCAACTTAAATCAGTTCTCTCTCAAATTCCCAAATCTGAAAAGATTTTAGTCGAAGCAGGAACTCCTTTGATCAAGAAATTTGGTATTCAAATTATAAGAGATATATTTGAAGCTCAAGCCAATACATATGTCATAGCTGATATGAAAACTTTGGATGTTGGATTTTTAGAGGTTCAAATAGCTGCCGAAGAAAATGCTAAAGCTGTAGCAATTAGCGGTTTAGCTTCTGTTGAAACAATAGAATCAGCAATAGATGAAAGCATTTTAAGAAGAACAGATTTAATTCTTGATTTGATGAATGTAAAGGATCCTATAGATGTATTGAGCAAATTAAATAAGAAACCAGATGTTCTCCTATTTCATAGAGGGATTGATCAAGAGAAGCGAGAAGAGCATCCATGGGATCTTATTAAAAAAATAAGGGATGAATATCCCCAGACTCTAATTGCTGTTGCGGGAGGATTAGATCTAGAAAAAAGCCAGAAAGCATTGGAAAATGGGGCAGATATTATAATTATTGGAAGAGCAATTACTCAATCTAGCGATGTGTTAAATTCTATTAATCAATTTTTAGCTATTCTGAAATAATGTAAAGTCAGAATTCATGTATAGTCCCTGTTGATCTGATTTTTCTATAGATAATACTGAAAGTAAAATAGAAAATAACAATCAGAGCAATTGATGACAGAACAAGAAAAACAATTGCCCCCCATATGATGTTATCTGTGAGGATTCCTTGGCCAAAAAGACATAAACGAAATGCTCTGACAGCAAATGTGAATGGTGAAGCAAGAGCTATATACTCCAACCATTTAGGAAAGAGTTGGAGAGGGAACAAGCTTCCACTTAACAAATGCATAATTCCTATCAGCACCATAGCAATTTCTTTTCCCCTTTTGTTAAGAATTGTAAAATTCGCTGCAAGAAGAGATAGAGAAAAGAAAAATAATATTGTACAAAGAGCAACTAAAAGCATAGAGAAGAAAGAAGCAACAGTTATTGTAACTGATCTAAACACTGGAAAAATAAAGAAAATTGGTACAAAGTAAATAGTTGATAACAATACCCCATACAAAACCTCGAAAGCAATTTCGGATACGAAATATCTTCGTAATCCAAAAGGTAGAGTAGCTAGTGTTTCGAATGTGCCTTGTTTCATCTCACTTGTAAAACTATTCATAGATTTCATCAGTATTTTTGTGGAAATTTCTAATAACAAAACACCCGCAAAAATGAAAGATATACTGTCCACAGCATAATCATCTTGAGTCATCTGCAAATCAGGTACCAGTAAGGAGATATAGAAGAACAGTGAAGTTACAATCAGGGTATTTACAAATCCCATTATAAGAGAAAATTTATACTGCCAAATTATTTTCATATTCCTTACGAAAAGTGCTTTTAGACCTTTAGAGAATGAAGTTGAAGATTCATGTGTTTGAAATTTCTTAATCACTTCATCTGGATTTTTTAAGGATATCAATACCAATCCACTTTCCCATTTTTCCTTATATTTTTCAAACTTAAGAAAACCAATCCATAAGCAATGGATCCTAGTAAAACAATGAAACCAATAATTATCAAGCAATTAACATAGATGTAGTCCATATTTAGTGTTGGAGAAAAAAGAAGCTGATGTATTGTCTCAAGACCATACGTGAGTGGTAGACTCTTTGAAACCAATAGAGGAAATCCACTCAATAGTGTTACAGGAAACACTACTCCGCTGAAGGTTTTTGAAAGTTGATATAAGATTGATATCAAATTACTAGTTTTTTGATAGAATATTGTGAAAGCCGCGAAAAGCATTGAAATTGACATATGGGCAAGAACAATGAGAATAAATAGTAAAATAAGGATCATCACTTCTTGGAAAGTAATCGTCAAATAAAATCCGATTGTCAGATATGCTAAACCTATTGCTACAAAGATAGAAATTGAAGAGAGCATAACTCCTGCTAATGTAGTCCCAATTGAGTATTCAATAAAATTGAAATTTAGAAGAACTGAGGACCATGTCCCAGATAGTATTTCATTGTATATGTTTGCACTTACTGTCCCTAGACTAGTTCCAACAACCATTTGTAAACATAATCCAACAATAGCAAATTCGAAATAAGTAGCATTAATACCAAATACTTGCATTTCTGGATTTATTCTGCTAAAGAAGAAATACATCATAATTGTTACTAAATTGAGAACAAGGGTCATTAGAAGACTGCTCTTGTAATTAAAGGCCATTTTCACTCGTGTTAGAAAAATAGCACTAACGCGGGATAATGCTGTACTCTCCTTCTTGATATGAATAAAAGAGGAAACAACCTCACTAGCTTGTAAATGAATATTATTCCTCCTCCTGAAAAGGTAAAGAGAACATTTCATCAAACGATTGAGTATAATCATCCTTTTGCTTATTAATTGCAAGAAAAGCAAGAAAAGATTCTTTTAAACTTGGCATATGAGGCGCAACTTGAAAGATTTCTCCTCCTGCCCTAAGAATTAGAACAGTAAGTCTTGAAATAGTTTCATTAAGAGTGAATTTAATAGGTCTTATCTTTACTTCAAATATAAAGTTGTCCAAATCCTTTTCCATGAAAAATAAGATCTCTGCACCTGCGGAAATATGTATTAGATCTTCAAAACTCTTATAGTGAAATGATGGGAGACTGAATACTAGATGAACATAATGTTGTGCTACTGACTCTTTGAATATATCTGGTGGACAATCCTGAATGATTTGTCCATTATCAATTAGGACTAATCTTGATGTTAAATCATCAATTTCAGGAAAATTATGACTCGTTAAGACTATCGTAGTTCCACATTCTCTATTAAACTCCATAAGTAAATCTCGTGCAATTTCAGAGCTTTCAGCATCGAATCCGAGTGTTGGCTCATCTAGTAGTAACACCTTTGGAAAAGGAATAAGTGCTCGTATCAAAAGAACTTTAGCTTTCATTCCAGTTGATAATTTCATTACAAGTGTATTCTTCTTAGATTCAAGATCAAAGAAATTCAGTAAGGAATTAATTCTCTTTTTTGCTTCTGTTTTTTTAACACCACTCAGGGTACTGTAGAATAGCAAATTATCGAATATGGAAAGTCTGTAATATAGACTTCTTCCTCCTGTTTCACCAAAGACTGAACCAACCATATTACGTATTTTTTTATCATCATGTATACTTACACCATCTATATATGCATCACCGGATGTTGGAAGGAGTAAGGTGGTTAAAATCTTTGTTAGAGTTGTTTTCCCTGCTCCATTTGGTCCTAAAAGTCCAATAAATTCCCCTTCTCTAATATTCAATGAGATGTCGTCTAAAGCTCTTATCTCTTTACCCTTTCTATTGAAGGTTTTTGATAAATTTCGAATCTCGATTGACACACTAATATTACAGAATTATGCTATTTAAAATCCACAAAATCCTCTTCTCTTTTTATTTCTGTCACTTCTCTTGTTCTATTATACAAAATATATGCTATCATTACTAAAATCAGTAATATAGCAGAGACTAAGGAGCTCAACCATGGATATGTGATATTTGTTGTGTAAAGAATCCCAGAAAAATAACTTGTAGCAGCTATACCTAAGAAGAAAGCTGTTGTAATAACAGAGTATAATATAGTAAATAGATCCTTTGATAACTCAGACGTTAAAATGGTCATAACAACTGGAAAGAACAAGGCATGTCCAACATTTCGAACAAATAGAAAAACGGTATATACAATTTGATTTGATGGGAAAAGGAAAATCATCAAGAAATTGCATGCCAACAATATTGGTGCTGCTAATAGGAGGGAATTTACGATTTTCTTGCTGTCAGAAATTGCAAGACCAATAATCGGTCCAACTAATATGAAACTTATATTTGAAAGGCCAATTAATATTCCAACAAGACTGTCTGACAAATTAATGACATTTTTACCGTATAAAGAAAATATTGGATTACTGAATCCTTCCATGATTCCGAAGATTACAAATGCGAAAAAGAAGAAAATGAAAATGCTATTCAAGAAGTCTTTGCGTTTGATTCTTACTTTATTTCCAGCCCATTTCACTTCTTGTCTTTTCTTAAATCTATCCTCACCTTTGCCTTCTATAAAAATATACAAAAATATTATTAACCCAATTACTGCTAAAATTCCTGCAAAAACTAGCATTATGTATGGTTTAAAAAAGTCCAATAACACTCCCAAAGCAATAGTACCTATCAAACTCCCGAATCTTCCTGCCGTTGAAATCATCGAGTTATAGAAGCCTTTGTATTTTGTCTCCAAATCGGATAACAATGACCTACTAGATAAACCAAAACTATTATTCCCAGTACGTAGAATTATAAAAAGAACTGCAAGTAGGATTGTATTTTTTGTAAAAGCTAACCCTACAATTGAACCAATTGTTAGAAAATAGGAAATGACTATCATATTTCTCCTCCCAATCTTTTCTATAAATAATCCGGAAGGAATTCTTGTAATTATCCCTCCGAATGTGTATGCAGCTACAATAATTGCCCATTTAATTACAACTTCTTCCTCTGTAAGACCTGTTGTCTTCTGCAAGTAAAGTGGGAATATCTGTCTAAGAGACAAGAAAACTAGAAAACCAACAAATTGTGATGTAAAAAAAACTGCTACTTCTCTTGTATCATTAGCTTTGAAAATTTCTTTCAAATTGGTTTTAGTTCTTTGTCGCCAAGTATTTACACTATCTATTTCCTGCATATACGCACCAATTACAATGTTAAAGAGTTGTTTAAGAATTAAACAAGCTATCCACTATTTATGAAGTTCTCGTATGATTTTTTCTGCTAATTCTGCTGATTCAGCTGAATCTGTTATGATTTCAAGTTCTTCAGGTGAAGATATTCCTAGCTTTAATTCTACAGCACGTGCAATTTGCTCTTGTTCAAAGATTGATCCTTCCGATACCTCAGGAGTTGTTCCTAATATTCTAAGAATAGCGACTCCAACAGCATCAATTGCTATTCTATCAGTTCCTGCAATCATCACATTAGCTTCTTTTAGAGTTCCTTTAGCTGGACCCCCATCGACAAATACTGAAACTCCATCGAGAACAATTAGCACAGGACTAAACACACTGTTTATCTCTGCTATCATAGATCTTTGTTTAGGAGAACTATGCAATTCTTTCATGTAAGCATTTCCATCCAAATTTCTTCTTGGAACCAAACCTGTTGCATTTTTCAAAGAGAGAGTGAAATGACCTCCAAATTGATGGGTTTTTAGACAGCAAGTTTCAACTATACATTCAGCTTCATGATATATTTTAGCAAACAGGAAGCCATTATCCCAGTTGCTATTTTCAGGTTTAAGAAGAACATAATCTTCCAATGGAACTTCCGCTAAATTTACAATCTCGAAGTCTAGTTCTTCTGCTAAATTGTAAATGCCTTTTTGTTCAAGACATTCGTGAGTATCTGCAGGACCACTTCTTTCCGCTAAAGTTATTGATCTTGCATACATTTTTTGTAGTTTAAATATCAGTGCTCGCAATGTATCTATTGAGGTAGAAGCTGGAGGAGGATCAGCTGTATTGAAATTAGGTTTTAACACAACTTTTTTTCCTTTTACTGGATTGAAAGCAAGAAGGTCAATTGCTTTAACAGTACCTTCTCCTCTGTTTTCAGTAATAACTAATGATATCTTTGTCATTTTACTCTTTGTTCAAAGAAGAATATCAGTATATAAATTTAGTTTTAGAAATAGAGGAAAAGGCCCGTATTCATATTGCAACAATAGAATTTAAAACAGTTCAAGTGTAATCCAATGCATGGAAGGTAAGATTCATGCAACATTAGTAATACAAAATGCTAATGTCTGGACTTTAGATAAAGATAATAAAAAATTAGAAACTATTGCAATTTACTCTGATCATATTGTAAGAGTAGGTGACAAAGAACAAATAAAGCAATTGATAGGAAAGGACACTATTATTATTGATGCTGAAGACAATACCGTAATTCCTGGTTTTATTGATGCTCACACTCACATTCCTTGGACAGGTTTGAATAAAGTATACTTGGATCTTCGTAAAGTAAAGAATTTGAATGAAGCTTTAGAACTAGTAGAATCCGAAATTAAAAAGAAATCTCCCGGTGAATGGATAATAGGGAGAGCATGGGATCAAAGTAATTGGCCAGAACAGAGATATATTTTAGCAAAGGATTTGGATCCAATTAGTCCAGATAATCCTGTCATTCTAAGACATGTTTCAGGACACATGGTTTCTGTAAATAGTCTAGGATTTCAAAGGCTTGAACTTTCTAAACAACAACTTGGTGTTGATTTGGATGAGGAAGGTAATATTACAGGAATATTGAGAGATGTAGAACTCTCTGATAAGAAAGAAATCCGTCCAACTTTTGATGATTTTATTAAGGGTATAACAATGGGAATGGAAGAAGCAATCGAACTTGGGATTACTTCAATTCATGATAACATTACTTTTGAATCTATGCCTGTCTATCTGCATCTAATTGATAACAATCAATTGAAATTGAGAGTATATGGTATAATCTATGAAGATATGATTGATGAAATTATCAAAATAGGAATTGACAGGAATTTTGGAGATAAATGGTTCAAAATTGGTGCGTGCAAATTGATGACGGATGGAGCAATAAGCTCGAGATCAGCTTCTGTTTATGAAGATTATAACGATAAAGAAGGAGAAAAAGGTTTTGCTCTTTATGACAAAAAGCAATTAGATGATATGATTACTAAAGTGCATAATGCTAATCTGCAGATCGCAGCTCACGCAATAGGGGATAGAGCTATTACTGATGTGATTGAGAGTATTGAGAAGAATATAGATGAAGAGGAATGTAGACATGCCTTACATCGTATTGAACATGCAGAGCTTCTAAGAAAAGAGGATGTTGAAAGATCAAAGAAGCTTAACCTTGTTTTCTCAATGCAACCAAATTTCGTTTGGAGATGGGGACTAGTAGGCGTAAACAGTATGTATGAACAAAGGCTAGGCAAAGAAAGAACAATGTTAAATAATCCGTTCAGATGGGTTTTAGATAACGATCTTATTGTTGCATTTGGTAGTGATGGCATGCCTTTAGGTCCTCTCTATGGAATAAAGGGTGCTCTTTTCCATTCAAATCCAGAACTCCGACTAACCTTAGAAGAAGCAATGAAATGCTATACTATATATCCTGCAATAATAGCTAGAGAAGAACATATCAAGGGAACAATCGAACCTGGAAAATTAGCAGACCTTGTAATTCTAAGTCATAATTTGGATGATATTAAGTTAGAAGAATTTCATGATGTTGATATTCTTTATACTATCTTAGGAGGAGAAATAGCATACAAAAAGAATAAATAATGCTTTCATCTTCCTTCATCCTTCTTCTCTTTCAAATTTTTATTGAACATAATCGTTTTATATCATTCTTACTAATATTATGCAATTGAGTGATTTCAAATGGCTGACAAAAAGGCAGACTTATCTCCTGAATCATCTATGGAAAGAAAAAAGATTTCTTCAGATTATAAAACATTTATTTTGGGGACTATAGTATGGTCAAGTTTATTTCTTGTAATCCCACTAATTATTTTTCTTGTTGTGAAAGATTGGGTTATTACGCTCTCCATAACAGGTAAAATTGGAATTGGTTTCATACTTCTAGGCTTTGTT